>JBBJNS010000154.1:0-4174 GCA_037720745.1 Candidatus Limnocylindrales bacterium
ACGCCCTAACCACTAGCGACCCGTTCCGAACGTCGCGTCGTAGGCGCGCAGCAGATCCTCCCCCAACGCGTCGGGGTCCGCCCCGCGCTGCTCGGCCGCCCAGCGAGCCGTGACCTCCACCCAGCGCGGCTCGTTGCGCCGGCGGGGCGCGCCTGGCGGCGAGAGGTAGGGCGAGTCCGTCTCCACCAGCAGGCGCTCAGCGGGCACAAGCCGCGCCACGATGGCACTGGACTCCTCGCCGCGCCGGAATACCAGGCCGCTGAAGCTGATGGCCAGCCCCAGGGCCAACGCTTGCTCGCCGTAGTCGACAGGTCCGGAGAAGGAATGCAGGAGCGCCGGCGGACGGCCTTCCAGCCGGGAACGCGCGTCGCTCCCGTCGACGTCGGCCGAAGTCAGCTCCCGGAGGAGGTCGTCCTGCGCGTCGCGCTCGCCCGGTCGGGAGCGGCAGTGCAGGATCACGGGCTTGCCCAGCTCCAGGCCCAACGCCAAATGGCGGCGCAGGTTGAGCAGCTGTGCCTCGCGCGGCGCGAAGCCACGATCGTAGTCCAGGCCCGTCTCCCCGATGGCCACGACGCGCTCATTGCGCGCGAGCGCCGCGATCGCCTCCCACATGGCCTCGTCGACCGTGGCTGCTGCATGGGGATGGATGCCGGCCGAGGCATCGACGCGCGGCCAACGCTCGGCCAGGGCCACGCTGTCCCGGCTCGAGGCCAGGTCCCAGCCAGGCGCCAGGAGCCGCTCCACGCCGGCCAGCCGCGCGGCGCCCAGGACGAGATCAGCATCGGCCGCGAAGGCGTCGGCCTGGACATGCGCGTGCGAGTCGATCAGCCGCAAGGGCGCACGTCCGCTGGTGCGCTCAGCCCGGGCTCTGCTCGGTCTCCTCCCAAAGTCCGATCTCGCCCCCTTCGCTGTCGCGGACGACGCCGTACCAGCCCATGCCGGGGACTTCAGTCCTGGGCGTGAGGACTTCTCCGCCGAGCTCGGCCGCCTTGGCCACAGCGTCATCGATGGAGTCGACGGTCACGTATTGGACCATCGTCTGGCGGGCCATCTCACCGCGCTTGCCGATGGCACCACCGACTTCGCCGGGTCCCGCCTGGAACATGTGATAGCCCACGAAGCCCGGCGTCTCCTGGAACTGCCAGCCGAAGAGCCCGCCGTAGAACCGCTTCGCGCGGTCGGGGTCATCGGCGGGGATCTCCACGTGCCCCATCTGTCCGTGTTCAGCCATCTCACGCCCTCCGTCTTTTGCTGCGAGCCCACTCTGAGGCTAGTCTAGGGCGTCAGGGGTCGGCCAAGGCCTCCGACTCGAGTCGCGGGAAGAGCGGCTCCGGCGCGCCGACGCGACCACCCGCAGGGACCGCTCCCCAACGCAGTAGCTCTGCCAGCGGTGGACCGCCGTTGCCATCCGGGCGGTAGGGGTACTTCACGCCGAGCTGCAAGGCGGCGCGCTCCGCCACGCCGGGCATGAACGGCGCCGCCGCAAGGCTGACCAGCCGGCAAACCTCCAGCAGGTCGCCCAACGTGGTGCGCAGCTGCTCCTCGGCAGCCGCATCGCCGCCCTTGACGGCCTTGGCCAGCACCCAGGGCTGCTCCGTCTCCACGAACCGATTGGCCTCGCCCACGAAGTCCCAGAGGGCGGCCAGCGCATCGTGCAGCAGGCAACCTCGAAGGCTCGCCTCGTACCGTTCCAACAAGGCCGGCCAGGCAGCTCCGAGCGTGCCCCCGGTGGCGGACGCCGTGCGCTCGCCTGCCAGGTAGCGCCCCGTCATGGTCAGCGTCCGGTTCAGGAGATTGCCGAAGTCGTTGGCCAGGTCAGCGTTGTAGCGGCGCACGAAGGAGTCCCATGAGACGTCGGCGTCTCGATCGAAGGGGACCTCGCGCAGGGTCACGTAGCGCGCCCCGTCCGTGCCCAGCGCCTCGACAACGGCGATGGGATCAAGGAAGTTGCCGCGACTCTTGCTCATGCGCTCGCCCTTGAGCGACAGGAAGCCGTGCACCCAGACCTTGTGCGGCAAGGGGAGTCCGGCGCTCATGAGCATGGCCGGCCAGATCACAGTATGGAATCGATTGATGTCCTTGCCGATCACGTGCAGGTCTGCCGGCCACCAGCGTTCGAAGTCTTCCGGATGGTCGGGGAAGCCTGCGCCAGTGATGTAGTTGATGAGGGCGTCGAACCAGACATAGATGACACCGGCGTCCGGATCGGCCGATCCGTCCACCATGACCGCTTCTGACCCGTCCGCACGGATCGGGAACGGGATGCCCCAGCGAAAGGTCTCCCGGCTGATGGAGATGTCCTCCAGGCCCTGACGGATGAAGGCCAGCATCTCGTTCCGGCGGTACTCCGGCTGGACCCAATCCGGATCGACCTGAAAGTGCTCCAGTAGCCGGTCCCCATATGCCGACAAGCGAAAGAACCAGTTCCGTTCGCGCAGCCACAGCAACTCGACCTCGGGGTGATTCGGGCAGCGTGTCACGCTGTCGGCGCCGACCTCCAGGTCATCCGCCGACCGGAAGCCCTCATTGGGGCAGTACCAACCCTCGTATGTTCCAAGGTAGATGTCGCCGCTTCGATAGGCCCGGCGGACCATCTCCTGTGACGCCCGCCGATGGTCTGAGTCCGACGTTCGGATGAACCTGTCCGGCGCGATGGCCAGCGCGTCCTCCGCCCCCTTGAAGTGAGCCACCATCCCGTCGACGAAGGTGCGTGTGTCCAGCCCCAGCTCTTGGGCACGCTGATGGATGTTGACCGAATGCTCGTCCGTGCCGGTCAGGAAACGAGTGTCGTCGCCGCTCATGCGGTGCCAGCGGGCGATGACGTCGGCCCCGATCACCTCGTACAGCGTGTGCAGACCGGGGCGATTGTTGGGATATGCGATGGCCGTCGTGATGTAGTAGCGGCGGCGACGTTCATCCATGGGGACCGCGATGGTAGCAGCGGCCACCGTCCGGAGGCCTCGAGACTGCGCTACGCTGCCGGACGGTCGAGGACGCACTAGCGGGGAGTCACCTATTGATCTGTTCGAACTGCGCGGCGCCTAACGCAGAAGGACGAAAATTCTGCCTCGAGTGCGGGACCCGGCTCGCGGCGGGCTGCTTCACTTGCGGTGCCCCGAACGAGGCGACCGCGAAGTTCTGCGGTGAATGCGGCGCTACGCTCGCGGGAGCAGACCCCGGCGTTCCCAAGGCCGCCGCCAGCGCCCCGGTCCATGGCGCGGCCGTCCCGACGGCCGAGCGGCGGCTCGTCTCGGTCCTGTTCGCGGACCTCGTCGGCTTCACGAGCCTCGCCCAAGACCGCGACGCGGAGGCGGTCCGCGACATGCTCACCCGCTACTTCGAGGTTGCGCGCGAGGTCGTGGAACGCTACGGCGGGACCATCGAGAAGTTCATCGGTGACGCCGTGATGGCCGTGTGGGGCACACCCACCGCCCACGAGGACGACGCGGAGCGCGCGGTCCGGGCGGGGCTGGACCTCGTCGATGCCGCTCGCACCCTCGGCGCGGAGCTAGGCGTCGATGGTCTGCGACTACGCGCAGGGGTGCTAAGCGGTGAGGCGGCCGTGACCATCGGCGCTCAAGGTCAGGGGATGGTCGCCGGCGATCTGGTCAACACGGCGAGCCGGCTTCAATCGGTCGCCATGCCGGGCACCGTGCTTGTGGGCGAGGCTACACAGCGAGCTACCAGCAGCGCCATCGCCTTCGAGCCCGCCGGTGATCAGGTCCTCAAGGGAAAGGACTCACCGGTCGCCGCGTTCCGCGCACTGCGAGTCATCGCCAAGCGCGGTGGGGCCGGCCGCTCGCAGGGACTCGAGGCGCCATTCGTCGGCCGCGAGAACGAGCTGCGACTGCTCAAGGATCTGTTCCATGCCACGGCGCGTGAGCGGCGCGCTCGCCTTATCTCCATTACCGGTCAGGCCGGCATCGGCAAGAGCCGCCTGGCCTGGGAGTTCCTTAAGTACATCGATGGGGTCGGCGACACCGTCTACTGGCACCAGGGCCGCTCACCAGCCTACGGCGAGGGGGTCACCTTCTGGGCGCTTGGCGAGATGGTCAGACGGCGCGCCGGACTGCTCGAGACCGATGACGAGCCGACGACGCGGACCCGGATACGAGAGACGCTCGACGACTGGCTTCCGGAGGCAGCGGATCGAGCGGGAGTCGAGCACGCTCTG
>JBBJNS010000043.1:0-15111 GCA_037720745.1 Candidatus Limnocylindrales bacterium
GCCTTCATCCTGCGCGAGCCTTCCCGCTGCATCGACTGCGGCCGCTGCGCCAACGTGTGCAAGGAGATCGTGGGCGCGGCCTGCTACGACTTCATGCGCACCGGCTTCGACACATTGGTCACCACGCCGCTGGACATGAGCCTCAACACGACGCCCTGCGTGTCCTGCGGGCGCTGCGCCGAGACCTGCCCCACCGGCGCGCTGATGCCCAAGCCGCGCGTGCTGGAGAAGTACGACGTGGACGAGAGCCGCTGCATCCTGTGCGGCATCTGCGTCGACGCCTGCCCCTATGACGCGCTGCGCTGCGGGCCCGACTTCGAGCTCAGCCACGACAGCCGCTCGGAGCCGATGATCGACCTGATGGCCATAAGCGCCATCGACCGCGACACGGAACTGAGCTGGGTGCGCAAGGAGCGCGATTGGGCGTCACGCGCCGAGTCGGCCGGGCGGTCCCTGCCCATGGGCCGCATGCTGCCGATGCTGCCGCCCGGCGCTACCAACGGCAACGGGCGTGCGCAGGGCAACGGTCAGGGCACACACGACGGTCATGGACATGGCGGCGACCACCGTCCCGGTGGCGCAGCCGACGGTGCTGGCGGCGGCAACGCCGGCGGCCACGCCCACGCCCGCTAGCCGGGCTATCGGGGAGTGGCGCTACCCCAGACCGTCCCCTTCATCGGGTGGGCGTGGGATGACCTGATCTTCCTGCTGCTGGCTGGCCTCATGCTGGGTGCCGCCCTGATGGTCGTGATGGGCAAGGACATCATCCGCGCGGGCCTCTTCCTGATGCTCTCGTTCGGCGCACTGGCGGGCATCTATGTCTTGCTCGGCGCGCCCATCGTGGCGGCGGCACAGGTGCTCATCTACATCGGCGCCATCGGCGTCCTGATCCTCTTCGCCATCATGCTGACCCAGACCAAGGCGGGACCGGCCAGGCTCGTCTTCCACCACCAAGCCTGGGTGGGCGGCCTGGCCGCCATCGTCCTGGCCCTGATGCTCATCTTCGTTGTCATCTCGACCGAGTGGCCGGACGTGTCGGAGGCGCCCGCCGAGGCGACGACCACGACCGTCGCCACCCTGCTCTTCACGGACTACGTCTTCGCCTTCGAGGTCGTGGGCGTGCTCCTCCTGGCGGCCGTCATCGGCGGCATCTTCCTGGCCAAGCGCGAGGACTCGGTCGATCCGGGCGAACGCGATGCGGACCAGGCGCCCACGCTGGCGCGGCTGGAGTCGCGCGGCGTTAGAGGTGGGTCGCGCAGCGCCACGAGCGAGCCGCGACGTGACGAGCCGGACGCCGGCCGCACCACCATCGTCACCGGTGACGAACCGTGAGCCAGTCGCTGGACGCCTATCTGATCCTGTCGGGGCTGCTCTTCGCTATCGGCACATTCGGCTTCCTGGCCAAGCGCAACGCCATCGCCATGCTCATGTCCATCGAGCTGATGCTCAACGCCGTGAACCTGGCCATCGTGGCCTTCGGCGCCTTCGTGCCCGCCCTGGCCGGTCAGGGCGCGGTCATCGCCCTGTTCGTGATGGCCGTGGCGGCGGCCGAGGCCACCGTCGGCCTGGCCATCGTCATCGCCATCTACCGCAACCGGAGGACGCCACTCGTGGACGAGTACGCGTCCATGCGGGAGTAGCGGGTGCCGCTCTTCGCTGAGGCATCGGGGACCGGCGCGACCGGCACGCAGCTGGACCAGATGATGGTCCTGGCGCTGCTGGCGCTGCCACTCATCGGCTTCGCCCTGACGGCACTGGTCGGGCGCCGCCTGGCTGGTCGGAGCTGGGTCGTGGCCGTGGCCGTGATGGTCGTGACCTGGATCATCGCCATGGCGCTCGTCTATCAGACCCTCATCGTGGGCGCCTTCGGCGAGGGCGGGCTGCACTTCGAGCTGTACCGCTGGATCGAGGCGGGCGACTTCCGGGTGGACGTGGACTTCGGGGTCGACGCCCTGACCGCTGTGATGCTCATCGTGGTCACGACGGTGGGCATGCTGGTGCACGTCTACTCCATCGGCTACATGGCTCACGACCCCGGCCGCTGGCGCTTCTTCGCCTATCTCAACTTCTTCATGTTCAGCATGCTGCTGCTGGTGCTGGCCGACAACTTCCTGCTGCTTTTCGCGGCCTGGGAGCTGGTGGGGCTCTCGAGCTACCTGCTCATCGGCTTCTGGTATCGGCGGCGCAGCGCCGCCCTGGCGGCCAAGAAGGCCTTCATCGTCAACCGCGTGGGCGACCTGGGCTTCGGCCTGGGCATCATGGCCATCTGGACCACGGTAGGCACGCTCAACTACACGGAGGTCTTCCAGGAGCTGCCCCAGGCCCTGGCCAGCGGCGCCATCGAGCCCTGGATGATGATCGGCATCTGCCTGTTGCTCTTCGCTGGAGCAGTGGGCAAGAGTGCTCAGTTCCCGCTCCACGTCTGGTTGCCGGACGCGATGGAGGGCCCCACGCCGGTGAGCGCCCTCATCCACGCCGCGACCATGGTCAACGCGGGTGTCTACCTGGTGGCGCGTGCCAACCCGCTCTTCGCCCAGGCGCCCGAGGCCCTCGTAGTGGTGGCGGCGGTGGGCATCTTCACCTGTCTCATGGCCGCCACCATCGCCCTCACCCAGACCGACATCAAGCGCGTGCTGGCCTACTCCACGCTGAGCCAGCTGGGCTACATGTTCGCGGCGCTGGGCACGGGCGCCTTCATCCCGGCCATCTTCCACCTGGTGACGCACGGCTTCTTCAAGGGCCTGCTCTTCCTGGGCTCCGGATCGGTCATCCATGCCGTGCACGAAGAGCAGGACATGGACCGCATGGGCGGGCTGCGGCGGAAGATCCGCGTCACACACATCACCATGCTGGTGGGATCGCTGGCCATCGCCGGCATCCCACCCCTGGCTGGCTTCTGGAGCAAGGATGAACTCCTGGCCGAGTCGTTCAAGTTCGGTTTTCCCTGGGTGTGGGCCATCGGCGTAGGGGTCTCGCTCCTTACGGCGTTCTACATGTTCCGGTTGATGGGCAAGACCTTCTACGGGCCGAGCAACGTGGATCCCCACGTGGAGCCCAAGATCCATGAGTCACCGCGGTCCATGACCGGACCGCTGATCCTGCTGGCCATCCCCTCGATCTTCATCGGCATCCTGCTGGGCTTCCCGCCGGAGAGCGGCCCCATCCACACCCTGCTCGAGCCGGTCTTCCACGGCGCGGAGGAGACGCTGGCGCTGCCCCACGAGCCGTACACCCTATTCGGCCTGGACGGCATCCTGCTGGGCGTCAGCGTGGCCGTGGCCGTCATCGGCATGCTTGCCGGCTGGCGGCTGTTCGGCTTCTTCAGGCTCGCGCCGCGCACCCAGACCGTGCGAACGCTCACCGACCGCCTACGCATGCCCTATCGCGTCTCCAAGAACAAGTGGTACTTCGATGAGCTGAACGACCTGCTCTTCGTGCGCATCGGCGGGCTCGTCGCCCGCGGTCTGTGGTGGTTCGACGTCCACGTCATCGACGGTGCCGTCAACGGCGTGGCGGCCGTCACCCAGTCGAGCGGGCGCGGGCTGCGCCATATCCAGACCGGCCGCGTCCAGAACTATGCTCTGGGCATCGCCGGTGGGCTGTTGCTGATGGCCATCGGCTATCTCGTGGTGGCACGCTGATGGACCTGGGCGGCTTCCCCATCCTGAGCGCTATCGTCTTCACGCCGCTCATCGGGGCCCTGCTCATCGCGTTCGTACCGCGCGAGCGTGACGATCTGGTGCGCTGGCTGGCGCTGGGCACGGCGCTCTTCACGCTGGCCCTCTCGCTCCTGCTGGCGGCCTCGTTCAGCGCCGCGCAGCCGGGCTTCCAGTACGTCGAGACGGCCGACTGGATCCCCAGCTTCGGCATCCAGTACAAGCTCGGTCTGGACGGCCTGTCGCTCCTGCTGGTGGTGCTCACCACGACCTTGACGGCCATCAGCCTGCTGGCCTCCTTCGGCCCCATCAAGACGCGCGTCAAGGAGTACATGATCGCCTTCCTCGTGCTCGAGGTGGGCCTGATCGGCGTATTCCTGGCCTTGGACCTCTTCCTCTTCTACATCTTCTGGGAGATCGTGCTGGTCCCGATGTACCTCATCATCGGCATCTGGGGCGGCGCCAACCGCATCTACGCGACGCTCAAGTTCGTGCTCTACACGCTGGTCGGCTCGCTGCTGATGCTGGTGGCGATCCTGGCCACGGCCTTCGCCTACCAGGCGGCCACGGGCTCCTGGACGGGCGCCTTCGACTTCGAGCAGTTGCGCGGCTTCGGGTTCGACCCGACCCTCCAGTTCCTGGCCTTCGGCGCCTTCTTCCTGGCCTTCGCCATCAAGGTGCCCATGTTCCCCTTCCACACCTGGCTACCCGATGCTCACGTGGAAGCGCCCACGGCGGGCTCCGTGATCCTGGCCGCGATCATGCTCAAGCTGGGCGCCTACGGCTTCATCCGCTTCTCGCTGCCCCTCTACCCGGACGCCGCAGAGCAGTGGGCGCCGGCCATCGTCGTGCTCTCGCTCATCGCCATCGTCTACGGGGCCATCGTGGCCCTGGTGCAGCCGGACCTCAAGAAGCTGGTGGCCTACAGCTCGGTGAGCCACATGGGTTTCGTGACGCTGGGCATCTTCATCTTCCAGCCGCAGGGCATGCAGGGCGCCATCCTCCAGATGATCAACCACGGCCTCATCACCGGCGCGTTGTTCCTGTGCGTGGGCGTGATCTACGAGCGCACGCATGACCGCACCATCGACAAGATGGGTGGGCTGGCGGCTCCCACGCCGGTCTATGCCGTGATCTTCGGCTTCTTCATGCTGGCCTCGCTGGGCCTGCCCGGGTTGTCCGGATTCGTGGGCGAGTTCCTGGTCTTCCTGGGAACCTTCGCCTACTCACCCATCGCGGCGGGCGTGGCCGTGACGGTGATGATCCTCTCGGCGGCGTACATGATGTTCATGTACCAGCGCATCGTCTTCGGTGAGCTGTCCGACTTCCTGAAGGGGCTGGGCCATCACCTCACCGACATGACCCGCGTGGAGCTCCTGACCCTTACGCCGCTGGTGGCGCTGACGCTCATCTTCGGTCTGGCGCCGGGCATCCTGCTTGATCTCATCGAGCTGCCGGTGGCCGAGGTCCTGGCTCAGTTCGGTGTGCCGCCCGCGGTGGGCACCGCGCCGTGAGCAGCGATGAGATCCTGGCCGCCCTGCCTCTGCTGATGGTCATCGGGCTGGCCTTCGCGGTGATCGTCCTGGACATGATCGTGCCTGGCCGCGACGACCTGGTGAGCATCGTGGTGGTAGCCGGCCTGGCGCTCACGCTGGTGGTCATCGGCGTGGTCGGTCCGCTGCCCGGCGGCATCGGGCTGTTGCCCGCGGATGGCCTGCCGCTGGTGGGCGGCGTCTACGTGCGCGACCAGCTCACCATGTTCCTGGATCTGCTCTTCCTGGGCATCGCCATCCTATGCGTGCTGTTCGCAGTGGACTACCTGAAGCCGCGTGGCCTGCCCATGGCCGAGTTCAGCGCGATCCTGCTCTTCGCCATCAGCGGCGCCATGCTGCTGGGCGGCGCGCGCGACCTGCTCATCATCTTCATCGGCCTGGAGCTGCTGGTGCTGCCGGGCTACATGCTGGCTGGCTACGCCAAGCGCGATGGACTGTCCACCGAGGGAGCCATCAAGTACTTCCTGCTGGGCAGCTTCTCCAGCGCCATCTTCCTGTTCGGGCTCGCCTTCGTGCTGGGTTACGCCGGTTCCACGGATGTGGGCGAGATCGCAGCAGTACTGGTGGGCGTGGCTGCCGGTGAAGCCTCCCTGGCGCCCGGCCTGGCCATGGGTCTCGCCCTGCTGACCACGGGCGTGGCCTTCAAGATCGCCGCCGTGCCCTTCCACTACTGGACGCCCGATGCCTACCAGGGCTCGCCCACGCCCGTCACGGGCTATCTCTCGGTAGGCCCCAAGGTGGCCGCCTTCGCGCTCATCCTGCGGCTCTTCGTGGAAGGACTCGGTCCGCTCAAGGCCGACTGGCTGCCCTTCATCTTCCTGCTGGCCGCCGTGACCATGACCCTGGGCAACCTGGTGGCTATCACGCAGGACAACATCAAGCGGATGCTGGCCTACAGCTCCATCGCCCACACGGGCTACATCATGGTCGGCCTGGCGGCCTTCGCGGCAGCTCCCGTGGGCTCCCGCGCCGAGACACAAGGCCTCGAAGCGCTGCTCTTCTACTCGGCCGCCTACGCCTTCATGAACCTGGGCGCCTTCGCCTGCGTGGCGGCGCTTCAGCGCCGGCCGGGCGTGACCAGCCAGATCTCGAGCTTCGCGGGACTGGGCCGGCGAGTGCCGCTGCTGGGCCTGGCCATGGTCCTCTTCCTGCTCTCGCTGACGGGTATCCCTCCACTGGCCGGCTTCTTCGCCAAGGCCTACGTCATCCTGGCTGCCGTGGAGGTCGGGGGCTGGGTCACCTGGCTGGCCGTGCTCATGATGCTCAACGCCGCGGCAGCCGCCTTCTACTACCTGCGCGTGGTGGTCTACATGTATATGCGAGACGCGCCGGAAGGCTCCCGTTCCATCGAGGTAGGGGCTTTCACGCGAGCTGGCTTGATCATCGCAGCGGCACTGACCATCGTCATCGGCCTGGTGCCGCCGGTCACGACGGCCGTCATCGACATGGCGCGGGAGGCCGCGCAAGCGCTGCTGTGAGGCTCGAGGCTCGGTGAGCATGGTCGCGCCGCCCGGTCGAGCGCAGACCTTGCGCGACCACCTGGAGCGGCTGCTCGAGCCGGACCAGCGGCTGGTGGTGGTGTCCAATCGGGGACCGCTCAGCTTCAAGCGGACCCGTGCCGGCGAGTGGCGCGCGAATCGCGGCTCAGGTGGCCTGGTTACCGCACTGGCCGAGGTCGGGCGCCTGGCGCCGGTGACATGGGTAAGTGCCGCCATGGATACGGCGGATCGTGCCGCCCGCGAGACGCTGGACCAGGGGGCGGAGGCGAGCGCGGCGCTGCGCAAGGTCATCGCCGCAGAGCTGCCTGGCCAGGATCTGGAGCTCCGTCTGGTGGAGGTCAGCGACGACGCCTTCCGCGCGCACTACACCGTCGTCTCCAACCCCTTCCTCTGGTTCCTCCAGCATCAGCTCTACCAGCTGCCCTACGAGCCGCGCGTGGACGATCGACTCATCGATGCCTGGCAGAACGGCTACAGCGTGGTCAACGAGGAGCTCGGCCGTGCGGCGGCGGCGGCGGCGGGAGCGGGCGCGCGGCCGGTCGTGCTGCTTCAGGACTACCACCTGTACCTGGCCGCGGCGGCCGTCCGTGCCGCGCGGCCGGATGCCCTGCTGCTGCACTTCAACCACATCCCCTGGCCGTCCGTGGAAGCCTGGCAGGTGCTGCCGCAGGCGCTGCGCCGCTCCATCTGCGAGGGGCTGCTGGCCAACGACATCCTGGGCTTCCAGACCGACCGCTACGCGACGAACTTCCTGCTCACGGCCGACGCCTTCGTGCGCGACGCGCGGGTCGACCCGGACGGCCGCCACGTGCGCTGGCGCGGGCGCACCATCTGGATCCGCTCCTATCCCATCTCCCTGGATCCGAAGGCACTTGCCGCGTTCGCGGCGGGACGCCAGGTGGCTCAGCAGCGCGCGACCCTAGAGGCGCGCCTGCAACGGGCCGGCAACCCACGACTCATCGTGCGAGTCGACCGCCTGGAGCCCTCCAAGAATGCGCTGCGTGGCTTCCTGGCCTTCGAGGCACTGCTCCAGCGAAAGCCGGAGCTGCGCCGCTCCGTGCGCTTCCTGGCCATCCAGTCGGCCAGCCGCGAGCGCCTGCCGGAGTACGCGCGCTACGCAACGGAGGTACGCGAGGTCATCGCGCGGGTGAACGGCATGGGCGATCCCGACACACAGCCCATCTGGCTGCTGGACGGCTCGGACTACGCGGTGGCTATCGCGGCACTCCAGCTGGCGAATGTGGCGCTGGTGAATCCCATCGTGGACGGCATGAATCTGGTGGCCAAGGAGGCCGTGCTGGTGGGCGAACCGGTGCTTGTGCTGTCCGAGACGGCAGGCGCGGCTGAGCAGCTCGCCTCGGACAGCCTCACCGTCACGGCGGCCGATGTGGCGGGCACCAGCCGGACGTTGCTGGAGGCGCTGGAGATGCCCGATGAGAGGCGCCTGTTGCACCTGCGCCGGCTGCGCGCCAGTGTCCGCGCGGAGGACCTTGGCTGGTGGCTGAGCCGGCAGCTGCGTGACCTGGCCGCGGTCAAAGGCGGCGGCCGCCCACCGAGCCGCCAGCTGCGCGACACCACGCGCCGCTTCGAGCCACTGCTCTTCAGCTAGAGCGTGACGCCCACCGGCAAGTCTTGACCGTCATAGGGGCCTGGTTTCGCGGTGGAGCCAGGCCAGCAGATCCGAGGGCGCGAGCTGGGCTGTGCGGGCGTGGTAACGAGCCATCTCCTCGTCCGTGAGCAGCTCTCGACCTGCCCCTGAGGTCCCACGGCGGAAGAAGGCCCCTCTGGCCCTGAGGACGCCCGACGGGTCAGGGGCCAGCCGGTCGGCGCGTAGCCGCATACGCTCGAAAGTCGCTGCCTCGATGAGCGCGGGCCAGATCTTCGCGGGAACGGTGATCTCCAGCCGGGCCGCAAGGCGGCGCATCTCACGCTCGAGGTCGGTCAACAGGTCTGCGTAATGCACCAGCACGATGTTCGGTCGATCGCGGCGCGCCCAGGCGTCGGACAGGTGCCACATCACGCCGGGCAGGGAATCCAGCTCGTCCTCTGGTGCGACGTCCCGGTCGATCCAGGACACGAGCCAGTCACGCACCGGCGTGCGCGCCGGATCCGGTCGGTCGTTCGCGGGCTGGTCGTGCGCCGGCTGCCCGGTGAGCTGTCGAAGGCGCTCGCGGTCGAGATTGTCGCCCTGGTGGTAGAGCGAGACAGCCATGTCCAGCGGATGGCGTGTGGGTCTTGATGAACCGCCGGTGCTCCTGCGCGGCCAGGCGGGCATACACCTCATCGCGAGGGACGATCAACCAGTCGAGCCATGGCGACGACTCCGCCAGCGGCGCCGGCAGATCCGGCGTTCGAAGGATCAGCAAGGCGCAGATCATCTGCATCCACGTCGTTCCGCTCTTTGAGCGCGTGCTGATGACGATGTCGCCTTCACGAAACGGGAAGTCGAGCCAGCGCGCGCTGTCCTCTTCTTCGGAGCGGTAGCGCGTCGGGTCAGACACGCGATTCAGGGGGCAGCGAAGCGTCGTGCCAGGCCGGAGAGGAAGCGGGCCGCCTCGGTCGGTGAGGCGAGGACCACGTCAGCAGCGGCGGCCACGGCCGGGGGCGTCTCTGTCCGCGCCTGGACAGCGATGGCCAGGCCGTCCACACGTCCCGCGGCCCGGGCCATGGTGAGCACCGCGAAGGCCTCCGCGTCGGAGACGTCGTCGCCCAGCATGATGACCGCGGCCGGCTGATGCTCGAGCAGCAGCGACTCCATGGCCTCGCCCTTGGCTGGCACGCCCGGCGGTCGAAGCTCCAGCACGCGCCGCCCGGGAAAGCGCACCAGCTCGCGCTCGGGGTCGAGGCGGTCCACGGCCTCCGCCACCAGCAGGGCCGCTGCGTCCACGTCCGGGGCAGAGCGAAAGTGGAGACTCACGGCCGGTGTCTTGCGCTCCACGACCAGCCACGCGTCGGGGATGAGAGCCGGGATCCCTGTCGCCACCCGTTCCGCCGCCTGGGCGTACCGATCCGGCACGGCGAATATCTCGATGGCCATCGACCTCGGGCGCTGGCGGCGTCCCAACCGGCCACGCTCCACGCCATGGTTGCCCAGGTAGCTCGCCCCACCGATGCGCGTTCGCGCCGCCACGTCCGAGGCGGTGCGCCCCGACAGGATGGCCACGTGGACGTCGGCCACACCAGCCAAACGACGCAGCGCCCGTTGCGCGGCGGGCAACACGGCGGCGCCCCAGGGGTCCATCACGATGGGGCTGAGCGTGCCGTCGAAGTCCGAGACAACGAGCAGCGGCCGGAGAGCCAGGAGCGGCGCGGCGCGGCGAAGTGCCTCCCGTGCCGAGATGACGGCCGCCGGCGCGAGGGTCGTATCCAACGGGATCACCGCAGGCAGCGGGCGCGTCATGGCTCCACGCCGGCGTCCGGCAGCACGGTCTCGATGCCCTCGATGAACTGCTCCGGTCCGGCGCCGCCGTACAGCACTCCTCCTACGCGACCTTCCTCGTCGATCCAGTAGTGGACCGGCAGGGCTACCGCGTTCCACGCCTCCTGTGCGCGCCCGTCCTCGTCCAAGGCCACTGGCAGCGCGACCTCCAAGCTGTTGAAGAACGAGGCAACAGTGTCGGCATCCTCCTCCACGTCGACCACGATGATGGTCATGCGGTCACCAAGGTCGCGTTGCAGCCGGTCCATGATGGGCAGCTCTTCCCGACAGGGCGGGCACCAGGTGGCCATGAAGTTGACCCACAGGGGCTGACCGCGGAGAGCCTCGGTATCGACCTCTGCGCCGCCCAGCTGGGCCAGCCGCAGCGGAGGTGCGATATCGCCCACGGCCACCCCGACTTGTGGATCGCCGGGCGACGGAGAGGGCGACGGACCGGGCGAGGTGGTCGGAAGCGGGCTAGGGGCCGGTGTGGTGAAAGACACCGAAGGCGTCGGCTCCGACGTCGGATCCGTCGGGGCGGCGACCGGCGGCGTGACTGAGGGCGCGGCGACCATGGACGGCGCAGGCGTCGCGGTGGGACCGCTCAGTGCAAGGGCCACGAACGCCGCGGCCACCAGGAGAGCGGCGAACACGCCGGCCAGCACCCCGGCCAGGATGGGAGCACGCATGAACGCCGAGTGTATGCCTCCTCGCCCCGGGACGAATGCCTAGGCATCGCCCGACAAGGTGGCCATCCGGCTCGGCGCCCATCAGACGCTAGAGTCAGAGGATCATGCGTTCGCTCGTCCGTCTCATCGATCGGATCTCACCCGCGCTGCTGATGGCGTCCGGGGTGACGCTCCTGGCGGCGGGACTGCTGTCCTACACCGAACCGGTCCTGGGCGACCGACCCATACGGCCCAGCGCTACGTTCGCGCAGGTAGCGGAACGCCCCGACCTGCTGCCCTCCATCCCACAGGCGTCAAGTGATCCGGCCGAGCCGGAGACGACGCCAGCGCCAAGTGACCCGGCCGAGCCGAGCATGGCGCCAGCGCCAAGTGAGCCGGCCGCGCCGAGCAGGACGCCCGGGATGACACCCGAACCGACGCCAGGGACGACGCCCGACGCTGAGGCCACCCCGGGTATCTCGCCGGCGCCCAGCCCGTCGCCAAGCGCGAGCGGTCAGGCCACGGCCGCTGCATCTCCCCTGGCCCCGGACGTCACGCCATCAGCGGCGGCTCCACCGATCGCCACACCGGAGTCGACCAGGACTCCGGTTCCCGCAACGGGCGGCGTGGCCACGCGCGTGACCATCCCTTCCCAGCAGATCGACCTGCCCATCATCTCGCGCCAGGAGCGCGTCCCCGGCCAGGGACCGGACCTCTACCCGCCCTGCGATGTGGCGCTCTTCCACGACGCGTTCGGGCAACCAGGAAGCGACGGATCGACGTACCTCTACGCTCACGCGCGGGAGGGGATGTTCTTGCCACTGCTGGAGGCGTCGGAGCAACAGGACGGCGCAGAGCTGCTGGGCGCCCTGGTCGAGGTATATACCGCCGACGACCGGCTCTATGTGTACGAGATATTCGAGGTGAAGCGCCATGCCATCGACTTCTCCCTGGCCTTGGGCGTGCCCTCCGGGGAACAGCGAGTGGTGCTCCAGACGAGCGAGGGGCCGCGCGGCACCGTGCCCAAGCTCCAGGTCGCGGCGAGGCTGATCAGCGAGCTTCCCGCCACACGCGAAGAATCTCGACCAAGGCCGCGGCCGGTCGCCTGCTACGGCTGAGCTAGATCCAGTCGATGCGTCGAAAGTAGAGGAACCCGGCCAGGCTGAGAGCGACGATGGTCGAGGCGACGATCCAGAAGCGCACGTCTCCAAAGCTCAACGCCAGTCCCACTTCGCTCATGCCGAAGATGCCCGCCACGGCACCCGCACCGGCCAGCACGGCCGTCACGGCGGTGAGTCGCCTCATCACGGTGGACAGGTCGTTGTTGACCGTGGAGAGGTAGGCATCCAGGGTCGTGCTTACCATCTCGCGGTATGAGTCGAGCTCATCGGTCAACCGGATGAGGTGGTCATAGACGTCCCGGAAGTAGACGATGCGCTCAGGCGCGATGAGCGGGTTGCCGCGGTTGGTCAGCTGGTTGAAGACTTCGCGTTCTGGGCTGACCGTGTGGCGGATGGTCAACAGGTCCCGACGGACCTGGAAGAGCCGCTCGACCACCCAGCGACTCGGGCGGCTCAGGACATCGTCCTGCAGCTCGTCGATCTCGTCCCCGATCCGGTCGAAGACCGGAAAGTAGCCGTCCACGGCGCGATCGGCCACGGCCCAGAGCAGGTGATCGACGCCGACGTTCAGGAAATGCTCGACGCCGACGCGTCGGATGTTCTCAGCGTCCACCGGCCGCCAAGCGGGCGGATGGGAAGTGAGGAGAAAGCGCCGACCCAGGACGATGTCCAGCTCGACCGGCACGAGCTCCCCGTCATAGATGAGCGCAAAGAGAACGAGGTGCATCGTCCCCTCGATGTACTCGACCTTGGCCCGCTGGTTCCGCTCGATGATGTCTTCGGCGGTGAGTACGTGAAGGTCCAGGCATCGGGCGACGGCCGTCAGCGTGACCGCTGAGGCTGACTCGACGTCGATCCAGATCCGGGTGGTCGGATCGGCATACGCCTGCTCCAGGGACTCGACATCGTCGACTTCGGTGATCGAGCCACCCGGCCGCCAGATGAAGCCGCGCAGCGGACCCTCGGTCTCCACCGGCTGCACGGAGGCGACGACCAGCGAAGGCGGGCGGAGCGCCTCAGAGGGCAAGTGCTGCTTCCGAACCGTCCTCATCGCCCGCAACGTGCCCATCGCCTTGCATGATGCGCTGGTCGCCCGTTCGGCGAGCGCCATTTCCCATCAGCAGGGTCGGCAGCACGGCCACGACCAGCACGGCGGTCGCCACCAGGAACAGTCCGGACAGGATCGAGGCTGCCTGGAGACTTGCCCACGACTCCAGCGCATCGACCACCAGGCCGTTCTCCAGCGGGCGTCCCCGCAGCGCCGGGGGCAGCACGGCGTCGCGCGCCACCGCGTCCACGAGGACCACGCTGAGCGACTCGATGCGACGCGAGCCGAAGCCGGTCAGCACTGCCAGGCCAACGGCCATGCCGGCCATCCGCGCCACGGTCACGCCGGCCGAGGCGATGCCGAAGGACTCACGACCGAGCGCCTCCACGGCAGCCGTGCTGCGCGGCGTCACGGTCAGGCCGAAACCCAGCCCGAAGAGGGCCAGACCGCCGATGAGAAGGTCGCGCTCGGTCTCCGGACCCGCCGCCGCTGCAAGCAGCAGACCGCCGATGCTCAGGGCCAGTCCGACCAGGCTGAGCAACACCGCGGAGAGATAGCGCATCGCGAACCCGGCGCCCAGCGCCCCCACGGCCATGGCCAGTGCCAGGGCACCCAGCACGATCTGCTGCTCGTTGGGACCGGCGTAGCGGACGCGATCGACGAAGACGGCCGCCCCGATGATCGCCGTGGCCAAGGCGTACCCGGTCAGCAGGCTGAGAACGACCGCCGCCGCGAAGGTCCGATCGCGTAGAAGGCGAAGGTCGATGAAGGGGTCGCGCGCGCGGATGTTCCAGATGATCGCTGCCACGCCCAGCACCAGCGCCACCAGGCCCAGCTCCAGCGGCCCGGGAAAGCCGACTTCCTCTTCGCCCAGCCGCGTCAGGCCCAACAGGCCAGCCGCCAGGGCGGCCGTGAAGAGGCTGGCTCCGAAGACATCCAGACCGCCCCTGGTCGATACGCGCGGCCAGGCCGGGGCCGCGGCCCAGGTGTAGAGCATGGCCAGGAGCGCGAGTGGCGCGCCGAGAAAGAAGATCCAGCGCCAGGAAGGCGCCAGGAAGGTCGACAGAGGGGAACCGTCAGAGCCCGCTGACGCGAAGAACGGCCCCAGCTCGAGAGACTGCAGGATGGTGGCACCCGCGAATGGCCCCATGGCCATGCCCAGGAATGTGAACGCGCCGACCACGCCCAAGGCACGCGCACGCGAGGGACCCTCGAACAGGTGACTGGCCCCCGCTGTGGCCAGCGGCACCACCGCGCCTGCGCCGATGCCCTGCACCACGCGCGCCGCGATGAGCTGGTCGAGCGACTGGGCGAGACCCGACAGCACCGAGCCGACCGCGAATACCGCCAGTGCCAGGATGAACAGGCGTGGCAGACCGTAGCGATCGGCGGCGCGGCCCGCCAGCGGCATCGTGGCGATATATGTCAGCGCGTAGCCATTGACGATCCAGGACGCGCGACGCAACTCGGTCCAGCCCGCCAGGTCAGCCAGGATGGCGGGCAGTGCCACAGCGGTGATGAGCAGCTCCACCCCGACCAGCAGCGCCCCGCCCGAAAGCGCGCCCAGCAGCAAGAGTCGATCGCGGCGGCTCATCGCAGCCTATCGTGCGGCATGCTGGCTATCGTGCGCCATGCCGGTCGTCGCTGCCGTCCCGCCGGCCGCGCATCGTCGGCACCAGGCCCAGGGTTGACGTCCGCTCGAGGCGCGGGTAGTATCAACGCCGGTTTATATGAAGGCTCGTTGATGCTTCGCGCGTCACGCCGCGCCGGACATCCGCCCATCGCCCAGGAGCCCATCTCACCCGTGCCGACTCCCGCCCGCATCCGATCGACGTTGGCCTCTCTCGCCGCGCCGCCCGACGATCTGCGCGACGTGGCGGTCTACCACAAGGCCATGGCTGACCCTACGCGCCTTAACATCTTGCGCCGCCTGGCGCATTCGCCTGGCACGGTGACGGAACTCATCGGGCATGTGGACCTGTCGCAGCCGCTCGTCTCGTGGCACCTGCGCCGTCTCAAGGCCGCTGGCCTGATCGAGATGAAGCGCAACGGCCGCGAAGTGATCTGCTCCCTGCGCCGCGACGCCCTTGCCCTGTACCAGGCACGCGAGAGGGCGCTGCTGGGTCCCATGGGGCCGGTCGATCCCTC
>JBBJNS010000155.1:0-4151 GCA_037720745.1 Candidatus Limnocylindrales bacterium
ACGGGCGGCGCCCATCGAAGTCTCCGGCATCCGTGCCGCTGGCCACGCCGGCACTCGCGACGCTGGCCATCCTCACCTTCCTGGGCTCGTGGAACAGCTTCTTCTGGCCGCTCATCGTAGCTACGGGGGAAGAGATGTACACGCTCCCGGTCGCTCTGGCGACGTTCGCCACAGGACAATATCAGGCCGATCACGGGCTGCTGATGGCTGGCTCCCTCGTCATCGTGCTGCCCGTACTCATCGTCTTCATCCTTCTTCAGCGCCTCTTCACCGAAGGCATCGCCACGACAGGCATCAAGGGATAGCGGGGTATGTCATGCACCGAATAACGATCCGATTGGCACTGGCGCTCGGCCTCATCAGCGCCTCACTCGCGCCCGGCACGGCGCTGGCACAGACCGATTACGGGAAGCACATCGTGCAGCGTACGGTCCTGCGCCAATACGCCACCGCTACCTGGCGGGGATTCGCGGCGATGACCTATCCCAATGGACTGACCACCGACAACATGGCTGCCGACGGGACCCGAGCACGGTTCACGTCGCCGACCAACATCGCGACGTACATCTGGAGCGCGCTGGCCGCACGCGATATGCAGATCATCAACCGGCAAGAGGCACGCACTCGGATCGCCCGAACGCTGGCGACGCTCCGCGACCTGGAGCGCCACGAAGAGAGTGGCATGTACTACAACTGGTACGACCCTGAGACGGGCGAGAAGCTGACCGTCTGGCCGGTCGATGGCGGGACCGTCTATCCCTTCCTCTCAAGCGTGGACAACGGCTGGCTCGCGGCCGCGCTGATCATGGCCGCCAAGGCCGACCCACGGCTCCGCGCGGATGCCGAGGCCGTCTTCAACGACATGGACTTCGCCTTCTACTACGACATCCAGGCCGGTCTCCTACGCGGGGGATATTGGCCGGACCCGCCTCCCGGTCAGGGTGGCGGTACGGGCGGCCCGAACAACGAGACCGGCTACACGGGCCACCACTATGGCTCGCTGAACACGGAGCCGCGCATCGCCAGCTACATCGGGATCGCCTATAACGGCATCCCCGCCAGCCACTACTTCAAGATGTGGCGGACTTTCCCGGCCACGTGCGATTGGGGCTGGCCCGAGATGCAGCCGCAGGGTGTCACGAGGACCTATCTCGGCGTCGACGTCTACGAAGGTCACTACACGTACCGCGGCATGGACATCGTGCCCAGTTGGGGCGGCAGCATGTTCGAGGCACTGATGGTGCCTCTCCTCGTCCCCGAGGAAGAGTGGGGCCCGCGCAGCTGGGGCATCAACCACCCGCTCTACGTACGCGCACAGATCGAACACGGCCTCGAGGAAGCGGGCTATGGGTACTGGGGCTTCTCGCCATCGAACGATCCGGCCGGTGGGTATCGCGAGTACGGGGTCGACCAGATCGGCATGAACCCCGACGGCTATAGCTCCGACCAGGAGCGCACGACCGTCGACTACGGCTTTGGCGAGTGCCGCCCGCCGGGCGAGACGGACCCGGAATATGGCCAGGGCGTGGTCACGCCTCATGCCTCCTTCCTGGCACTCGACTATCAGCCCGAGGCTGCGCTGGAGAACCTGGCCAAGATCCGGGCTGACTTCGACTCATACGGCCGGTACGGGTTCTACGACGCCGTCAATGTCGCCACCGGGCAGGTTTCGGAGTACTACCTCGCTCTCGACCAGGGGATGATCATGGCGGCCATCGGCAACGAGCTGCGGAATGACAGCCTGCAGCGCTACTTCGTGAAGGGCGAGATCACGACTGCCATCAAGCCACTGCTGGAGATGGAGGAGTTCACTGCCGGAGACTGATCGATCCCGGGGCATGGGCCGCCATGCCGACGATCCCCTGATCGAAGAGCCACCGGGCGTCGTGGACGCCGCGGTGGAGGTGGCGGCGCGCACCGGCGAGGTCCGCACGGCGGAGCGCGCAGGAGCGGTCGACGAGCAGGCCGTCGACGCTAGGACGGACTGGCTCGAACGTATCGGCCGGCGGCGGACCGCCGAGTCCGTGCGCGAGCTCAAGGCGCTGCCCGCGCCGGACGCCGTCCGTGCCGAGAGCGGCTCTGGCCACGTGACGCTGCGCTGGGATCCCGTGCCTGGCGCCATCGGCTATCTCGTCCATCGTGCAGCGTCCGCCGACGGTCCGTACCTGCCACTCGATCATGGTGGCGGTGACGTGCTCGCCGTGCCGGGCGCTACCTATGCCGACACGACCATCTCGTCCGACCAGATCGCCTGGTATTCCATCGCCAGCCTGCCGACGATCGAGTCGCCCGCGAATGCCCTCTCCGGTGCGGTGTCCGGGGGTCCGACCGCCGGCACCGGATCGGTCACCATCGTGGTCGATGCGGGGTGCTCTGGCCCGCGACTCGAGCGCCTGTGGCGCCCGATGATCGGCTCGGAGCATCTCGCGACCCTCAGCCAAGGTGTCGGACAGCACGGGAGGCCAGTGGGCGCCGAGCTTGAGCAGGCGCTGAACATGGCCCGCCGAGAGCTGGGCGTGGCGGCTGTGCGCGCGCATGGCGTGTTCCTCGACGACCTCCGCGTCTACCGCGAGGTCCACGGCCGACCGGTGTACGACTTCACCGGCGTCGATGCCATGTATGACCGACTGCGGGCGCTGGGCCTGAGGCCCATCGTGGAGTTGTCGTTCATGCCTCATGACCTCGCTGCCGACCCATCCACGACGGTCTTCGACTACGGCGCGATCGTATCGCCGCCGCGAGACTGGGCACGTTGGGAGGAGCTCGTTCGGGAGTTGACGGGCCATCTGGTCGGCCGCTACGGCATCGAGGAGCTCCGCCGTCATTGGGCCTTCGAGGTCTGGAACGAGCCGAACCTGGAGGTCTTCTGGTCCGGTAGCCGCAGCGACTACATGCGTCTCTACGATGTCAGTGCTCGGGCCGTCAAGTCGGTCGACCCACGGCTGCGGGTGGGTGGACCGGCCACGGCCGCGGTGGGCTGGATCGACGCCATCCTGGAGCACGTCGCCGAGAGTGGCGCGGCGCTGGACTTCCTGGCCACCCATGAATACGGCAACGTACCGCTTGACGTACGCGCTGCGGCCAGCCGTCACGGCCGCGAAGACCTGCCGGTCTGGTGGACCGAATGGGGTGTCACGCCGACCCACTTCGCGGCGGTCAACGACAGCGTCTTCGGTGCACCGTTCATCTGTCACTCGATGAAGGCCACGCAGGGCCGAGCAGAGGCCCTCGCCTACTGGGTGATCTCCGATCACTTCGAGGAGCTAGGTCGACCTGGGCGGCTCTTCCACGGGGGCTTCGGCCTGCTCGCGGTCGGTAATCTCCGCAAGCCACGGTACTGGGCGCTGGCCATGCTGGAGCGGCTGGGCGACCAGACCGTCGACGTCGAGCTACGCGGTGACGGAGCGGGCAGCCTTGTCGACGCCTGGGCCACCCGCGAGCCATCGGGCCGCGTGGCGATCCTCGTCTGGAATGGCACGCTCGACCAGAGCAAGGTGGCTGGCGACCCTGCCCTTGATCGTCTCGTGGAGCTGTCCATCGAGGGGCTGCCAGCGGGCAGCAGACACACGCTGCACCACTGGCGCGTCGACGAGACCCATTCGAACATCGTCAGGAGATGGCAGGAACTAGGCGATGGCGATTGGCCCGACACGGCAGGCTGGGAGGCACTCCACGCTGCCGATCGCTTGGAGGGACTCGAGCCTGAGCGACAGGTCCAGGCAGAGCGCGGTCGCGTGCGTCTCGCCTTCCATCTGCCGATGCCATCCGTGTCGCTCATCGAGCTGTTGCCGCGCGACTAGCGTCCGAACGGGCCAGCGCTCAGTGCTGCGCTGCCGAAAGGCGGTCGAGGATGAGCCGCTTCGCGCCCTCGACCGGCACTCGCTCCTGGGTCATGGTGTCACGGTCACGCACGGTCACGGCGCCATCTTCCAGGGAATCGACGTCGACCGTGATGCACCACGGCGTGCCGATCTCGTCCTGGCGGCGGTAGAGCTTGCCGATGGCCGCCGTGTCGTCGTAGACGGCCATCATGTCGCGCTTCAGGTCGGCCTTGATGCGATGGCACAGCTCCACGATCTCCGGCCGCTTCTTGAGCAGTGGCAGCACGGCCACCGGGTAGGGCGCCAGCTCGGGGTGCAGCGCGTGGCTGT
>JBBJNS010000156.1:0-4151 GCA_037720745.1 Candidatus Limnocylindrales bacterium
CTACATCTTGTGTCCGAAGCCTTGACAGAGGCTCCGGACGGGAGTAGCGTGCGAGGTCCGCGTCAGAGCTTCGTGGGCGTCCTGCGGGACGACGAACAGGGCACCAGAGTGGAGGAAACGGACCATGGGTCGAGCGGCCGGCAAGTCGAGCACCAAGGACAGCAAGGGTCTCGCCGCGGTGCTCGCCCGTCGCTCGGTGGAGGCCTCGGAGCCGCTTCCTGCCGTCGACGCCGAGGGCCGCTTCACCGGTGCCGCTGCGCGCGGCCTGACCTTCGAACGTCGCTGGACCACGCCCGGCGTGCATCCCTACGACGAGGTCGCCTGGGAGCAGCGCACGGCGTCGATCAGCAGCGAGTCGGGCAAGAGCGTCTTCGAGCAGAAGGACGTGGAGGTGCCCGCCTCGTGGAGCCAGCTAGCCACCAACGTCGTCGTCAGCAAGTACTTCCGCGGCCACATCGGGACGGCCGGCCGCGAGCGCTCCGTGCGCCAGCTCATCGACCGCGTGGTCAACACCATCTGCGGCTGGGCCGCCACGCAGCGCTACTTCGCCACGGACGCGGACCTGGACACCTTCAAGGCGGAGCTGACCCACCTGCTGCTGCACCAGAAGATGGCCTTCAACTCGCCGGTCTGGTTCAACGTCGGCGTGGAGCCGAAGAGTCAGACGAGTGCATGCTTTATCAATTCCGTAGATGACAACATGGGCTCGATCATGGACCTGGCCAAGACAGAAGCCATGCTGTTCAAGTACGGATCCGGCGCTGGCGTGAACCTGAGCACCATCCGCGGCTCAAAGGAACGCATGTCGGGCGGTGGCATCGCGAGTGGCCCGGTCAGCTTCATGAAGGGCTTCGACGCCTTCGCCGGCGTGGTCAAGTCGGGCGGCAAGACGCGTCGTGCGGCCAAGATGGTCATCCTCAATGCCGACCACCCGGATATCGTGGATTTCGTCGACTCGAAAGCCAACGAAGAGAAGAAGGCTTGGGCGCTCATCGAACAGGGCTATGACGGCTCGTTCACGGGCGAGGCCTACGGCTCGATCTTCTATCAGAATGCCAACCACTCGGTGCGCGTCACGGACGAGTTCATGCGCGCCGTGGAGCGCGATGGCGACTGGACGACCTTCGAGGTCACCACGGGCGAGCCGGTCGAGACCTTCAAGGCCCGCGACCTCTTCCGCAAGATGGCGGAGGCGGCGCACCTCTGCGGCGATCCCGGCATCCAGTACGACACGATCATCAACGACTGGCACACCAGCGCCAACACGGACCGCATCTACGCCAGTAACCCGTGCTCGGAGTACATGTTCTTGAATGACACGGCGTGCTTTGCTCCTGAGACGCGCATCAGCACGCCGCAGGGCCTTCGCACCGTGGTGGATCTTTTTGAGGCACAGCGGCGCGGTGAGCCCGTAATGGTCACGACGGACATCCGCGGTGAGCACGACCATCGACGCTTGACCGCTCACCGCCGCGCTCATGTGACTGAGGTAGGTGAGCGCCCGGTGTTCCGAATGCGCCTCTCCGACGGTCGACAGATTCGCACCACGTCGGATCACCGGTTCCTGACGGCCGAGGGCTCATGGAAGGAGCTACAGGAGCTTCAGCCAGGAGTCGACCGTATCGCCATCCGCGAATCGGGTAATCCAGTCGCCTTCGAGTCGTCAGCGGCGGAGACTCGTCGCTGGCGGATGCTCGGCTGGATGACCGGTGACGGCGTCTTCTCCAAGGGCAACGCCGCCCTTGTCTTCGGGCCGACCGAGCGCGGGACCGCAGAGTGGATGTCCCAAGAGTTCAACCTCTTGCTTGAGGAGGCGCGCGTTCGCGCCGAGACCGTCGACGGTGTCGAGAGAAGCTTTTGGCGGGGCGCACTCCTGACCGACGAGGGTGTCTCGATGCCTATCGGATCTCGTGGGATGGTCCGTGTCGGCACTCAGGCGAATGGCGTCCTTCAGATGACATCAAAAGCACCTTCCTTGGTTCGTCTACTGGAGGATCAGTACGGCTTCCAACAGGGTACGGCCGTCCACAAGGACGTCCCGACCGAGGTCCATCGGGTAGCCGATGACCTGAAGGTCGCCTACCTGCAGGGTCTGTTCTCGGCGGATGGCTGCATCCGTCAGCCTGCTGCCGGGACCGAGCCGGAAGTGATGCTGGCGTCGTCCTCCCGCGCCCTCCTACGCTCCGTCCAGCTCCTGCTAGCAGATCTCGGGATCACCGGCCGCATCACCTGGATGCACCCGACCGGGCGAAAGAATCCCCAAGGCCAGCTTCACGTCAGCAACGAGCAGGCTCGTACCTATCTGGCACTCATCGGTTTCCCGGACTCGGAGAATAAGTCGCAACGTGCCGCTCGCGTGCTGGGGGCGGCGTTCGCCGGTGCCCACAAGAATCCGCGGCCAGCGAAGGTGCTTTCCATCGAACCCGATGGCATCGAAATCGTCTATGACATCACCGAGCCCGCCACGCACTCGGTTATCGCCGAGGGGCTCATCGCTCACAACTGCAACCTCGCGAGCCTGAACCTCATGAAGTTCGTGGGGGATAACGGCGAGTTCGACCCGGAGGCGTATCGCTTCGCGGCCAAGGTGACCATCACGGCGCAGGAGATCTTGATCGATAACGCCTCGTATCCGACGCCGCAGATCGAGCGCAACAGCCACCTCTTCCGACCGCTCGGCCTGGGCTACGCCAACCTGGGCGCGCTGCTCATGAGCCGCGGCCTGGCCTACGACTCCGACGAGGGGCGCGCCTACGCGGCCACACTCACGGCCATCATGACCGGCGAGGCGTATGCCCAATCGGCGCGCGTGGCGCGCGACCACGGCGGAGCCTTCGCCGAGTACGGCATCAATGAGAAACCCTTCCTGCGGGTCATCCGCAAGCATCGTGACGCGGCGTACCAGATCCCCGAGTCGGGCGCGCCGCAGGACTTGATCGAGGCGGCACGGTCTACCTGGGATGAGGCGCTCGAGCTCGGCACGGAGCACGGGTACCGCAATGCCCAGGTGACCGTGCTTGCCCCGACCGGGACCATCGCTTTCATGATGGATTGCGACACTACCGGCATCGAGCCCGACATCGCGCTGATCAAGTACAAGAAGCTGGTCGGCGAGGGATTCATCAAGATCGTCAACCAGACCGTGCCGGGAGCCCTCAAGAAGCTGGGCTACTCGCCGGATGAGGTCGAGTCGATCGTGGCCTACGTGAACGAGCGGGAGACGATCGAGGGTGCGCCGGGACTGAAGCCGGAGCACTTGTCCGTCTTCGACTGCGCCTTCAAGCCGGTCAACGGCGAGCGCTCCATCCACTACATGGGGCACGTCCGGATGATGGGCGCCACCCAGCCCTTCCTGTCGGGAGCCATCAGCAAGACGGTCAACATGCCGGAAGCCGCCTCGGCGGAGGAGATCGAGGACGTCTACCTCCAGGGCTGGAAGCTCGGCCTCAAGGCGATCGCCATCTACCGAGATGGCTCCAAGCGTTCACAACCCCTCTCCACGGGCAAGAAGCTGCCCAAGCTGGACGAACTCGACTCTGCCGGGGCAGCGGCGCTGGTGGCTCAGCTCACTGGGGAGCCGAAGCCGTACCGGCGCCGCCTGCCCGATGAGCGGCGGGCCATCACGCACAAGTTCCAGGTGGCCGGCCACGAGGGCTACATCACGGTGGGCCTCTACCCCGACGGGCAGCCCGGTGAGATCTTCCTCAAGATGGCCAAGGAGGGCTCCACGGTCTCGGGGTTGATGGACTCGCTGGCCACGATGACCTCGATCGCGCTGCAGTACGGCGTGCCGCTGCGGGATCTGGTCAACAAGTTCGCGCATTCGCGCTTCGAGCCGGCGGGGTTCACCGGGAACCAGGAGATCCCCATCGCCAAGTCGGTGGTGGACTATGTGTTCCGCTGGATGGGGTCGAGGTTCCTGTCGCGGGATGAGCGGGATGCGTTGGGCATCATCGCGCGGGCCGAGGTCCTGGAGGAAGTGCCCGCGGGGGCGGCGGCCGAGTCGTCCGACGCGTCGGGGGGCGCTCCGCTCCGGGGCACCGCCGGTGATAGGACCACGGGGAGTGAGGCGGCGGCGTCCCCGAACCCCCCTCCCGCGGCGGACGCCCCGACCGCCTCCGGTGGCACTTCGTCCGTTGGCAAGGCAGAAA
>JBBJNS010000157.1:0-4098 GCA_037720745.1 Candidatus Limnocylindrales bacterium
CGCTGCGCGGCGATGCTGGCCGCTGTTGTAGTACGCGCGACCAAGTGCCTCGACGATGGAGCCCTTGCCCGGCTCCAGGTGCGCCGCACGCTCCAGCAGCACCGCTGCCTGGGCGTGGTGGCGGCGCTCCATGAGCGTCTGAGCACGCTGGAAGAGGCCATAGGCGGTCTCGCGCTCGGCCAGTCGCTCGAGAAGGATCGCCTCGGAGGAAGCTTCCGGCTCGTGCGACGTGGGATCGCCGCCAGGTCCCGTGGCGTCGCTGCCGTCCTCTGGGGGACGCTCGTCGGTCATCGCCCCATGCTGCCACGGGCCCGCTTCTGCCGTCACTGAGGCCACGGGCGGGGGCTGATCCCTACGACGAAGACGCGCGCCAGGCAGAAAGGTCGATGGGCTGGAGGCGCGGGCTCTCGGTCGGTCCGGGGATGCGGCCCCGCTTGGCGATGGCGCGGCCGTCGATCTCCTTCAGGTCGCCCGTGAAGTCGATGGGGCGGGCCCCGCTGATGTGGCTGCCCACGGCGAACGAGTCGACGGCCGCGCCAGCCTCCTGGAAGTAGCGGATGCGCTCGGGATCGAGACCGCCGCTGATGATTATGCGCACGTGCTGGAAGCCGGCCTGGTCGAGCCGCGCCCGGACCTCGTGCACCAGGTCCGCCGTCACGCGGCCCCGCTCGGCGGGCGTGTCGAGACGGATCCCGTAGAGTCGATCGCCGAGGGCGTGAGCGACGCGCAGCGCCTCCTCCGCCTCGTCCCGGAAGGTGTCCACGAGGACGACGCGCGGGACATCCTTGGCAAGCACGCGATCGAAGGCCTCAGCGGCGCGCACCGTGTCGCCGAAGATGAGCACCAGGGAATGGGGCATCGTGCCCGTCGGGCTGAGGCCCGCCAAACGGGCCCCGGCCGGGGTGGAGGCGCCCACGCAACCACCCACGATGGCGGCATAGTCCAGCGTGTCGGTCACGTCCGGGTGCACATGCCGCGCGCCGAAGCTGATGACCGGCGCTGGCGCAGCCGCCTCCACGACCTCCCGCGCAGCGGTAGCCCAACCGGTCGATTGAGCGATCATGCCCAGGATGGCCGTCTCGTACAGTCCGAACGCCCGGTAACGCGCGCGGATGCGCAACACGACCTCTCGCGAGTCGAATGAGTCGCCGTCCGACAGCGCCTCGACCTGTGCCTCGCCCGGCGGGCAGTCGCCCAGCACGTGCGCGATGAGGACCTTGGCTTCGTCGATGCCGCACAGCACGCCCGACCGCCGCGAGAAGACCTCCATGGTGACCACTGGGTCGAGGCCCTCCGCGGCCAGGATCTCATCGGCACGCGCGAAGTAGACGTCCGCCGAGTCCCCCATCAGGATCTCCCGCGACGGCCGCCGACGCTGCATCACGACTTCTGCCACGGCCCTGCTTCTGCCCTCCGAGACGGCGCACACGCGGGACGGCGCACGTGCGGCTGGCCCTCGGTCGCCGGAGTGTAGCGCAGCACGTCCGGGCGTCAGGGTGCCTGGGGCGCCAGTTCCGTCAGCTGGGGGGCATAGCGCTCGAGCAGGGCTTCCTGGCGAGACGGGCGATCGGGTGTCGGTGCCTTCTTGCTGCCTGGCCAGAGCCATCTGATGGACTCGTCGAGCAGCAGGTCGCAGATGGCCAGCAGCCGCGCGATGGTGAGCCCCAGTGAGTCGCCATCCAGTCGGTCGATGGACAGCTCCGCGCTCAGGATCGGCCGAAGGTCCTCCGAGAGGGCGAACTTGGCGAAGGGCAGCTCATCGTTCCAGCGCAGGAAGCGCTCGTAGCTCTTGCGAAAGGTATCGGCCAATGGCGGTGCGTAGTGCACCCAGCCGATGAGAGCCAGGGTCGGGTCGAGGATGAGGGTCAGCCGGATGTCGTGGCGCCGCCTGCCGTCCAGCAGCAGGTCCCACGAGACGGCCCCCTCGCGCTCGGCCCGCTCCAGCGGCTCTATGCCGGTCTCGGTCAGCCACTGGTCGATGTCGCTGGGCTGCACCTACTCGATCGATGGGCCGGTGGCCCGGGCTCGGACCGTGTTCCCGCCACGACCGGCGCCGCTCGCGGGCCGACCGCCTGCGCCGGCTGCTTCGCCTGGCTGGCTGGCGGCCGCGCGCGTGACGCGATGGTGGATGGTGGCTCCCGTCTGCACCGTTCGCGCGGAGCGGAAGTCGGCCACGCGCACGCCCTCGTCGATGCGTACGTTGCGGCCGATGCGCACGTTGGCGGGGATCTGCGCGCGCTTCCCGATGAGCGTGATGCCGGCGTACAGCCGCTCCGGTTCCAGCTCGTTGGGTCGGTCGTTGGCGCCCATGCCGACCACCGCGTTGGGGCCGATGGAGACCTCTTTGTCGACGATGGCGTGGTCCACCACGGCACCGGCCCGAACGACGGTGTCGAACATGACCACGCTGTCGCGTACCAAGGCGCCGGGATCGACCCGCACACCCGGCGAGAGCACCGAGCGCTCCACGGTGCCGGCGATCTGACAACCGTGCGAGATCAAGCTGCGGTGCACGTTCGCGGTGGGCCCGATGCGTGCCGGGGCGCGCTCTTCCGAGCGGGTATGGATCACCCAGTCACGGTCGTAGAGGTCCAGCGACGGGTGGTCTTCCAGCAGCTCCATGTTGGCCTGCCAGTAGCTCTCCACGGTGCCTACGTCCTGCCAGTAGCCATCGAACTGGTAGCCGAAGACGCGTGCGTCGCCCTCCAACATGGCGGGGATGACGTGGCGACCGAAGTCGATGCGATCCTCGTGCAGCCACTTCAGCAACGACTTCCGCGAGAAGACGTAGATGCCCAGGCTGGCCAGGTCGCTCTTGGGCTGGCGCGGCTTCTCCTGCCAGTCAGTGACCTCGTCGTTGTCGCCCAGTGCCAGCACGCCGAAGCGATGGGCGTCGCCCAGCGGCACGCGCTTGACGGCGACCGTGACATCGGCCCGGCGACGGCGATGGGCCTGCACGAAGGGCTGATAGTCCATCTTGTAGATGTGGTCGCCGGCCAGCACCAGCATGATCTCGGCCTTGGACTGGAGGAGCGGCTCCAGGTTCTGCATCACCGCATCCGCCGTGCCGCGATACCACTCGGTGGGTCGGTTGCGCGCGATGTAGGGCTGCATCGTGCGGATCCCGCCCGTGGTCCGGTCCAGGTCCCAGGGGCGGCCGGCACCCAGATGATCGTTGAGCGAGCGCGGGTTGTACTGGGTCAGGACCACCACGTTGTCGATGTCCGAGTTCACGCAGTTGGAGAGCGTGAAGTCGATGATCCGGTACTTGCCCGCGAAGGGCACCGCTGGCTTGGCCCGAACCGCCGAGAGAAGCGAGAGGCGCTCACCCTCACCGCCTGCGAGGATGACCGCCAGGACGCGCTTCACGTCCGCGATGCTACACCGCGCTGCTGGGCCGCTGTCACCAGCGGCGCATCAACGGCCTGTCAACGCTGCCTCAGAGCTGCGAACGCGGATCGACGGCCAGGCCGTTGCGATTGACCTGCCAATGCAGGTGTGTACCTGTGCTGCGTCCCGTGTTGCCCATGTAGCCGATGACCTGCCCGCGAGCCACGCGGCTGCCCGCCCGGACACCGGGTGCGAAGCGGGGTTGAAGGTGGGCGTAGCGACTGTCCAGGCCGTTGGCATGTCCGATGGCCACGATCCAAGCCGCATCCTTGCGCGCCTCGTACGGGTTGTAACCCACGAACGCGACGAAGCCGGCGGCAGCCGCACGGATGGGTGTCCCGTCGGCGTTGGAGATGTCGATGCCGTCATGGAAACTCGGGCAACCGCCGCGAGGCGCGTACCAGGAGAGGCTGCTGCACTCGAACTCCTGGGTGATGTAGCCAGCGGCGGGCCAACTCATGAGCCCCGTGCCGCGGGGCACAGGTGCCGGCTGGTCGCGCCGTTCCTGTTCGCGGCGTTCCTGTTCGCGGCTTTCCTGCTCGCGGCGTTCCTGGTCAAGTCGTTCCCGGTCAAGTCGTTCCCGATCGCGCTGTGCTTGTTCGCTTCGCTCTCGTTCGCTTTGTTCCTGGGCGCTTCGCTCCTGTTCGCGGCGTTCCTGTTCGAGCCGAGCGGCTTCCTGTCGGGCGGCTTCCTGTCGGGCGGCTTCCT
>JBBJNS010000044.1:0-14849 GCA_037720745.1 Candidatus Limnocylindrales bacterium
CGTCTTCTCCTACGGTTCGACGGCCATCCCGCTGTTCTCCCCGCAGTACGCGGCGGGCTATGAGCGGACCCTGCCCGAGGCCCAGGCCATCCTGCCCATGAACGGTCAGGCCGTGGCGCCGTCGTCCGCGGTCCAGGACATCAACGAGCAGATCGCCCAGATCGACGCCCTGTTCCAGGCCGACCAGATCGACTGCCTGTCGGTCCAGTCGACCGGCACCGACGCCTTCAGCAACATCGTCAACGACATCATGGCCACGGGCATCCCCGTGTTCACCGTCGGCGTCGAGTCGAACGGCAACGAATTCACGAACTTCACGCAGATCTCGAACAACGAAGGTCTCCAGGCGGCCGAGATCATCGTGGAGTACATGAACGACAACGACCTCGACTTCAAGACCTTCGCCGTGTCCGGCGGCGACCCCACCCAGAACTGGGCGCAGGGCCGCATGCAGGGCTTCATCGACGGCATCATGGAAGCCATCCCCGATGCCACCTTCGTGAACGACGTGAGCTCCGCGCTCAATGTCACCTACGATCCGGCTGCCGCCTACGACGCGTACAGCGCTTTCATCCAGGGCAACCCGGAGGTCCAGGTCATCCAGAACGTCGATATCAGCGCCGAGCATGCCGCCCGCGCCATCGCGGACTCCGGCAACACCGGCGAGATGTACGCCTTCGGCTGGAACGTGAGCATCGGCCAGCTCGATGCCATCGAGGCTGGGACGCAGATCGTCGCGCTCGACCAGCAGTGGGGGGATCAGGCCGGGTTCGGAGCGCTCGGCTGCGCCGAGTTCCTGGCCAACGGCAACATCCTCCCGAACTCGAACGTCCTCAAGCCGATCACGACGGAGAACGTGGTCGAGGCGCGCGAAGAATTCATGTCCATCTCCGGGGGCTGATCGTCGCTTGACGAGAGATCCCTCCGGACCGGCCGATAACGCATCGGCCGGTCCGGCCCCGAACAGCACCGGCCGCCCACCGGCCGGCGGCACGCCCAACGCCCCCACCGATGACTGGTCGAGCCGTGCGCGCGCTGCCGCCCTGCGCGTGGGCGGGGTGTTCCTGGCCATCCTGATCGTGATCATCATCTTCACCGTCCTCAGCAAGCCGAACACGTTCTTCACCATCACCAACTCGCTGGGCGTGATGCGCTCCATGAGCACGATCGCCATCGTCGCGCTGGGCCTGACGCTGGTCATCGTGGTGGGCGAGATCGACCTGTCGTTCGGGTACATGTACGGCCTCGCCTCGATCCTCATCGGGGTGGCCTGGATCGTCTGGGGCTGGCCCATCTGGTTCGCCATCCCGCTCGCCTTCGCCGCCGCCGTCGGGCTGGGCTCGATCAATGCCGTACTGGTGACGGTGCTCAAGATCCCATCATTCATCGTGACATTGGGTACCGGGCAGCTGGTCTTCGGCACGACACTGCTGGTCTCGAATACCGCCACCCTCAACCCGGCCTATCCGCCGCCCGGCAAGACCGTCCCGCAGGAGCAGGTCGACTGGTTCTTCGGCCTGTCAAACCAAGACCTGCCGTTCGGCATCCCGATGCAGGCCATCTGGATGCTCGGCGTGGCGGTGATCATCGGGTTCATCCTCAGCCGCTCACTGTTCGGCTTCCGGCTCAAGGCCATCGGCGGCAATCAGGCGGCCGCTGAGCTCGCCCGCCTGCCCATCACCAAGTACAAGTTCGCGGCGTTCATCATCAGTGCGGGGCTGGCCTCGCTGGCGGCCATGCTCGACTTCGCCTTCATCGGCTCCGTCCAGCCCAACGCCGGGGTATCCCTCACCTTCCCGGTCTTCGCCGCGGTGATCATCGGCGGGGCGAGCCTGGCCGGCGGCCGGGGCACAGCCATCGGGACGCTCAGCGGTGCCCTGCTCCTGGCCATCATCGCCAACGGGCTGGCGCTGCTGTCGGTCGGTTCGTACCTGAGCAACTTCGTGTCAGGCGCCGTCACCATCGCGGCGGTCGTCCTCGATCGCTTCACCCAGCGACTGCGCAAGTGAGCGAGGCGGCCCCGGGCGGCGGATCGCGGGTCCACGGCTTGCGGATCCGCGGCCTGCGCAAGTGGTATGGCGACACTCGAGCCCTGGATGGCCTCGATCTCGAGGCGAGCCCTGGCGAGATCCTTGGTGTGGCCGGGCCGAACGGCGCTGGCAAGAGCACCCTGATCAGGATCCTGGCCGGCGAGACGACCGCCGACGCCGGGACCATAGAGCTCGACGGCGAAGCCTGGGATACCGCGCGTGACCGTGACCGCGTGGCGGTCGTGCACCAGGAGCCGCAGCTCTGCTCCAACCTGACCGTCGCCGAGAACCTCATGCTCGGTCGTGAGGGGACGCGGGCGATGGTCCGGCGACTGGACCCCGCCGAGCGGTCGCTGCTGGCCGACCTGGCCATCCTCGAGTACGCCGACCGCGCGATCGAATCGGTCCCGCTGGCCATCCAGCAGCGGGTGGAGATCGGCCGGGCGCTCGCTCGGGACGCGCGGGTCTTTCTGTTCGATGAGCCCAACTCGGCGCTCACTCAGGAGGAATCGGTCGACTTGTTCCGGCGGATGCACCTCCTCGCCGAGGCCGGCAACGTCGTGATCCTGGTGTCTCACCGGATCGCCGAGCTGGCCGAGCACACCGATCGGGTGGCTCTCATCCTGGATGGGCTGTGCACGGCGACCCTCGAGGGCGAGGCGCGCACCCAGGAGGGCATCGCCGCCGGCCTGGTCACGGGCCAGGCGGCCCGCGAGCCCGAGGAGCAGATCGTCGCCCAGGTCGGCGAGGACGCCGCGACGTCCCTCCGGCTTCGCGACTGGACCCACGTCGGTGGCGAGTTCCAGGCCATCGACCTGCACGTCCGGACAGGGCAGATCTTGGCCATCGTCGGGGTGGAGGGGTCGGGCGCTCGCGAGCTCGTTCGCTCGATAGCGGGCTTCGAGCGCGGCACGGGGCACATCGAGATCGCCGGCCGCAGCGGCGGGGGCGCGGTCGCAGACGGCACCAGCCTCGTCTCTTCGGACCGCCAGACGAGCCTGTTCACGAACCTCAGCATCGGCGACAACATGGTCTCGCGTCTGAACCGCGAGATCACCCGGCGATTCGGAGCGCTGCGCTTCGGTCGGATGCTGGAGATCGCCCACAGCCTGCGCGACCAGTTCCGGATCAAGGCTGCTTCCGTCCGCCTGCCGATCCGGTCGCTGTCGGGTGGCAACCAGCAGAAGGTGGCCATCGCCGCGGCGATCGTGCGCCGCCCGGAGGTCCTCGTCCTGGAGGAGCCGACCCGCGGCGTCGACATCGGCTCGAAGCGCGAGATCTACCGGCTCATGCGCGAATACGCCAGCGAGGGGCACGCGGTGATCATCTACTGCACGGAGGTCCCGGAGGTCTTCGAGATCGCGGACCTGGCCCATGTCGTCTCCGACGGGCTACTGTCCGATACGCTTGTGGTGGTGGATCATCCGGACGTCGAGGCGCTGGCGCGGGCCGTCACCCGGCTGGAGCGACATGGCGCCGTGGGGCTGACGGGCGCGCTGGCAGCGGCCTGACCCGCCGTTCTACCGGGCTCGACCGGTCACCGATCGATGCGGTACTTCTCGATGAAAGCCTCGTCCAGGACCCAGCCCAGGCCGGGCCGGTCGGGCAGCGGGAAGTGTCCATCGACGAGCGCCGGGCGGTTCTCGATCATCTGCCAGAAGATGGGGTCGCGCGCCGGAGCGAAGGCCTCGACATAGGTGCCGTGCGGCTGGGAGGCCAGCAGGTGCGCAGCCACTTGAGCCTCTTCGTGGTGGCCCAACTGCACATCGAAGGCGGAGGCCAGCGCCGCGACACGTCGCCACTCGGTAGGTCCACCGCCCCAGGACGCGTCGTAGTTGCAGACGTCGATGGCCCCCGCGGCCATCATCTCGCGCATGCCCACGCGGCTGATCTCGCTCTGCCCGGCGGCCACGTCCACGTTGCCGCGCAACCGCACGTCGCGCAGGCCGCGAAAGTCAGCATGCCACCGGGTGGGCTCCTCGAACCAGCGGATGTCGATGCCCTCGGCGCGGGCCGCGGCCAAGAAGGCGAGGGCCTCGGGGACGGTGTAGCCCTGGTTGGCGTCGACCACGAACAGGAAGTCGTCGCCGGCGTGCCGGCGGGCTCGGGCCAGGCGCGCCGCATCCACCTCGGGCGGCTCGGCGCCGATCTTGAACTTCATGCCGACCATGCCCTGCTCGCCCTGGAAGAAGTCGATCTCGCGCTCGATCTCCTGGCCCTTGGCACTGTCGTCCTCGGGGATGTAGTAGCCGCCGATGCCGATCATCGGGATCCGGTCGCGATACCCGCCCCAGAGCCGCCAGAGTGGCTGGCCGAGCGCCTTGCCCACGGCGTCCCAGACGGCCGTGTCGATGGAGGCCAAGGCCTGCATGGCGTACCAGCGCGGCCGCAACTGGTCGAAGGTCGCGGGCAGCATGCTCTCCCACACCTGCTCCGTGCCGAACGCGTCGAGACCGACGACGCGCGGCACGAGCTCCTCGTGGAGTATCGACAGGATGCTCGACTGGAGCGGCTCGTCCTCGTCGGCGTTGTAGGCCTCGCCCACGATGCCCTCGGCCGTGCGGATGCGCGTGATGATCGTGCAGCGGTTGCGCATCCGGTAGTAGCTGCCCTTGTAGGTGAAGGGCAGCGGGACACGGATGGGGATCGTCTCGACGGACTCGATGGTCAGCGGCACGCGAGGGCCTCCGCGCGATCGTGGAGTTGACGGGCGGGGGACCGGGCTGCCACCATGTCGCAATCGTAACTGGAAACGGTATCACCCGACCGGCTCGCCCAACTGCCATCGACCGTGCCCGCTGAGGCCATGCCCGACGATCTCGATCCTCCAGCGCCTGCCCGCCCGGAGGGCCTGGGTAGCGCCGATGTGCCCCGCCCGGCGCCACTGGCCGGCGTGCGGATCGTGGCCGTGGAGCAGTACGGCGCAGGGCCCTTCGGCACGCTGTACCTGGCGGACCTGGGCGCGGAGGTGATCAAGATCGAGGATCCGGGCGTGGGCGGCGACGTGAGCCGCTACATCCCGCCCGGCCGGGTAGGCACCGACAGCCTGTTCTTCGAGGCCTTCAACCGCGGCAAGCGCAGCCTCGCACTGGATCTCAAGGCGCCCTCCGGTCGCGCTGTCTTCGAGCGGCTGGTGGCCACCGCGGACGCAGTGATCAGCAACCTGCGCGGCGACCAGGCGGAGCGCCTCGGACTCACCTACGAGGTGCTGGGCCGCATCAAGCCGGCCATCGTGTGCGTGGCGCTGACCGGCTACGGCCGCGAGGGTCCCGGCGCTCGACTTCCGGGCTACGACGCGTTGATCCAGGCGGAGTCCGGCTGGGCCTCCCTGACGGGTGCGCCCGACGGGCCGCCGACCAAGAGCGGCTTGTCGCTGGCCGACTACATCGCGGGGCTGACGGCGGCGCTGGGGCTGGTCGTGGCGCTGTTCGATGCGCGTCGCACGGGACAGGGTCGCGACGTCGACACGAACCTCTACGACTCGGCCCTGGCCATGCTGAGCTATCCCGCGACCTGGTTCCTCTCCAGCGGCTTCGTGACCGAGCGGCGCGAGATGTCGGCGCATCCCAGCGTCGTGCCTTTCCAGTTCTTCCCCACCTCTGATGGGCACATCGCGGTGGCCGGCCCCAAGGAGAAGTTCTTCCGGACCCTGGTCCTGGCCATGGACCTGCCGGACCTGGCGGTCGACCCGCGCTTCGCCGATTTCGAGGCGCGTGACCGGCACCGGGCGGATCTCATCCCCATCCTCTCTGCCCGGTTCGCGGAACGCAGCACGGCCGAGTGGCTGGAGCGGCTGCGAGGTCGCGTGCCGGTCGCCCCTGTCCGCTCCATGGAAGAGGCGCTGGACGTCACCGAGCTCCGGGAGCGCTCCATGCTGGCCGAGTACCAGCACCCAGCCTTCGGCACGGTGCGGTCCGTGGGGCTCCCGCTGACCATGGGCGACTTCGCGCCGGCATACGCGCCAGGGCCGGCGCTGGACGGTGACGGCGAGGCCATCCTGCGGGAGCTGGGTTACGACGAGGCGGCCACTGCCAGCCTGCGTGCGGAAGGCGCCTTCGGCCCCGACCCGGGTGATCAGGTCGCCGTCGAGGGCATCGAGCCCGTCTGACTGGCCGGCCGCGACTCACCTACTCGGCGTCCTCCAGCCGCACCACCACGTTCGCGTCGCCCTCCGCGCGGTAGCTGACGCGCACCGGCTGGGCCAGAGCCTGGTGCTCCCGCAGATGCGTGGCCGGGAAGGTGCCATGACTGAAGTCCTCGCCACCCAGTGAGAAGTGGAGCTGCTCACCCTGCTCCGTGCGGAGCGTGAAGGCCTCGATGGCCACCGGCGAGTCGCTCACCACCTCGACCACGACGCCCTCCACCGTCTGGATCTGCGACACGGCGCCCCCGCACGCGGCGAGGACGAGGCTGCAGATCGCGGCCCTGACGGTCCGCCGGATCACCCGAAGGGAAAGACCAGCACGTCCACCACGAGTAACGCGAACAGCGCCGAGAGATAGGTGATGGAGTAACGGTAGACGCGCATCGCTCGCTTGTCGGTTCCGTCGCGCCACATGGCAAAGACCTGGAAGAGGAAGAGGCCACCCAGCAGGAGCGCACCCCCCAGGTAGATGAAGCCCCGCCCAGCGACCGCGAAGAAGATCAGCGTGAGCGCCACCATGAGCACGGAGTAGAGGCCGATCTGGCGGGTCGTCTCGCGCACGCCGTGGGTCACCGGCAGCATCGGCACGTTGGCTGCCGCGTAGTCCTTGGCCAGGTTCATGGAGAGCGCCCAGAAGTGGGGCGGCGTCCAGTAGAAGACGATGGCGAAGAGCACCAGCGAGGGCAGGCCGATGTCACCCGTCACGGCGGACCAGCCGATGACCGGCGGCAGTGCCCCGGCCGCGCCGCCCAGCACGATGTTCTGGTGGGTGTTGCGCTTCAGCAGCATGGTGTAGACGACCACGTAGAAGCCGATGGCCAGCAGCGTCAGGAACGCCGCCACCAGATTGACCATAAAGGCGAGCACGGCGAAGGCCACCACGCCCAGGGCCAGGCCGAACACCAGCGCATCCTCTGGCGCCACCCGATGGGCGGGCAGGGGTCGCTTACGGGTCCGGCTCATGAGCATGTCGATGTCGCGGTCGAGGTAGCAGTTGATGGCGTTGGCCGAGCCCGCTGCCAGCGTGCCGCCGAGCAGCGTCCAGAAGACCAGATCGAGGGGCGGGATGCCGCGGGCGGCGAGCACCATGGCGGGCACCGTGGTGACCAGCAGCAGCTCGATGATGCGTGGCTTGGTCAGGGCCACGTACGCCCCGACGCGTTCCCGCCAGGTCGTGCGAGGGCCGCCCGTCGCATCGTCTGCGCCGGAGCCCATGGGATCGTCCGTGTCAGCCGCTCGTCCGCCGTCGCCAGGATAGCGCCGCGTGCTGGTGCGAGCCTCGTAGTAGGAGATCATCGTGGCCGCCGCCACCAGGGCCCAGATGAGCGCGCCCAATGCCAGGTGGAGTGCCACGGCCCAGGGTGCCAGGCGCGTGAAGATCTGCAGCGCGCCCACGATGATCTGCACGGCGTACAGCGCCGCGGCCGTGCCCACCAGGCCGAGCAGGATCTGGCGCCCCTGCGCCCCGCCCTCCCCGACAGCGCGGTCTCGTCGCGCCGCGCGCCAGACCACGATGAAGGCCCAGCCCACGATGACGGCTACGACGGCCGCCACGAAGCGATGCAGGAAGTGACTCATCTGGAGCGCCGCCACGGCCGGGTCGGCAGCGAATAGGGGTAGCAGCTCGCCGCGGAAGAAGGGCCAGTCGAGATAGACCAGCGCGGCCCCGGTCGCTGTGACGTGGGAGCCGAAGAGCAGCAGCGCGTAGACACAGGCTGAGGTGAAGGCGAGGACCAGGGTCAGCCGCTGGCTGCTGCCGCCACGGGCCAGGCTGCGCGGGTAGTGGCTGCGGATGGCCACGAAGGTGAGCAGCACCAGCAGGACCATGGCCGTCGCAAGGTGAGCCGTGACCCACTCGCCGGCGTTGCCCGTCTCCACGGTGATCTTGCCCAGCCAGGCCTGGAAGCCGGTCAGCATCACTGCCCCCAGCGAGGCGAGCACCAGGGACCGGTCACGTCGATGATGACGTATGGCCACGAACGCGACCGCCGCCACGAGGAGTCCCACCAGCGCCGCCCAAGTCCTGTGGCTCCACTCGATCCAGGCGGCCGTGTCCCCCAGCGATGGCAGCAGCTGGCCGTAGCAGAGCGGCCAGTCCGGGCAGCCCAGACCGGAGCCGGTGCCGCGGGTGATGGCACCGATGATCACCAGGATGTAGGTCGCGACGACGGTCGTGAGGGTCAGCTTCTGAAAGCGCGTCATGGGGCACTCGGATTGTAGCGGCGGGCGCGGGACCTCCCCTCCCGGGCGCTCGCCGCGGTGAGTGGCTATGGTGAGGCGATGCCCCGAACACCCTTCCTCCTCCTCGCCAGCCTCCTGGCGCTCAGCGCCTGCACCTCGACGACGCCCGAGCCGACCGGTCCCAGCGACCCTGGCCAGCCCTCAGCGCCAGCCCTCCCCAGCCCCGCCGCCAACGCCTGCGACCCAGGCGGCGCGGCACCGGCCAGCTATCCCGGATGGCCGGGTTCCGAGGCCCAGCCATCGCCGACCACGGAGCTGGTGCCGCTGCTGGTCAGCTCGGAGCTGGCGGTGGGCCAGAACCGGTTCCTGTTCACGCTGATCGACGCACAGAATCGGCTGGTGGCCGCGCCGGAGGTGGAGGTCGACGTGCGTTTCTTCGACCTTGCGGCCGACCCCGAGGCGCCCGTGACCGAGCTGACCGCGGGCTACCTCCAGGCGGACGAGGAGCGCGGTCTCTATCGCGCCGCGGTCGACTTCACATGCTCGGGCACCTGGGGCGCGGAGCTGACGGCGCGCATCCCCGACCGTGAGCAGCGCCAGGCTCGGGTCGTCTTCTCGGTCCGCCCAGAGTCATCGACACCGGCGATCGGGGAGCGCGTGCCGGCCACGGACACGCCCACGGCCGACTCGGTAGAGGCCATCGCGGAGATCTCCACGGACCTGGAGCCGGATCCCGACTTCTACCAGCTGTCCGTCGACGAAGCGCTGGAGCAGCAGCAGCCATTCGCGCTGGTCTTCGCGACGCCTGCCTTCTGCCAGACCCGCGCCTGCGGCCCGACCCTGGACATCGTCCGTGACGTGGCTACCGACTTCAAGGACGAGATGGCCTTTATCCACGTGGAGCCGTACGTGCTGGAGATGACCGACGCAGGGCTGCAGCCCGTCTTGAGCGACGCTCAGCGCTTCCAGTCCGTGCCGTCGGTCATGGAGTGGGGTCTACCGTCCGAGCCCTACATCTTCGTGGTCGACGCCGGCGGGACGCTGACCGCCAAGTTCGAGGGAGTCGCCGGTCCCGAAGAGCTGCAAGCGGCCTTCGAGGCAGTGGCCGCCGACTAGGAGGATCGCTGATCGGCCAGCTCGGCGGCGAGGCGAATGGGCAGCGACGGGTCGGCCAGCATGGCGGTGCCCACGGCCACGGCCACGGCACCCGCCTCCAGCATGGCCGTCGCGTCATGCAGCGTGGTCACGCCGCCGCAGCCCACGATGGGCAGACGCGAGCGACGCGCCAGCTCCGACACGGCTCGCAGCGCCAAGGGCCCGACGGCGGGCCCCGAGAGCATCGCGCGGCGCCCCTGCAGCAGTGCCGGCGGCCCAGATCCGCAGTCCAGCGCGTCGGCACCGGCCTCGGCAGCAGCGCGACCCACGCCGCGCAGATCGGGCGAGGTGATGGACAGCTTCACCAGCACGGGCAGGTCGGTCGCCGCGCGCACGGCCGCCACGATGTGCCCCACGGACGAGGCGTCGTACGAGATCGGTCGACCCTTGCGTCCCGACTCCACCGAGCCCAGGTCCAGCTCCAGGCCGGAGATGCCAGGGATGCCGTCGGTGCGTTCGGCCAGCGCCGCGAACTCTTCGGCGCTTGTGGCGACCAGGCTCAGGATGACCGGCACCTCCCATGTCACCCAGCGGGGAGCGTGGCGCTCCAGCACGGTCGTGATGCCCGGGTTCTGGTGGCCCAGGGCATGGAGCAGCCCAGCCGGCGCGTCGGTCATGCGGGGTGCCGGCCCGCCGGCGCGCGCGTGGAGTGTCGTGCCGCGTGTCACCACGGCGCCCAGCGCTGAGAGATCGACCTGCCCGACAGCCTCGACCCCGTAGCCGAGGCAGCCCGCAGCGGCCAGGATCGGCGTGCGCAGGACAAGGGCACCCGGCCGCTCCGGTGCCAAGTCGACGCCGGGGTCGCCTGGGTGGTCGCCCGGGTCGTCGCCTGTCATGCCGGGTCCGACCAGGCGAGTTCCTGCGAGGCGAAGGCTGGTCCCTCGCGGCACACCCTGACGGGTCCCGTGGCGCCCTCGACGCTGCAGCCGAGGCAGACTCCCAGTACGCAACCGACTCGCTGCTCGAGCACGACCTGCAGCCAGTCCCGTGGCGCAGCCGCAGCGCCGCGGGCGGACCGGCGCCCCGGCCGCCTGGCCAGCCGTGCCACGCCCAGGCGGGCGTCTCGGCCGCGCAGCAGCGTGACCAGGTCCTGGAGCATGTCCGGCGAGCCAGCTGCGAAGGCCTGATCGGCCCACGCCTCGTAGCGGGGCACCATGTCGAGGACGGTACCGTGATGCCCCAGCGATCCGTCCGCCGTGGCCACTGCGTACTCCACCTCGTCCGGCAACAGCGACGACGGATAGACCTCCGACGCGCTGATGGCACCCAGCAGCACGGCGACCTGGCGGCCCGCCCCCAGCGCACTGTCCACCAGCGACCGCAGCCGCCCGATGCTGGATCCATCGGCGATGAGCAGCAGGTGATGCGCGCTGGCCTCGATGCGCAAGGGGCGGCCGAAGGGCCCCGCGAAGGTAGCCCGGCCCCCGGGCGGCAACGGGGCCAGCCAGCCCTGAGCGGGCGCATCGGGCGCCAGCTGCACGACGACTTCGCCAGGCACCCGATCGAAGCCGTGCAGCGTCACGGGACGCAGCAGCGGCACGCTCCAGCCAGGCGGTGTCGCGACGTAGGCGTACTGGCCCGGCTGCGCGCGTGAGGCGAGTGACGGCACTCGCCAGGTCTGGAGCCAGTGGCCGGGCAGGTACTCGCGAGCTGCGAGGAGTTCCCCGTCCATGACCGGATCTCAGCGGCGGGGCTGAGGCTCCTCGTCCGTGCCCGCGATGCGATCGCCCTCACGCGCCGCCTCGGCCTCGCTCTCGACCACGACCGCCTCCACGATCTCGCCCTCGTCGGCAGCGCTGGCCTCTCCCGAGAGCTCGTCCTCGCTCGGTCCCACGCCGGGGTAGGCGTCGGCCAGTGCCTCCGCCAGGTCGCCGAAGAGGTCGGTCGGGTCGTAGAACATGACCAGCTCCTCGGGCGTGCCCAGGGCTTGCCAGCGGTCCGTGCCCTCATCGGGCTCGCCGTCGCCGTCCTCGTCCCGCTCGGGCACGACCTCGGCCTCGAAGGAGCCGTCAGCCTTGAACCAGAGCCGCTCGTCCTCGTCGTCGAGGATCATCATGTCGCCGACCATGCCCGACAGGTCAGCGGCCGAGACCTCGAACTGCTCGATGAGGCGCGCTTCTGAGAGCTGGCTTCGCTCCTGGAAGGTGAGGGCCAGGTCGTACAGGCGCCGTGCGGCCGTCTCCGCGTCGGCGGGCGACTCCTCGTCCTGCGCGGCCACCCAGTCGTCGGCGGCGCCGGCGTACGGATCGCTGCCACCGATGCCCACGCCGACCGTCTCCTCGGGAGAGATGCCGGCCGTCTCCATCAGATCGTCGGCAGCCGTGGGCTCATCGGGCAGTCCAGCTTCTTCCCGAGCCGCGTCAGCGAAGGCCGCGTAGATGTCGGCCGGGTTGTACAGCTCCACCAGCTCGGCCGCGCTTTCGATGATCTCGGTGTCCGAGACCCATTCACCCGTCTCCTCGTCCTGGTAGCGGCTTCGCGAGCGGAAGGTCCCGTCGGGCGCGATGGACAGGTAGTCGGGGTCGTCGTCGATGAGCACCATGCCACCAAGGTCGCGCAAGCGGTCCTTGTTGGACTCCAGGAAGCGCACCAGCTGCTCGCCTGCCTCGGCCAGGAACGAGTCCCGCTCGATGGCCGCGTCAGCCGCGATCTCACTCAGCGCACCGATGCGCTCCTCGTCTGTTCCGTCCAGGCCGTTCATGCCGTCGGCACTCCCTCGGCGGTCCATGGCGTCTCCTCCTACGGGTGGTATTCGAGGTCAGGTCCCATCCGTTCGCGGAGGAACATCGAGTGATGGCGTTCGAACATCCATTCGCCGGCTCGGTGACCGATGGCTCGAGAACGCTCATCGCCTTCGAGCTTGTCGATGGTTCCGTAGTCGGGCAGTTCCAGCAAGATCACGTTATCGAAGTCCCAGCCGTAGGCCACGTTGTACCAGCCCAGGAAGCGCATACCGAACTCTTCCTCGTAGCGCTTGACCTGGCGCGGGAAAAGCTTGCGCATGAAGAACTTGAAGAAGGGGTCGCGTCCACGGCGGACGGAGAAGTAGGTGGCCAGAACGGGCACGGGCCGAGTCTCTCCTGTGGGCGGGCCGGGGTCAAGGTCAGGGTCGGGGGCCGCGAGTGATCCGGACTGGCTCATGTGCTCGGCCATCCCGTCGTGGGCGGCGCCATTGTCGCACGCTCGTGCGGCGGTGCAAGAAGGTCCGGCGCGGCACCGCTCAGTAGCTGACGACTCGATCGGACTCGGCGATGAGCGCCACGAGTCGGGCCGGTGGTGCCAGCTCCACTCCGTCATCACCTGTCACCCCGCGGGGTTCTCGGGGCCCGTGGCGATATGAATCAGAAAACTGCTCATGACTCGACCTTTCGTGACTTGTCGTCTCGTTGGCCCCCGTCTCGTGGCTCGTCGTCTCGTGGCTCACCCACCCCGGCTGCTGCCTCCTCTTCCTCGATCATGCCCACCGTCCGTCGCGCGCCGGGAGCGACGGGGCGGCGACGGGAACGTCGGTCGGCGGCCACGAGTCGGAGCAGGAAGATGACCGTCTGGCCGGCGAAGAGCAGGAGCACCAGCGTAGCGATGAGCATGGCGCCGCTGAGCCACGGTGGCGCGCCTGCCACCACGCTGATGGGCGTGGCTACGAGCAAGAGCGCCAGGAGCGCCACCTGGGACCAGAAACAGCCCAGACCCGGACCGCGTTCGGCGTCCAGCGGCTCGCCCTTGTAGGCCGGCATAGGCGGCTCGACCGGCACGCGACGTGCTTCCGGCTGCGGATCGTGGCTCATGCGTCGGCTCTGGGCATCACCCCGGGATGGTAGCGGGCGGCTAGGCGATGGCCAGACTCGCGTCGCTGGCTCCGTCGCTTCCCGCCAGCAAGGCGAGCACGGCCATGCGCACGGGCACGCCGTTGGCCACCTGGTCGAGGATGACCGAGTGCGGCCCGGTGGCCACTTGGCGGGTGATCTCCACGCCCTCGTTGACCGGCCCAGGGTGCATCACGACGACGTCCGGACGCGCCATCGCCAGCCGCTCGGCCGTCAAGCCATAGCGCAGCGCGTACTCCGGGGACGAGGGCCCCGCCCCAGAGGACAGCGCCTGCGAGGGACCCGCCTGCGAGGAACGCGCCCGCGAGGGACCCGCCTGCGATAGTCGTTCACGCTGGATGCGCAGCGTCATGATCGCGTCCGCTCCGGCCAGGGCCGTGGCCACATCCGTGGTCACCCGGATCGGTCGACCCGAGGCGTGGGGGCCCAGCCAGGCATCGACATCAGGCAGCCACTCGGCCGGTCCGCAGAGCGTTACCCGGGCACCGGCCGCGGTCAGGGACCAGACGTTGGAGCGCGCAACGCGGGAGTGCAGGATGTCGCCCAGGATGGTCACGCGCGCGCCGCGGCAGCCCCGGGGCAGTAGCTGCCGAAGGGTGTACAGATCCAGCAGCGCCTGCGTCGGGTGCGCGTGACAGCCGTCGCCGGCATTGACCACGTGTCCCGGAAAGTGTCGCGCCGCAAGATGGGGCGCACCGCCGCGCCGATGACGGATGACCAGCAGGTCGGCCCCCAGCGCAGCCAGCGTCCGGACGGTGTCCACCAGCGACTCGCCCTTCACGATGGAGCTGACGGGCGGGTCGAGGTGGGAGACCTCGGCACCCAGCGCTCGGGCGGCCATCTCGAACGAGAGTCGTGTCCGCGTCGATGGCTCGGAGAAGACCGTCACCAGGCGACGCCCGGCCAGATCCTTGCGGCGTGTGCGGGCTCGGAGCGCAGCCGCCATCTCGCCGGCCAGTCGCATGATCCGCTCCAGCTCGTCCGCCCTCAGCTCGGCGACATCGAGCAGATGCCGGTGCGGCCAGTGCCCAGCCACTGGCGTCATGGCGATGCGTCGGTCTCCGTGCTCCCAGAGGGATCGTCCGGCGGGTCGGCCGGTCGCTCGATGACCACCTCGTCCTCTCCGTCGATCTCCTGAAGGTGGACCTTGATCACCTCGTCGCGAGAGGTGGGCACGTTCTTGCCCACATGGTCGGCGCGGATGGGCAGCTCGCGATGGCCGCGATCGACCAGGACGGCCAGCCGCACGGCAGCCGGCCGGCCATGATCCATGAGGGCGTCCATGGCCGCCCTGACGGTGCGTCCGGTGTAGAGAACATCATCGACCACGACCAGGGTGGTGCGCTCCAGCTCGAAGGGCAGGTCCGTGCCCTTGAGCTGCGGCTGCCGGGCGATGCGCGACAGGTCATCGCGGTAGAAGGTGATGTCCAGCGTGCCCACCGGCAGGCTGATGCCCTCGTGCGCTTCGATGGCGGCACGGATCCGCTGAGCCAGTGGCACGCCGCGCCGCTGGAT
>JBBJNS010000158.1:0-4077 GCA_037720745.1 Candidatus Limnocylindrales bacterium
GCAAAATTCCCGACTGCTGCCTCCCGTAGGAGTCTGGGCCGTGTCTCAGTCCCAGTCTGGGTGATCGTCCTCTCAGACCACCTACCGATCGTCGCCTTGGTGAGCCATTACCCCACCAACGAGCTAATCGGACGCAGGCCCCTCCCGAAGCGCCTTGCGGCTTTACTCACACGAATGAACGTATGACCACATGCGGTATTAGCCACCCTTTCGGGCAGTTATTCCCCACTTCGGGGCAGGTCGCCTACGCGTTACTCAGCCGTCCGCCACTAACGACCAGAGCAAGCCCTGATCGTCCGTTCGACTTGCATGTCTCATGCACGCCGCCAGCGTTTATCCTGAGCCAGGATCAAACTCTCCGATGAAACGATCGACCTTGCGGCCGTTCGTTGAAGTTCGGGGTTTGCTCCCGCTCGTAGTTATCCGGATCTCCTGCCACTCTTCAGTTGTTAAGGTGCGCTGCCGATCCCGCGGTCGGGCCCGGCGCAGCAGTGCATTGTGGCACGTCCACGACCGGCCTGTCAACCGATGGATCCGCCCCTGGCCCTCGTCGAGGGCCACCGCCCGACCGAGGCCGAGCGCGGCGGATGCCTATCCTAGCCACAGCACTGGCGCTCGTCAAGCAGGTGTACTCGTACGCCCTAGAGCGGGCTGGTCTCGATCAAGAGCCAGAAGGCAGCGGCCGAGAGCCAGCACAACAGCGCCAAGGAGATGGAGCCGGGCTCACCTAGCGGACCGATCGCCACGAGGAAGAGCACCAGCGCCAGCAGACCCACCACGGCCGCTTTCATCAAGCGGATGACCGCCTCAGATAGAAGGTTGCTCATCGAGGCGGGTCCAGGTCGAGCTCGCGACGCCCCTGCATCGCCCGCACCAGGGTCACCTCATCGGCGTACTCCAGGTCGCCGCCCACAGGGATGCCTCGCGCGATTCGGGTCACGGACCCCACGTCAGCCGCCAGGCGCTCGGCGAGGTACATCGCCGTGGCCTCCCCCTCGAGTGTCGGATTGGTGGCGATGATGACTTCCTGGAAGGGATCGCCTTCGGCGCAGTGGCGGGCCGCTGTCTCGAGGAGCTGCCGGATGCGCAGTCGGTCGGGTCCGATGCCGTCCATCGGTGAGATGGCGCCATGCAGCACGTGGTAACGGCCGCGATAGGCGCCCGTCCGCTCCAGCGCCAGCACGTCGAGCGGTTCCTCGACCACACACAGTCGCGTCTCATCCCGGCTGGGGTCGAGGCAGATGGGGCAGCGCGGACCGGTCGAGATGTTGAAGCAGAGTTCGCAGAAGACGACCTCGTCGCGTACCGCGATGAGTGCCGCCGCGAGAGTCCGAGCCTCTGCATCCGGCGCGCGGAGGAGGTGGTACGTCAAGCGCTGCGCGGTCTTGGGGCCGACTCCGGGAAGGCGAGCCAAGGCCTCGATGAGTCGGGCGACCGGCTCGACTAGCGCGGTCACGGGCCGATCACATCCCCGGCAGGCGCAGGCCGCCCGTCACGCGCGCCATCTTTTGCTCGGCGGTCTCGCGCGCCCGGCGCAGAGCGTCGTTGACGGCGGCTGTGACCAGGTCCTGGAGCATCTCCACATCAGCTGGGTCCACGACGCCTGGGTCGATGGTGATGGAGACAAGTTCCTGGCGGCCGGTCACGACCGCTGTGACGGCACCGCCGCCGGCTGTGCCCTCCACCTCGAGGGAGCGCAGCTCCTCTTCCACGCGGCCCATCTCGACCTGCATCTGTTGCGCCATCTTGGCCAGGTTGTTCATGCCCATCGCTGGTTCCTCCTGCTCGTCAGCTGATCTCTCGAACGTCGGCCAGGTCGCCTTCGAAGATGCGGCGTGCCTGCTCCACCAGATCGGCGGCCCCCGCCTCGACTGGCTCGAGCAGAGCGATGTTGGTCGCCACGCAGCGTACGCCGACCGGTTGTCCGAGGACGTGACGGAGTCCTTCCTCCAGGGCGGCCTTCTTGCGCTCCGCGATGTCACGCAGAAAGACCTGGTCCTCCGGGAAGCCCAGGACCACGACACCGCCTTGCACCTCGACGGGCCGGCAGGCGGAGATGAGGGGGCGGTTGGCAGGGTTGCGGGCGACGAAGGCGACCACCTCCGACCAGCCGCTGCGCAGACGGGCCAGCAGGTCCTCCGGGTCGGCGGCGACCGGCAGGGCGGCGGTCATAGCCAGCACGGGCTCGCGCTGGGCACCAGGCGTCGCGCGAGACTCGCCGGTGGAAAGCGGCTCGCGAGCCGTCTTCTGCCCGGCTGCGGGCTCGGTCAGGGCAATGGGATCGGCCTCGGCGGCGGCATCGAGCTCGGGAGTGTCGTCTGGCGCCGGCGTCGGCCTCGCTGCTCGGTCCGCCCTGGTCGTAACGGTCCGGCTGGCCATTTCCGGGGGCGTAGCCACGGCCGGCCGTGAGGCCACTGCGGGCGGCCCGGAGACATCGCCGGTGGAGGACGCGGACGACGCGGAGGCCGCGGCCGCCGTGAGCAGCGCCAGCTCGAGCTGCCAACGATAGCCACCCAGCCCGCCGCGGCTGGCATCGATGCCGCTGAGCCGGCGGGCGGCCCGTGACAGGTCAGCTGCGGCGCTCGTCTCCACGCTCCCCGTCAGGGCCGCCACGAGGCGTGCCCGAAGGACTGCCACGACCTGCTCCGCGAAGGCGACGAGGTCGCGGCCATCCGACTCCAGCTGATCGAGGAGTCTGATGCCGGCCAGTGCGTCGCCGGCCGCGAGGGCTGACACGAAGCGCTCCACGGCCTGCCCCTCGGCCATGCCCAACAGGTCGCGGATGGAGTCGGCGGTGAGCGGCGCATCCCCTCCGCCGAGCACCTGGTCGAGCATGGACTCGGCGTCACGCATGCCACCCGCTGCCAGGTGCGCGATGAGGTCGATGGCCTCGGGCTCCGCTGCGCGGCCTTCCGCGGCAAGGATACGGGTGAGCTTGCCGCTGATGTCGTCGACGCTGAGCGGCCGGAACGTGAAGCGCTGCAGCCGCGACACCACGGCCGGACGGATCTGGCCCGGGTCGGTCGTGCAGAAGATGAAGAGCACGCCCTCGGGCGGCTCCTCGAGCGTCTTGAGCAGCACGTCCCAGCCCTCCTTGATGCGCTGGACCTCATCGATGATGAAGACCTTGCGACGCAGGTCGGAGGCAGAGGTGTAGACACGCGGCAGGAGTTCGCGCATGTCGTCCACGCGGTTGTTCGAGGCGGCGTCCATCTCCACCACGTCCAGCGCCCGTCCCTCGCGGATGGCGGCACATGACGTACACGAGTCGCACGGTTCGCCGTCGCGCAGGTCCGCGCAGTTGACGGCCTTGGCCAGGATGCGAGCCATGGAGGTCTTGCCCGTGCCGCGCGGACCGACGAAGAGGAAGCCATGGCTGAGCCGGTCGAGTCGGACGGCGTTGCGCAGCGTCGTGACGACCGCTGTCTGGCCCACGATCTGCCCGAATGTCTGGGCACGCCAGCGTCGATACAGAGCCTGGTGGGGCGCTGCGCGGATCGATTCGGTGTCCATCGACCTCAGGATATATGCCGTGCACCCTCCATCGACCGAGACGCTCGTGGGCCCAAGCAAGGCGATCGACTCGGACCAGGCCGATCCGCGGCACCCGGCGAACAGCGCTTAACGCTGCTTCCTTCCGGACCTGACGTGGTTCACGCGTCACCGCTGCGCGGGACCCGGTCCTCATCGTCGATCACCCTGTCGGCTTCCGCGGGCGCGGGCCTCGGGAGGGGATTCAGCCCTGCTGGAGCGGATTGCAGGTACAGGGCACCGCTAGTTCCCCGCCTAGCACGGCCCATGAATCATAGCCGCTGAAGCGTCCGGACGGCTGAGGCGTCCGAGAGATGTGGCGGAGAGGGCGGGATTCGAACCCGCGATGGGTTGCCCCATACCGCATTTCCAGTGCGGCGCCCTAGGCCTCTAGGCGACCTCTCCGCGTGGGACGTCATCGACGCGCCGCGACGTGGGAACGTGGTGGTGAGAGCGAGATGGCGGAGAGGGAGGGATTCGAACCCTCGGTGCTTTCGCACACCGCTTTTCGAGAGCGGCACCATCAACCACTCGGACACCTCTCCG
>JBBJNS010000045.1:0-14761 GCA_037720745.1 Candidatus Limnocylindrales bacterium
GAAGACGGCTGATCTACAGTCAGCGGAGCTCACCACCTGCTCAACCTACCCACGGCGCGCTGCGTTCCTCAGGGCCCTCAAGGTCCCCGTGGCGAAGAGGGGCGTCCGCAGCATCCTCTTCAGTTGGAGCCGACGACGGGACTCGAACCCGGAACCGGCGGTTTACAAAACCGCTGCTCTACCAATTGAGCTACGTCGGCGGCGACGGTGAAGGATAGCGCAGGCAGGCCCCGGAGCGCAATCGTTCGTGTCTGCTGCGCGATCATGCAACTCCGACGCGCGATCATGCACCGTCCGATGACTACCTCGGGGCGTTCGGCTCGCCCGGCAGGAGATCTGCCTCATGGATGGGCGAGACCACGGTCTCCGCTTCGGATCCGGCGTCGGGCCCGGGCTGGGGCTCGGCGTCGGGCAGGGCATCTTCAGCGATCTGGGCCTCCACCTCCGCCTCTGACTCAGGCCCCGCCTCGTCCGCTGCTGCCGGCTTCCGCGTGACCTGTGCCGCCTCCGGTCCCACTCGGGCGATGTCAGTGCCAGGCGCTGCTCCTGCTATCTCCCGTTGTGAGGCAGCCTCGAAGAGCAGCACGGAACCCGCCACCGCCGCGTTGAGCGAAGCTACCCGGCCGCGCATCGGCAGTCGGACCGTGCCGTCGAGGCGTCGGCGCACGGCCCCCGACAGGCCATGTGCCTCGCTGCCCACGACAAGGGCGAGCGGGCCGCGCAGGTCCGATTCGCGATAGGGCAGAGGCGCGTCCTCGTCCGCACCGATGAGGCGCAGGCCGACGCCGCGTAGGTCGGCCAGAGCGGCAGCCAAGTCGTCCGTGGGGCAGAGCAGGAGATGCTCGATGGCTCCCGCCGAGGCCTTGACCGCAGCTGGCGACATGGGCGCGGAGCGGCGCGTGGGGAAGAGGACGCCGTGGATGCCACAGGCCTCGGCCGTGCGCAGGAGCGTGCCCACGTTCTGCGGATCCTCGAGCGAATCCAGGACCAGGACGAAGGGCGGCTGGCCACGCTCGCGGGCCCGCGCGATGATCTCGTCGAGGGTCGCCCAACGACGCGGCGCGACGACCAGCGCAACACCCTGATGGCCGTCGAAGCCGCACAGAGAGGTGAGCGTCCCGCCCTCCACTTCCACGACCGGCACGCGCAGCGCCGTGGCGTGAAGGACGAGTGCCTCCAGCGCCGCGCGACGTTCGGGCACCACCAGCATGCGCCGGACCTCGCGTTTGGCCGCGAAGGCCTCTTCCACTGGTCGCCGGCCGGCCACCAGTTCCTCGGCATCACCCAGCTGCTCTGCGGCCACCGCCCGTCGCGGGTCGGCCGCCGCGCGGCGCCCGTCCGTGGCTCCCGTACCGGGTCGCGCCGGTCTGCGGTCATGCCAGGGACGCGGACCGGCCTCAGGCTGACGGCCTGGCGGACCCGACCACGGTCCGCGTCCTCGATCGTCGCGCGGACGATCCGCGCGGTACGGTCGGTACTCTGGGCGGTCATGGCCCCGTCGGTCGCGGCTAGGGGGTGGGTCGTGGCGGGGACCCTCGTCGTTGGCTGGACGGTCCCGGGGGGGCCGGTGTTCGGGGTGCGAACGTTGGTCGAAGCCACGCCGGTCCCGGTCGGTGCGGCCGTCGCCAGCCTGCTCGGGGCGCCACGGCGGCGGCGCGTCGCGTGGCCCGCGACCTGGTCCCGGACCCTCGACATCCCAGGGACGCTGCTGCCGGCTCGGACGCTCCTGCCCCGAGCCATCCTGCCAGGCGCGATCCCCACCCTCCCGGCGACGCTGGTCCCCCGGACCGTCTGATCGCTGCCGGTCCCAGGGTCGGGGCCTAGCCCCACGGCCACTACCCGCCTCCGGACGCTGGCCCGACGGTCGCCACGGACCCGACGGCCGATCAGGCCCACGAGATGCCCGGTCGGGTCCGCGCGACGCACCCTCCGGTCGCCACGGCCCATCGCGCCGATCGCGCGGTCCTTCCGACGACCGACGCGTGTCGTCCGGCCGTTCCCGACCCCTAGCCATGCACCGCTTGCGCATCGTGCCGCCAGCGCTGGCCGTCAGCGGTATCTTCGACGGTGACGCCCAGATCGGCCAACTCAGCACGCAGCTCGTCGGAACGGGCCCAGTCTCGCCGTGTCCGCGCCGCAACGCGCAGGTCGAGCAGTTCCTGCACCGCGGCCTCCGCCGGGGGTTCGGACCGGTCCTCTGCGACGCCCAGTACGCGGTCCAGATCTCGCAGCCCCTCGGCGGCCCGGACCGCATCGGCCGTGGACAACGCTCGGTCGCCCATCCGTCGGTTGAGCTCACGAACCAGATCGAACACGGTTCCCAGCGCCGGCGCGATGTTCAGGTCCTCGTCCATGTGGTCGCGGAAGCCCTGTCGCGTCGCCTCCAGCAGCTCCGACAGAGTCGCATCATCCGCGCGCTCCTCACGATATACGTCGAGGGCGAGGAGCACAGTGGAAAGCCGCTCGACGGACGAACCGGCCGTGGCCAGGGCTGCCTCCGTGAAGTCAGGCCCGGTCCGGTAATGGGTGGACAGCAGTGCGTAGCGAAGCACTCGGGGAGAGATGCCCTCGCCGTAGACATCGTCCGGCACGGCGAAGTTGCCGGTCCGCTTGGCCATCTTCTGGCCGCCCATGCGCAGATGGGCGTTGTGCAGCCAGATGCTGACGAAGCGCTGCCCAGTGGCGGCCTCTGCCTGTGCCATCTCGTCCTCATGGTGCGGGAAGACCAGGTCGATGCCGCCCGTATGCAGATCGAAGCTGGCGCCGAGGTACTTCATGCTCATGGCGGAGCACTCGATGTGCCAGCCCGGTCGGCCCTCCCCTATCGCCGTCGACCAAGAAGGCTCACCCGCCTTGGGGCCCTTCCAGAGAGCGAAGTCGCGCACGTCATCCTTGCCGTACTCGTCGGCCTCGACGCGCTCCCCGACGCGCTGCTGCTCGGGGTCGAGTCGCGCCAGCCGCCCATAGCCCGACCACGAAGCGATGCTGAAGAAGACCGATCCATCGTCAGTGCGATATGCGTGCCCACGCTCCATGAGCTGCTGGATGTGAGCCACCATGTCGTCGATGTGCTCCGTTGCTCGCGGCATCACATCTGGCGGCCCGATGTCCAGTAGCTGCATATCCCGGATGAAGCGGTCCGTGTAGCGGTCGCCCAACTCCTTGATGCTCAAGCCTTCCGCCGCCGCCCGGCGGATCAGCTTGTCATCGACGTCGGTGATGTTCATGACCCAGGTCACATCGAAGCCCGACCAGCGCAGGTATCGACGCAGGAGGTCGGCGAACACGAAGCTGCGGAAGTTCCCCACGTGCGCGGGGCCGTAGACCGTGGGACCACAGGTGTACAGACCGACCTTGCCGGCCTCCAGCGGCTGGAACGGCTCCAGCTCCCCACCGAGGGTGTTGCGGAGACGGAGACTCATGGCCCAATGATGACGCGTCGCGGGCCGACCGCTCAGCGACGCACCAGACCGACCAGTGCCGAGGCCGAGATGGTCAGCCCGTAGCCGTCGTCGCCCGACAGGTTGCCCGTGGAGGCACGCACCCCGAGGCGCTCGCGACCCAGATCGCCCAGCCCAACGGCCCCCAGGCAGGCGTCGGCGACGGCGTGGAGCACGACGTCGCCGTCAGAGTGCCCGAAGAGCCGTGGCGCGCCGGCCACCTGGAGGCCACCCAGCAGCAGGCCATCTCCCGGCCCGAAGGGGTGACGATCGGTGGCGTTGCCGTAGCGGGGAGTGTCCGCGTCACGGTCGCCATCGAGGCGGAGCGCGCCGTGCTCGCTTGCGGCCATCGCGCGGGCCGCCTCGAGGTCTGCGGGTTCGGTCAGCTTCACGTTGCGGGCATCACCTGGCACCGTCGCGACCGTGACACCGTGAGCCTCAAGGAGGGCCGCCTCGTCGGTCCATTCGCTACCGGGTCCGCCCAGCGCCGCGAAGGCCGCCACGAGGAGCTCACGGCGTGCTCCCTGCGGCGTCTGGGCTCGGAACAGTCCCTCGCGATCGACGGCCAGCGCGCGGCCATCCAAACCGACCCGTTTGACGGAGTCGACCAGCGGCAGGACCGGTAGCGCAGCGCCATGCTGCCGGGCGGCAGCGGCCACGGCCTCCACCGTCTCGACCGTCAGGAACGGCCGTGCCCCGTCGTGGACCAGCACCACCTCCGAGCCGCACGCGGCGAGGCCAGCCGCCACCGAATCCTGGCGTCGTTCGCCGCCAGCCACGACGGTCACCTCACCCTCGTGCAGCCAGGGCAGCGCGGTCATCTCGGGGACGCGCTCGGGGGCCGTGACCAGGACCAGTCGCGCGACGCTCGGGGCGCGGACCATGGCGCCCACGGACCAAGCCAGGGTCGGGCGCCCGTCGATCGGCTCGAGGAGCTTGTCCCGGCCTCCCATGCGCCGGCTCCTCCCGGCGGCCACGATGATGGCGTCGGCGAACGCCTCGGGCACGCTCAGGGTCGTCGGTGCGCGAAGACCATGCGGCCGGCCACGGTCTGCAGCACGCGAGTGACCGTGACGTCCAGCTCGGTCTGGAGGTCGGAGCCGCCGCCCTCCACCACGATCATCGTGCCGTCATCGAGGAAGGCCACGCCCTGCCCCGCCTCCTTGCCCTGCTGGATGACCTTGACGCGCATCTCCTCGCCGGGGAGGAAGGCCGGTTTCAAGGCATTGGCCAGGTGGTTGAGGTTGAGGACGCGCACGCCCTGCAGCTGGGCCACGCGGTTGAGGTTGTAGTCCGTGGTCAGGACCGCTCCGTTGCGCGCACGAGCAAGGGATACGAGCTTGCCGTCCACCTCCTCGATGCCCGGCGCGTCCTCGTCGCTCAGCTCGAAGCTGACGCGTGGATCCTTCTGCAGCTGCGACAGGATGTCCAGACCGCGGCGGCCACGCGTGCGGCGAGCCGTGTCGCCGTGATCGGCGATGCGCTGCAGTTCGTCCAGCACGAAACGCGGCACGACCAGGGTTCCGATGAGGAAGCCCGCCGCCGCCACATCCGTGATCCGTCCGTCGATGATGGCGCTTGTATCCACGTACACGGGCGGCCCGTCGGAGCGTTGCCCAGGCTCGGCACGGACTCCGGCACGATCCAGCAGGCCCAGACTCCGCAGCCCTTCGAGAAGGTCGACGCGCTTGGCCACGGTGGAGCCCATCATGCCCAGACCGAGCACGACCGAGACACCGATGGGCAGCATCCAGCCGTAGGGGTCAGGCAGGTGCGACAGGGGCACGCCCAGGAGTACGCCCATCAGAAGGCCGAGCGTGAGACCCCCTACGGCGGCCACGAACTCACTGGTCGAGAGGTCCATCACGTTGCGCACGAGGCGCCCTGCTGGCTGCACCGTGATGTAGGGCATGATCGAGTAGCCGATGACGGTCCAGGCGGTGATCCAAGCGGCCAGGAGCAGCCGTCCGGCCACCGATGGGTCGAAGAATCCGGGTGCCCCACTGGCCAACGTGATGGCCACGATCGCACCCGATGCACCACCCGTGAGACGGACGAAACGCATCATCAGCCGGGCGAGCCTAGCACAGGCTACGGGGCCTCCGAACCCTCCCCAAGGGTACCGGTACGAGGCATGAGTACCGACTCCATCGCCTCGCGCAGAGTGCGCGCTGGGACCACCTCCAGGCCCTTGATCGGCGCCGTCGGGCCGCTGCGCGACCAGGGCACCAGGGCGCGGCGGAAACCCAGGCGCGCCGCTTCCTGGAGCCGCCGCTCGAGGCCTCGCGCGGGCCGTAGCTCGCCCAGGAGGGACACCTCGCCGCAGACCATCGTGGCCGGCCTCAGGGGCCGGTCACGCAGCGAGGAGACGAGTGCCAGGGCGATGGCCAGATCCAGCGCCGGCTCGGTCACGGCCGCACCCCCCGCCAGGCTGACGTACAGGTCGTGCCCGGAGATGTCGGCAGCGCAGCGCCGGCCCAGCACAGCCACCAGGAGCGCCACGCGATTGGCGTCGACGCCGGCCACCGTGCGGCGGGGGGCGCCGTAGCCGGACGGCGCGACGAGCGCCTGCACCTCCACCAGCAGCGGGCGGCTGCCCTCCAACGTAGCGGCCACCGCCACCCCGGCCGAGTCGCCTGCGCCATCACCCAAAAAGGCGCGGGCCGGATCAGCCACCGGCCGCAGGCCGTCAGCGGTCATCTCCAGTACGCCCACCTCCTCGGTGGAACCGAAGCGATTCTTGGCCGCACGCAGCAGCCGCAGTGGGCCGAATCGTTCGCCCTCCAGCGTGAGGACCGCATCGACCAGGTGCTCCAGGGTGCGCGGCCCAGCCAGGCTGCCGTCCTTGGTGACGTGCCCCACGAGGATGACCGGCACGCCCGCCGACCGCGCATAGGCACCCAGTCGGGCAGCGGCCTCACGGACCTGGCCCACCGAGCCAGCCGGGCCCTGAAGCCCGTCGGCGGTCATGGTCTGGATGGAGTCGATGATGAGCAGGCTGGGGCGCTCAGCCTCGGCGACGGCCACGATCCGCTCTACCTCGGTCTCGGCCAGCAGCCCGATCCGCTGCCCAGGCGCGCCCGCGCTCAGGCCCAGCCGCTCGGCGCGCAGGCGGAGTTGGGCGGCAGATTCCTCGCCCGACGCGTAGAGCACGCCGCCACTCCTGTCGTCCCGGGCGACGCCAGCGGCGATCTCCAGCACGAGTGTGGACTTGCCGATGCCCGGCTCTCCGCCGAGCAGCACGAGCGACCCGGGCACGAGGCCGCCGCCCAGCACACGGTCCAGCTCGTCGCTGCCGATGGCACGACGCGGCTCGGGGGGCGAGCCGGTACCAGCCAGCGACTCGGAACGTGGCACGGTCAGGGGCCGCGTGGAGCGTGCCGCCGCCTTGCCTCCGGCAGGCTCGCGGACGAGGGACTCGACCAGGGTATTCCAGGCGGAGCAGACGCGGCACTGGCCTTCCCAGCGGTGGAAGACCGCCCCGCAGCCCTGGCAGACGTAGCGGCTCTCCGGCCGCGCCACCGCGTTACGCCTCGACCGGCGTCTTCTCGGTGAGCAGCTCGATGGAGAGTCCGGTATCGCCGGACTTGTCGACCACGACGGTCTGTCCCGCCGAGAAGCGCCCCAGCAAGAGTGCCTCGGCGAGCGGATCCTCGACCAGATTCTGGATCACACGACGCAGCGGTCGCGCGCCGTAGTCCACGTCATAGCCGAGCTTGATGAGGTGGTCCTTGGCCTCGGCCGTGACCTCCATGTCGATCTCCTGCGTCTTGAGCTGGTTACGCACGCGCTGCAGCAGGAGCTCGACGATGTGCCGGATCTCCTCCACCGACAGCGAGCGGAAGACCACGAAGGAGTCGACCCGGTTCAGGAACTCGGGGCGGAACTGCGTCTTGAGCTGCTCCAGGACCTTGTCCTTCATGCGCTCGTACTGCGCCTGCGTCTCCTGGGAGATGTCAGTGTTGACAGGCTTGAAGCCGAGGCTGGTGTCCTTGAGCAACGACTTGGCGCCCACGTTGCTGGTCATGATGATGACCGTGTTGCGGAAGTCGACGCGACGTCCCTTGGCATCCGTCAGGTGGCCGTCCTCCAGGATCTGCAACAGGATGTTGAAGACCTCGGGATGTGCCTTCTCGATCTCATCCAGCAAGACCACGGAGTAACTCTTGCGGCGAACGGCCTCCGTCAGCTGGCCGCCCTCTTCGAACCCGACATAGCCCGGAGGCGCGCCCACCAGCCGGCTCACGTTGTGCCGCTCCATGAACTCGCTCATGTCGATCTTGATGAGCGAGTCTTCGGAGCCGAACATGAACTCGGCCAGCGCCTTGGCCAGCTCCGTCTTGCCCACACCGGTGGGGCCCAGGAAGATGAAGGAACCGATAGGGCGCTTGGGATCCTTGAGCCCAGCCCGGGCGCGGCGGACGGCCTTGGAGATGGTGTCGATGGCCTCCTGCTGGCCGATGACCCGCTTGTGGAGTGCGTCCTCCATGTGCAGCAGCCGCTCGGACTCCTCCTCCGCGATGCGCGTCACGGGAATGCCCGTCCACATCGCCACGATCTGGGCGATGTCCTCTTCCGTAACGGTGGGCTTTTCGGCAGCCTGGGCGGCCTGCCAGTCGGAGCGCAGCTGGTCGATGGTCGACTTGGCCGCCGCCTCAGCGTCGCGTAGACCTGCCGCCACCTCGTAGTCTTGATCGTTGATGGCCGCTTCCTTCTCCTTCAGGACCCGCTCGAGCTCCTTTTGAGCGGCCTTCAGTTCGGGCGGCGCGGAGCTGTGGCGGAGACGCACCCGACTGGCCGCCTCATCGATGAGGTCGATGGCCTTGTCCGGAAGGTGGCGATCGGTGATGTAGCGGATGGACAGGTTCGCCGCGGCGCGCGCAGCGTCGTCGGTGATGGTGACCTTGTGATGCTCTTCGTACTTCTCGCGGATGCCGAAGAGGATCTCGATGGTCTGCTCCAGCGTCGGCTCTTCCACCATCACCGGCTGGAAGCGTCGCTCCAGTGCTGCATCGCGCTCGATGTACTTGCGGTACTCGTCGAGCGTGGTAGCGCCGATGCACTGGAGCTCGCCGCGCGCCAGCGGCGGCTTGAGGATGTTCGCGGCGTCGATCGCGCCCTCGGCCGCGCCGGCGCCCACCAGCGTGTGCAGCTCATCGATGAAGAGCACCGCATCGTTGGTATTGCGCAGCTCCTCGATGATCTTCTTGAGGCGCTCCTCGAACTCCCCGCGGTACTTGGTACCGGCCACCAGCGAACCGATGTCAAGGGTCAACACGCGCTTGTTGGCGAGCGTCTCAGGCACGTCGCCGGCCACGATGCGCTGGGCCAGCCCCTCGGCGATGGCGGTCTTGCCCACGCCGGGCTCGCCGATGAGCGCCGGGTTGTTCTTGGTGCGACGCGAGAGGATCTGGATGACGCGCTCGATCTCCTTCTCACGCCCGATGACCGGATCGCTGCGACCGGCGCGCACGGCGTCGTTCAGGTTGATGCCCAGCTGATCCACGGTGGGCGTCTTGGAGGCGCGCTTGGTCTCGGCGGCGGGACCGGCCGAACTCGACTGAGAGAGGACGCGGATGACCTCGTGGCGGACCTTGTCCAGGTTGACGCCGAGGGACTCCAGGACACCAGCCGCGATGCCCTCGCCTTCGCGCACCAGGCCGAGCAGCAGGTGTTCCGTGCCGATGTAGTTGTGACCCAGCCGGCGCGCTTCGTCGATGGCCAGCTCGATGACGCGCTTGGCGCGGGGAGTCAGGCCGACCTCGCCCACCACGGGACGATCGCCACGGCCGATGATGAACTCCACGGCGGTGCGCACCTTGGCCAGCTCGACGTTCATGTTCTCGAGCACGCGCGCGGCGACACCCTCGCCTTCGCGCACCAGGCCGAGCAGCAGATGCTCGGTACCGATGTAGTTGTGGTTGAAGCGCTGCGCCTCATCCTGAGCCAGCGTCAGGACCTTGCGTGCACGATCAGTGAACTTATCGAAGCGGTCTGTCATGTGTCGGAACGCCTGTTCTCTAGCGGAGGACGCTCCCACGCCCTGACCTGAATCCTAACATCGGGGTCTCCTCGTCCGGCCGCCCGACGCCCGAGCGAGGTGGGAACCGGACGACCGTGGTCCTGTGCCGAGGGCTGCCCCACCCTCATGCCCATCATTCGTCATCAGGACGGCCAGCGGATGGAAAGTGAAGGAATCCGAACGACCCGCCTTGGCGGGCGGGTCGTCATCGAGTAGCGCGGGCGACCCTCAGGTCCGAGGCCCCTCCGCCGGCTCGTCTGTCGAGATCTTCGAGGTCTCCAGCGTTGCCGAGCTGTCGCTCTCCGCAGCTGGCTCCTCATCGACCTGCGGCGGCGGCTCCGCGTTGGCCGAGGCCTGGTCCGCGTCGGCGCCGGGCTCCTCAGGGGCGGATCGATCGACGGACGCCTCGCTTGGCGCGGGGTCGGGGGCAGCTGTCTCGTCGCTGGGTGGAAGTGCCTCCGTCACGTGGGCAGAGCTGACCGACTCGGCGGACCCGGCCGTATCGGGAGCGGCTTCGTCATCGGCAGAAGGCGCCTCCTCCGACTCGGTGGCAGGCGCCTCCTCCGACTCGGTGGCCGGAGCCTCGTCGGTGGCTGGAGCCTCGTCGGAGGCCGGAGCCTCGTCGGCGGGCCCGACCTCGAGGGCGGAGGCCACCGAGCCCTGGGCGACCGGAGCATCGTCGAAGTCGGGCGCCTCGCTGAGGACCTCGGCGACGACCTCCGGATCCGGCTCATCGGCAGGGGCCGGGCTAGTGTCAGCCGGAGCCTCGCTGCCCGTCGCGTCGTCAGACGATCCCGGGCCAGCCTCACCGTCGCCAGCCGGCTCATCTGTGCCCTCCGAGTCGGCCATCTGGAGGCGCACCTGCGCGAAGGCTGCGGCAAGGGTGTTGTCGATGCCCTCCTCCGGCTCTTGGACCGCCTGCGACGGATCGTAGGACGGGCCGCTGGAGCGCGGACGCCGCTCGCGCGGCTCGCTCGGTGCGGGACGTGCGGGGGCTTCCTCGGCCTGCTTGAGGCTGAGTCCGAGGCGGTGTCGCTCGGAGTCGAGCGAGATGACCTTCAGCTTGAGGTTCTGTCCCTCATGCACGACATCACCCGGATGGGCGACCCGCTGATGGGACAGCTCGCTGATGTGGATGAGTCCCTCCAGGCCGTCGCGCACCCGCACGAAGGAGCCGAAGTTGACGATCTTGGTGACGGTGCCGTCGATCACGTCGCCGACCTTCAGATCCGCCACAGTGGAGTGCCACGGGTCGGGCTGCAGCCTGCGGATCGAAAGGCTGATGCGGCCACGTTCGTGGTTGATGTCGATGACCTCGGCCTCGACCTCCTCCCCGACCTTGTAGCCGTCCTCCGGGTTGTTCACCTTGTTCCACGAAAGCTCACTCTTGTGGACCAGGCCGTCGATGCCACCGAGGTCGACGAACACGCCGAAGGGGGCGATGGAGCGGACCGAGCCGGTCACCTTCTGGCCGACGGTGAGGCTACTGAAGAGCTCATCGCGCTTCTCGCGGCGCTCCTCGTAGAGGGCCACCTTCTCCGAGAGGATCAGGCGGTTCGCCTTGCGGTTGACCTCCAGGATCTTGAGGCGAAGCTTGCGCCCGACGTAGGGCTGCAGCTTCTCGGCGATCTCCTGGGCAGCGTCGCGCGGCTGCTCGTTCTGCGGCCGGCGCGGGAAGTCGACGATCTGGCTGATGGGCACGAAGCCGCGGATGCCGCAGTCGACGATGAGTCCGCCCTTGTTGTGGTCGATGACAGGCGCCTCGATGATGACGCCCTCATCGAGCTGCTCCTGCATGGAACGCCACTTGCGCTCGAGGCCCGCGCGGCGCAGCGAGAGGACGGCATGCCCCTCGTTGGATTCCGGCTGGAGCACGTAGACGAGCACGGTGTCGCCGATGTTCAGCTCCGGCTGACTCTCGGCGTTGCGGCCGTAAAGCTCGCGGTTGGAGACGACGCCCTCGGACTTGGCACCGATGTCGACCAGGATCTCGTCCTTGTCGATGCGCACGACCTGGCCTTCGACCACGTCACCGTGCTTCAGGCTGCGGATCTCATCGGTCTGCTCGTTGAGCAGTTCCTCCATGGTCGTCGGCTCGGGACGGTCATCGACCACGGCGGCGGGCGACTCGTCGAGCTCTTCCGCCGGAGGCGCGTCATCGAGATCAGAGGTCGCGGTCAGATCGGCGCTAGCAGTAGTGTCTTCGGCGTCGGCCACGGCAGGGTCGACGCCGGTGGCCGCCTCTGGTGCGCTCGCGTCAGGGGCAGCTTCGGCGGCCTGGGCCACGGGAGCGTCCTGCCCGGAAACAGCGTTCGGCTCGGAAGCAGAGTTCGGCTCGGACCCCTCCGCTGGCCCATCAGCGGCCTGTCGGGTCCCTGACCCGTCCTCAGCCGACGCGTCGGTCGAAGCGGATCCATCGACGTCGGGCGCGGAAGCCTCGCCCTCGGTACGACCGTCCATCGCCTCGACGGCCGATCCTACGGCCTCGGACATGGCATCAGCGGCGCCCAGCGGACGCGCCCCGCTGGCGCCTACGGCAGCCTCGGTGCTCGGTTGGGGGGTCGCTGGCGTCTCCACGGCTGCGTCATCGTCGGGCTGGTTGCCCGAGTTCGCCTGGGCGTCCTCGCTGGCGCTAGCCTGGGTCTCGTCGCTCTGCGGCTCTGCGGTGGGCTCGGTGCCCTCGATCGGCTCTACGGTCAACTGATGGGTTCTCCTCGAAGTCAAAGCTCCAGCCGCCGGACATGAAAGGACCCGGGTCGCACACCCGGGTCTCGGTTCGCTCGGCTGGTCGTCCGTGTCCTTGGTGGGCTCGTCAGACTCCTCGGCTCCGGGGTTGCGCGCGGTCCTCTGCAGGTCCTACCGGCAGGGCCGGTGCATGGTACCACGCGCTCGGGGCGTGGGACGATCGTGGCGGAGCGGGTCGGGGTGGCTGAGGGGGGACCGGTGCTAGCATCGCCGATGGTGCCGGAACTGCCCGACCTGACCATCCTCGAGGAGGCGTTCCAGGCCGCCCTGGTGGGGCGGCCACTGTCAGGCTGGACCACGCCCCAGACCCTCGTCGTACGCGGCACGCCCGGCGAGGCAGCTGCCATGTTGGGGAAGGATCTCGATGCCGTCGAGCGGCGTGGCAAGTTCCTGACGTTCGTGCTCGGCGAAGACCGCATCCGGATCAACCCGATGCTCACGGGCCGGCTGGGTCTGGCGCCACCGGGTGCCAAACCACTCAAGCAGACGGCCGTCGTCATGACGTTCGGACCGCGGTCGCCACGCCGACGGCCGGCACGAGGCGGCGCCCGACGCCAAGAGTGGACCCGGGCCGCTCCATGGCTGCCGCCCGACGACGCCTCGATCGAGTTGCGCTATCGGGACGCCACGCGGATGGGTAAGGTCTACCTGCTGCCCGCGGGCATCGAACGCCCGGTCTCAGGCTGGGACTCGATGGGACCCGACGCTGACGACCCAGGGCTTGATGCAGCCGCTTGGCGCGCGCGGATCGCGCGTCACCGAGGCGAGCTGAAGACCGTGCTCAAGGACCAGGCATTCGTGGCTGGCATCGGCAACGGGTACAGCGACGAGATCCTGTGGTCGGCCGGCCTGGCCCCGTTCCGCAAGCGCACCGCGCTCGCCGGCGAGGAGATCGATGTGCTGTACGACGCGACGAAGGAGGTCCTTGGCTGGGCTGTGCAGGAACTCCGTCAGCTCGTGCCTCCTCGTTTCGAGGTCGAGGTGCGGGACTTCCTGCGCGTCCACCGTAAGGGAGGCGCCCCGTGTCCACGCTGCGGCACGCCACTCAGTGAGATCTCGCCGGGCGGCTTCGTTACGACGTGGTGCCGTGCCTGTCAGCCGTGAGTGCCGCTCAAGGGCCGGTCAGGGAGAAGGGATGATGAGCGTCTGTCCCGGCACGATGCGCGGAGGTCGATCCTGCAGGTCGTTGGCAGCGATGATGACCGGCACCGTGGTCTCGAAGCGTCTCGCGATCGCCCGAAGGCGATCCCCCTCCCGCACAACGTAGCGACTCTCGGCGGGTATCACGGGAGAAACAGGGGCACGCGTCGCCACGGGGGTGGCGGATGGTGCCCTGCGAGTCGGTACTGGAGGAGTTGCGGTGCTGGGTATCTGACTGACGAGCGAGGCGGCCGCTCGTGGCGAGACGGACGCATCTCCGGCAGTCATCGCAGCGGGCGCCGGCCGCGACGAGTACCCGATCACGCCCACGACCACAAGAGCGAGCGCCCCGCCCGCCAGCGCGGCTCGGGGCCGTCGACGCATCGGCTTTAGCAGGTCGGCCGACGGCCCTGACGACGCTGAGATGGCGCGGGGACTCGGCGAGACGGTGAGGGGAAGGGGCCGCACGATTGAGCCGAAACGCGATGATTCGAGCCGTTCGGCACGGATGTGATCGGCCGAGAGCGACGCCGCGCGGTCCAGTATCGCCTCTTCATAGGCCTCGCAGGTGACGTGAGACCCGGAGAGGCAGACGCGCCTTTGGGTCGTGCTTGGGATCGACGCCGCGGGTGACACTGCGCGACACCGGTGACTGCGGGCTGGCTCCGAGCGACGCCACGGCCCCGCCGCATCCACGAGATACGGGCACACCTTGCCTGCGTCGGCCGCATCGATGCTGCCCGGCGACGTCGTGGCCACGGCCCCCACGGGCGGAGCCCTCTCGCCGGGGACGCCCCCAGAACTCGCCGGATCCGGGTCGGCCGTCGGGCGGGTCACTAGGAAGCCATGGAGCGACCGATGCCATCGGGCAGACGGTCCAAGCGGGCACGAGGCACGACCGAATCATAAAGCGCCGGAGTTCGCCACGCGGGCGGTCCGACGCGAGCTTCGCGCCGAGCCGGCCAGGGCCTCGCGGCGGAAGAACGCAAAAGATCCTGGCGACGGCCTATTTTCCCGAGGAGCTACCCCCTGAGTATCTTCGGCGCTGGAGAGCTTAACTTCCGTGTTCGGGATGGGAACGGGTGTGGCCTCTCCGCTAGGGTCACCAGGATCTCTCTGCGTGTGATGACGTGATCGGCTGCGTGGCGCCCGCTGTGCGGGATCTACCAGCGCTCAAGTATCGAGCCTTCGATGTTCGCCGCCGTGACGCCCTGCGCCACCGACGGGTGACGGATCCCTAACGGATCCCTGACAGCTGCCCTTGGGTCAGCTGCCGAATAGAGGTCAAGCCCTCGACCATTAGTACGGCTCAGCTACATCGGTTGCCCGACTTCCACATGCCGCCTATCGAACAGGTGATCTCCCTGCGGTCTTACCCGGTTGACCCGGTGGGGAACCTCATCTCGAGGCGAGC
>JBBJNS010000046.1:0-14648 GCA_037720745.1 Candidatus Limnocylindrales bacterium
ACCATGCCGCGTGGGGCGAGGGTGGCTAGGGCGCGTAGTGCCGCGCCATCCATGCCCACGGTCGCCGAGACCAGGAAGACCGGCTCGGCGGCGGACCCGGGGATCCGTGCCAGGTGTCGGCGTGGCCCCCGTGCCTTGTGCGTCTCGTCGCCGTAAGCGCTGGCATCGGCGGCGACGCCGCCGGTGGCACCCGGGCGGGACTCCGCTTCCAGCGACGCGAGCGGCCCATGGTTGGGCGCCCCGAAGGCGTCGAGCGCGTGGCTGTGAAGCTTCGTGGCATCGTCGGCGGGCAGGACGTGGCCGCCCATCACCACCACTGTCCCGGCACCGCGCCACTGCTCGGAAGCCGCCACCCGGACCGCGCCGCGCAGGTTCGCGGCCCCATCCCAGGCCGGGTCAGCAGCGTTGCGCATGGCCCCCACCACGACCAACGGCTTGTCACCGCCCACCAGCAGATCGAAGGCGAAGGCCGTTTCCTCTATCGAGTCCGTGCCCTGGACCAGGACAGCCCCGTCGATATCGTCTCGCGACAGCGCGTCCTGGAGCACCCGTGCCAGGCCCAGGATCTGTGCAAGGCTGAGATGGGAGGCCGGCACCAGCCCCCAGTCGATGGGCTCCAGGTCCGCCATCCGATCGAGACCCGGCACACGTGCCAGGATCGCCGCGCCGTCCAGGCTGGGGACCGCGGCACCGGTGGAGGGGTCGGGCAGCATGGCGATCGTGCCGCCCGTGAAGACGACCGCCAGCCGGGTCACCCGGTCGGCCCGCTCGAGCCCTCAGGCCGCGCTTCCTCCTCGGGTGGGGTGACGGACGATGCGACCTTGGTGCTCGCCTTCTCGCCGGCATCGAGGTAGTGCAGTCTCACCCTCCTGGTCAGGGGCGCCGTGGTCGTCACCGTCATCGGATCGGCCGGTTCCCCCAGCGCCTGGTGGTGGTGCGCCACGTCTGCCGATGACGGCGCCTTGATGACTGACACCACACCGGCAACGATCACGAGGCCCGCCGAACCAGCCAGGACCGCCGGCGTGCCCAGGGAGTCGGCCAAGGGTCCCACCACCACGATGGGGCCTAGGCTGGCCAGGCTGACCAGCATGTTGAGGACGCCGAAGACCCGGCCGCGAACCTCCGATGGCAGCTCCTCCTGCAACTGGGTCTGGGCCGGGACCGCCACTAGCGCGTAGGACACGCCCGCTGTGAAGGCCACCACGACCACGACCGTCAACAGGGACACGATGGGGCCAGTGAGCAACGGGCCGCCGATCCTCTGGGCCAGGGCCAGGACCACCAGCGATACTCCCAGCGAGATCAAGCCCACCTCGATGATGCGCTGCCGTGAGAAGTACTTGCCGTAGACGTTGAGCGCCAGGATCCCCAACACCAATCCCACGCCCAGGGGCAGGATGACGATGACGAAGCCGTCCTCGGAGAGCCCCAGCACCTTCACCGCGAAGTCGGGGCCTAGGACACCCATCACGCCCACCAGCGAGGCCGTGATGGCGAGGTACGAGAGGGACCAGAAGATGCTGCGGTTCTGGCCGATGTAGGCAAGTCCCTCACGCAGTTGCGAGAAGGTCGCGGCCACGGCCCCGCGCGCCTCGCCTATCGCTTCGCCGGCACGGTTTGGTGCGGCTCGAGGGTCGGAGGTGGGCAGCACCCAGCACATCGCTGCCGCCAGTGCATACAGAGCGGCCACCACGAGGATGAGCAGTTGCGTCCCGAGCAGGCTGCTGAACAGAGGGCCGAGGATCGCGAAGCCGGCCACGAACGACGCCTGGAGCGCGAAGATGAACATCCCGTTAGCCGTGATCAGCTGACGCTTGGTCACGACGATGGGGATCATGGCCGCTTCGGCAGGAGCGAAGAACGTGGTCAGGGTCGCCACCACGATGGTCAGCAGGTAGAGGACGACGAGGTTCTCGTCGAAGAAGACCAGGATGAGGAACGCCAGCGCCCGCAACAGGTTGGTGGCCACCAGCATCATGCGCCGGTCGAAGCGATCCACGTAGACGCCTGCGACGGCCCCGAAGATGACGGCCGGTACCAGGAAGGTGAGCAGCAGGATGCTGACCGACGTGCTGGAGCGCGTAAGGCTGTAGACCTGCACCGTCAGCGCGAACAGCACCATGTTGCCGCCGACCTGGGTCAGGACCTGGGACAGGAATAGCGCCAGGAACTTCCGATTGGCGAGGACGGACTTGGCCTGCCCGACCTCAAGCTGGTCGGGGACGTGGTTGGGATCGGCCGAGGCCGGGGCGGCTGCGCTCATGCCGGCTCGGCCCGTGCCACCCAGCCGCGGAAGCGGCGCTCCAGCTCGGCGCGCTCCAACAGCACCCGGCGCCCGCACGCCTCGCAGACCAGTCCGATGTCAGCCCCCAGTCGCGTCACCCGCCACTGGCGCCCACCACAGGCGTGCGGCTTGCGCAGCTCGAGGCGATCCCCCAGGTGCACCTCCAAGACGACCGGGCCGACGCGTTCCGCCGGGCCCTCAGTGCTCTGTGGCACCGGTGAAGGTGAAGGCCGAGATACGCACCGCGGGCACGACCACGGTGCCCAGGAAGCCGCGCAGGGTCCGACGCTCGCGCCCCACCGCTTCCACTCCCGCCAGGGCCCCCAGGTAGCTCTGCGTGAAGCGCAGGTTACGAACGGGACCCACCACCTCACCGCGCTCGACGAGGAAGAGACCGTCCCGGGTCATGCCCGTGACCATGGCCAGCTTGGGGTGCACCGGGTTGGTGTAGTGGAAGCGCGTGACGAGCAGGCCGCGCGCCAAGCCTCCGATGAGCTCCTCACGGCTGGACTCGCCCGGCTCCATGAGCTGGTGGAGCGGAAAGGGGCCGTAGGTGTTGGGCGCCGGCAGCCCGTGCCCCGTGGAGCGGCGACCGGCGCGCGCCGCCGTTTGTGCGTCGTGGACCACTTCGCGACAGACCCCCTTTTCGACCAGGGTGACGGGCTGCTTGGCGATGCCCTCATAGTCGAACGAGGCGGGCGTGCCGGCGATGTCCGTGGCGTCATCGCGCAGGGTGACCAGATCGGACCCGATGCGCTTGCCCGCCTCGAAGAAGCTCCGCTCCTCCTGCACGGCGAGGGCAGAGAAGCCCAGGTAGCCCAGCATGTCCAACAGATCGACGACCGCGTACTCCTCCAGGACCACGGGGTAGTCGCCCGGTTCGAGGGACACCGCCTTGCGGGAAGCCCTCGCCTTTCCAGCCGCTTCCTGACCGAGCGCCGCGGCATCGATGCGGGTGTGGTCCACGGCGGCCCCTTCCGCGTAGCCCGCTTCCCCGTCGGCGCCCATGGCCACCACGATAAGGTGGCCGTGGGCGCGTGGCTCCTCCACGCCGACTCCCAGGGAGTTGGCTACGGCCACCTGCTCGGCCACCGTGCGGTACGACCCGTAGGCCAGCACTTCGGCTTCGTCGGCGGCACTGATGACCGCGCGGGCGACCTCCGCGCGCTGCTCAGGAGTGGCCTCCACGGTGGCTGCGGAACAGGCTCCGGGGACCATCGAAACCGATCCCGGTTCGGGGAGACCGGCGAAGTCGGGCTGCTCCGGCTGGAGCCGGCAGATGCGAGCGGCTGTGTCGGCAAGCCGTCGCAGCGAGTCGTCGTCGAGGCGGTTGGTGGAAGCCACGCCCACACGCTGACCGTCGATGAAGCGCAGGTTGACGATGGTGTCCGACTCGCTGACGTTCTGGTGCACCTCGCTGTTGGCGAAGCGGGTCAGCTGCTCGTCCGTGCGCTGCACCAGCGCCTCGCACTGGGTGGCCCCGGCATGCTCCGCGAAGCGCAGGGCGCGCCGCGCGACCGAGAGCACCGCCTCCTGCTGCTCGGCCATCACCACTTGCCCACGCCGACCTGCACGTCCCGGAACCGTGCGCCGCTCACGGCGTGTCCCACGTGCGCACCCTGTCCCGGCTCGCCCTTGCCACAGTTGGGCGTGCCCAGCATCACGTATGAACGCTCATCGCCGACGGCATCGCAGGAGCGCCAGAACTCGTAGGTGATGCCCGTGTAGGTCGGGTTCTTGTACAGCCGGCCGAGCTTGCCGCCCTTGATCTCACGCGCCACTTCCGTGGCGAACTGGAAGTTGAGGCGACGATCGTCGATGCTCCAAGAGCGATTCGAGGCAAGGTAGAGCCCCTCATCGGTGTCGGCGATCATCTCGTCGAGGCTCATGCCTGGCTTGGGCAGCAGGTTGATGTTGGTCATGCGGATGAGCGGCAGGCGGTTCCAGCCATCGGCGCGCATCGCGCCGCCACTCGCCCGTCCGATGCGCGGCGCGGTCTCGCGGCTGGAGAGGTAGCCCACGAAGATGCCCTCCTTGACCAGCGGCACCGACTGGGCGGCCACGCCCTCGTCGTCCCAGCCGAAGGTGCCCAGGCCGCCCGGAGCCGTGGCATCGGCCACCAGGTCGATCAGGTCGGAGCCGTAGCGGAACCCGGCCTCGAGCTTGTCCGTGGTCAGGAAGCTGGTACCAGCATAGGACGCCTCGGTGCCGAAGACGCGATCGAGCTCGGTGGGATGGCCACAGCTCTCGTGCACCTGGAGGTAGAGCTGCGAGGGATCGAGGATGATGGTCTGGCGGCCGGGCGGGCACTGTGGGGCGGAGAGCAGCTCGACCGACTCCTCGGCGAGGGCCTCTGCGCGGCCAGCCAGATCCAATCCCCGGACGTACTCGAAGCCCGCCGCCTGGTAGCCGCCACCTGCGTCCGGATACGTCCGGCGCTGGACCTCGTCGCCCTCCACCGCGTTGACTTCGACGGCTGCGCCCACGTGCGTGATGATCTGCTCCGTGTCGGAGCCGTCGCTGGCGGCGAACGCCTTCCACTCACGCTGAGCGTGGTACATGGTCTCGGTGAAGGCGATGCCCTTCACTCCGTTGAGCCTCGCATCGGCCTCCAGCAGCAGGTCGATCTTGACGTCCATGGACAGCGCGAATGGGTCCTCCTGGAGGGCCGTCTCGTAGCGACCTACGGCCGGTGGACGATCGTCCAGCCGGACTCGTTGGCGCAGCGCGGTGCCCGAGGCCCGGGCGATGCGCACGGCCAGACCGGCCACGCGGTCGACCTCTGCGGCGTCGAGCCGGCCCGAGGAGGCGAAGCCCCAGGCTCCATCGACCAGCACGCGCACCCCGAAGCCCTCGGTCTCGCCCACCGACACGGCTTCGACACGACCCGACTTGACGGTCAGATTCTCGTCCTGGCGACGGACCAGGCGCACGTCGGCGTAGCCGGCACCCTGTTGCGTGGCGGTGTCCAGGGCTCGACGGGAGAGGTCTCGCATGGGCCGGTCAGCGTAGCAGAGGAGCCGTCCCGATCATGCCCCGCGACGCCTCCTGGCGAGGACCAGGACTCCCACCGTGAGGAGGCTGCCTGCGGCCAGGGCAGCCGTGGCGAGCACCGCCACCGAGGCCTCGTCGACACCCGCCGCCTGGCTCTCCGATGGCGCCGGTGACGCCTCGGGCGCGGGACCGACCGTCTCCCGGCCAAGGTCGCTCGCCGAGGCCGCCGGCGACCCGCTGGGCGTCCCCACCGGGTCGGCGGCAGCGGCGGTCCAGCCGGACGGAAGAGGTCCCGGGGGCGCCGGTCGCGGCCCGAACGGTAGCGGGACCTCGGCGTCCAGAGAACCTAGCCAGGCTGCATCGAAGGCGGCCAGGTCGGCGCCTGTCGCGACCGTGAACGCCTCGTCGTCCGTGACGCCGCCGGCATAGGAGCGGATGAGCTGCACCAAGCGGTCCTCGCCATAGGTCTCGATGAAGTAGGACACCGCCGATACGCTCTCCGCGTAGGCCAGGTTGAAGCGGTCCCGCGTGGTGGGAAAGAGGCCGCCCAGTCCCTCGAGCGGGATCAGGCTGCCGCGCTCAGCGGCGGTCCGGACGCTGCCGCTGTCGGGCAGGGAGTAGCCCTCCGCGAGGTACACAGCGACACCCTCGTTCAGCCAACGTGGGGGCGCGTGATACGCGTTCCGCACGGCCGTGTCGAAGACCAGATGCGTGAGCTCGTGCTCGACCAGCACGTCGACCCAGTCGGAGCCGATATCGGAGGGTTCGATGAGTCCGAACATGGTGCGCAACGCGGCATTGGCCTGGCCTCCCACATTCTCGCGGGTGCCGGGCCCCAGCGCCTCGCGCAGCGCGGGCTCCGAGGCGTAGATGAAGAAGTCGAGCGGCTCGGTCTCCGTGACACCCAGCAACTCGGAGGCACGGGCGATGGCGCCCTCTCCGATATCCAGCGCCCGGCGCGCGAAGTCCTCGTCGCCCTCGTACCAATGCAGACGGACGAGCGGACCTTCCAGCGTTCGCCACTCGAAGCGAGGGTCCACCACCGTGGCCGTCTCCTCCGGGCCTAGAAGGGACGTGCCGTCCGGCATGACCGCCCGGAAGCGATAGCGCAACGTGGTGTTGGGCACGGCGTGCCCGCTCTCTTCGACGCTGGCCTCGTAGGCGCCATCACCGCCATCGGCCAGGGCGGCGATCTCCACGGAAGCTGCGCCCCCGGCGGGCCGCCTGGTCAGAAGTTCGACGCGACTCGGTTCGATAGCGCTGCGCAGCGTGGCGCGAAAGACGAGCGGCTCGCCCAGCCGAGCAATGGACGTGGGCGACTCGAAGGAAGCATCGGTCGAGGCGTCTGCCGCGCGAATGGGAAGCGGCGCCGTGGCTCCCCAGATCAGCCCCACCAGGAGCATGACGAGGAACGCAGCAGACCGTCTCTGCGTCGTCGGGCTCATCGGCCGTCGGACCAGGCGAGACCGGCCAGGCGGAGGAAGCCGACCCCCGACTCCCCGGCGCCGAGTAGTCCGTCACGACTCAGCGACCATCGCTCACCGTAGGCGACCGGGATGAGTGGAGCCTCCGTCTGCACTATGCGCTGGGCCTGGGCGTACAACCCTGCCTGTTCCAGTGGGTCATCCGTGCTGGCCGCGGCCTCCACGGTGGCATCGAACTCCGCGTCACTCCAGCCGCCCTGATTGCTGCTCGAGCCGGTCTGCAGCAACAGCCCCAGGAAGTCGTGGGGATGCGGATAGTCGGCGATCCAGGACAGTGCCCAGAAGGCGGGCGGATCGCTCTCGAGGAGATCGAGGTACTGCCCGAAGGGCCGCAGCTCGACCTCGATGGTGACGCCCAGCACCTCGTTCAACTCCTCCGCCACTGCCTCGTCGTAGGTCGAGCCTGAGCTGGTCAGCGTCACAGCGGGAAACCCGCGACCGTCCGGGTAGCCGGCGTCGGCCAAAGCGGCTCGCGCCGCGGCCGGGTCGTAGTCGGGCGAGAAGTCGCCCTCGGGTCGGCCCGGCACGCCGACCGGGACGAGCGAGGCGGCCGGCTCCGTGCCCGCATCGGTCAGGCTGACGAGGCGATCCCAGTCGACGGCCAGGCTGAAGGCGCGTCGGACCTGCCGGTCGTCGAAGGGCGCCGCCGTCGAGTCGAAGCCGTAGTAGTCCACGGAGAGGGCGTCCACGTTGCGCAGCTGTGGCCCCAGGTCGGGGTCGTAGCGAAGCCACGAAGCATCCAGGGAGCCCACGCCCACGTGGTCGACGCGCTCGGCTTCGAATAGCGCCACGGGACTCTGCCCCTCCAGGTCCGTGAGGAGTTCGATGACTCCCAAGGCGGGAGGGCCAGCCCAGTACCGTTCGTTGGCCTCGAGCCGGATGGCCGTGGCCGTCTGCTGCACGGGGAGGTAGGCACCGGACACGACCATGTCGGCGGGAAGCTCACCACCTGGTCGTTGGTCGGCCTGCGCCGCCGGCATCACTGCTAAGGAGGGAGACGCGGTCACGGCCACGAAGTACGAGGCGGGCCGGCGGAACTCGATGGTCAGCCGGTCGCCGTCGGCGCGGAGGCCTACTTCGCTGGCGCTCCCGGCTCCCAGGCGGTACTGGTCGGCACCGATCACGTCGCTCAACAGGCTGGCCAGCGGGCTCGGTCGTTGGGGGTCGATGAGCCGCAGCCACGAGGCCACCACGTCCTCAGCCGTGATGGGCGATCCGTCGCTGAAGGTGATGCCCGGACGGAGCTCGAAGACCAGCCGGCGTCCTTCATCCTCCACTGACCACTGCCGCGCCAAGGCCGGTTGGACCTGACTCTGCGCATCGAAGGCGGTGAGCCCTTCGAACACCTGCGCCAGGGTCCCCGCCGACGCCGCGTCGCCGGCCGCTTGGGGATCCCAGCTCAGGGGAGCCGAGCCCACGATCACGGCATCGACCTCGCCGGGCCGGTCCGCGCCGACAGCCGGCGGCCCGTCACGGGGAACCAGCGCGAACGCGACCACGGCCGAGACGATGACCAGGGCCGCGATGACAGCGGCCGCGAAGCGGCCACTCGATGTCCAGCCCTCGGATGGCGGGGGGCCTGCTATCCAGCCGCCTTCGTCGGGTCGGCCGGCGGCATCACTCAAGGCGCGGTCGGGTCATGCCACCAGTCTAGTGGGCACGATCGCTCGGCCCTTCCAGCGGCCCGCTGGCTGCTAGCATGTGCCGCGCCAGGTCCTCCGTCGGCGCCACGCTGCGCCCGACGAGCGACCGTCTGCGGCCAGGAGGAGAGACTCGGCTTGGACGCATCCGCCGCGCGCGTGCCCCGCGTGGCCATCCTCATCAACAACCCGTACCTCGCCGATTCGCGCGCCTGGAAGATAGCCACCTCTCTCGGCTCCGCCGGCTACGACGTCACCGTCGTGGCGCGCGAGGGTGATGGTCTACCCCCGCGCGAGGAGCTGGCTGGTCATCGCGTCATCCGCGTGCCTCAGCCGCGGCCACTGGGCTGGCTCCCGGTGCCCGCCCTGCCCAGCGAAGGCGGCGCTGATCATGGCCGGCGAGGGGCCCTGGAGCGGGTCGCCGGTCGTGTGCGTGAGACGGTCGGCCGGGGCTTGCAGGCCGGCCGCTACCTGCTCCTCTCTCGCGCCTGGGCGCGAGACATCAGCGCCGCGGTCGGGCCTGCCGACGTGTGGCAGGCGGAGAGCGTCATCACGCTGCCCCTGGCCGTGGCGCTGCGGCGTCGGCACGGGGGGGTGGCCGTCTACGACGCCAACGATATCGACACCGAGTCGGGGCGCTTCGCACGGCTGCCTGCATGGTGGCGGACGCTGTTGAAGAGGCGCGAGCGGGCCTGGACCCAGCAGGTCGATGCGCTGGTCACCGTGAGCGAGCCCTACGCATCCATCCTGTCGCGCACGCTGCGGCGCCCCGTGACGGCCATCGTCCGTAACGGTCCGCCTCGCTATGACCCACCGGACCCGCCGGAGCGACGCTTCCATGCGCGCTTTCACCTGGACGAGGGGACGAGGGTCGTGCTTTACCTCGGTCAGGTCATGGATGGGCGCGGACTGAGCGAGCTCTTCCAGGCCATCGCGCTGGTCGACCGAGCCGTCCTGGTGGTGGCCGGCTTCGGCCCTGACTACGAGCGCTATCGGGCCGCCGCTGGGGCATCGCCGGCGGCATCACGGATCCACTTCATGGCGGGTGTGAGGCCGCATGAGATCCCGGCCTGGAATGCCGCCGCTGACGTGGCCGTCATGCCGGTCCAGCCGGATACCCTCAATCATCGCTACAACACGCCCACCAAGCTGTTCGACGCGATGGGCGGAGGCGTGCCGGTGGTGGCCAGCGATCTACCTGGCATCCGGCCCATCGTGGCCGCAACGGGCTGCGGCGAACTGTGTGACCCCACCGATCCGGTCGATGTCGCGCGCGCCATCCGCGCCGTGATCGACGCTTCGCCGGCCGAGCGAGCCGCTTCACGCGAGCGGTGTCTATCAGCCGCGCGCGGCGAGTACGGCTGGGATCACCAGGCCGCGACGCTGATGGGCGTCTACGACACGTTGGGTGTGTCTCGACCGTGAAGGTCCTGTTCCTGCCTGACTACATGGCCGCCAACGCCTATCAGCGAGAGTTGGCCGACGGCCTGCGGTCGCGCGGCGTGACCGTCACGGCGCAAGCCACCGGCCGCCGCCGGCTGCTGCCCGTGCTGCAGGCGGTGCGCGCGCAGGGCCGCCCCGAAGTGCTGCATCTCCACTGGACCGAGCCGTACATCAGTGGCGGGCGAACGGATGTCAGCCGCATCAAGGCGGCCAGGACCATCACCGAGCTCCGGCTTCTGCGCAGGACCGGCACGCCGGTCGTCTGGACCGCTCACGATCTCTCACGCCACGACCGCCCCATCGACCCGCTCGAGATGCGCTTCAATCGTGACCTGTTCCGACTGAGCTCGGCGGTCATCGTCCACTGCGAAGCCGCACGCGAGGCGCTGCTCGAAGCGCTCGACCTGCCCACCGCTGCCGCCCGGCGCGTGTCGGTCATCCCCCATGGGCACTACCTGAGCGCCTACCGCAACGACATCACACGGGCGGAGGCTCGCGAGCGGCTTGGCGTAGCCGGCCAGGGACCGGTCCTAGCCTTCGTCGGGTGGGTGCGGCCGTACAAGGGGGTGGGTGAGCTGATCCGTGCCTTCCGAGACCTGCCGGGCGACGAGCTACGCTTGCTCATCGCGGGCACCCCGGGGAGTGACGAGTTTGCCGCTGAGGTCACTGCGCTTGCCGAGGGCGACCCACGCATCGCTCTCCACCTCAGCTTCGTCCCGGACGACGACCTGCAGCTCTACCTCAACGCGGCTGACGCGGTGGCGCTGCCATACCGCGAGATCTTCACGTCTGGGTCGGTGCTCCTGGCCATCTCGTTCGGACGCGCCGTCATCGCTCCGCGACGCGGCTGCATCGGAGAGACGGTAGACGACGCGGGGGCGATCCTGTACGACGCGACGGACCCGCAGGGATTGCCCGGAGCTCTGCGGCAGGCCCTCTCATCCGATCTCGAGGCGATGGGTGCCCACAACCGCTCGCGCGCCGAGGATTTCGACTGGGGCCGCATCGCAGCGTCGACCCTAGAGGTCTACCGATCGGTCCGGGATCGACGGGCGCTCAGCGTCGAGGAGGGGTGATCCGCGCGGCCGAGGAGCGACGGCGCGAGCGCAGGAACCCGATGGCAGCCAGCGCAAGGGCGAATCGTCCACCGAGCACACGGAAGAGCATGAACCGGATGATGTTTCCCATGCCGCGCAACATAGCGACCAGCGTGGCTTTGTGCGCGTTCACGGTGCGGCCGAGTGTTGCATCCGTGCGGCATCCAGCAGGCCGTTGCGCCCGGTGAAGTCCAGGATGTATGACGGTCGCCCTGTAGGCTTGCGTCACGATGCGTTCTGAGATTGGGCGTGCGGATCGACGCCGATCCCTCCTCTTGGCCGCGGCCGCCGCTGTCCTGGTCGGGCTCTTGGCCATCGCGCTGCTGATCAACGGCCAGCGTCCAGCGGCTCTCGATGCCGCAGCGGTGCTGCCACCGTCGCCCGGCCAGCCCTCCCCCTCCGCGCTCCCCTCGACGCTGGGCAGCCAAAGTCCGACTCCCGAGGCTGCGACCGAGCCCGCGCCATCGTCCGCGGCGGCGACCTCGTCCGCGGCGGCGACCTCCTCCGCGCCCGGTCCGAGCCCGTCGGTCGACCCCGCACCCAGCCCGTCGCCCAGCGCCCCAGTCGACCTCACGCCCTCCGACGAGCTGCGCATGCGCCTCGTCACGGAGATCACGGGCCGTATCAACCCCAAGTCGGTGGAGGCTTCGCAGACGGGACTGGTCTTCGCCCAGAACAACATCTACCAGCACACCATCAGCGTGTATGACCGCGACTTCGAGCTGGTCAAGACACTCAAGGACTCGCTCGTGCTCTCGGACTGGGGCTATCCGGAGTATCCCGAGCGCGTCCAGGGCGGGCCGGTCGAGGCCGCCTTCTCGCCCGGCGGCCGCTTCGCCTACGTCACCAACCGTTCCATGTACGGCCCGGGATTCCCTCGGCCGGGGCCGCTCATCGATCCGTGCTCGCCGGCCAGCGACATCGACCGCAGTTTCGTCGTGGAGTACGACGTCGAGTCACTCCAGAAGACGCGTGTCTTCCAGGTGGGTTCACTGCCCAAGGATCTCATCGTTACGCCCGACGGGACGACGCTGCTCGTCTCGAACTGGTGCTCGTACGACCTCAGCGTAGTCGACCTGGCCAGTGGCGAGGAGACCCGCCGCATCGACACAGGGCCGTATCCGCGTGGCATCGCCGTGGACCCCACCTCGACCTTCGCCTACGTCGCGCACCTGGGCTCCGACGACATCGCGCGCGTGAACCTGGAGAACGGCCGGGTGCGCGACGTCCGCAACGTCGGTCCCAGCCCTCGCGACGTGCTGATGAGCCCCGACGGCCGCTTCCTGTATGTCTCGCTCGACCAGGGCGGCGGGGTGGCCAAGGTGGACATCAAGCAAGAACTCGTCGTCAAGCGCGTCGCCACGGGACGCGAGCCGCGCAGCATGACCATGGCGCCCGATGGGCTATCGGTATACGTCGTCCATTGGGGTGGAGGCACGGCCAGCAAGATCCGGACGCGTGACATGAAGGTGCTCCAGACGGTCCAGACCGGCTACCACCCGATCGGCATCACCTACGACAACGCCACGCGCCAGGTCTGGGTCTCGACCTATCCGGGCACCATCCGGATCTTCCAGGAGGAGTAGCGCGAGGGCGTCGATGTTGGCGAGTCGTGGATAACGCCGAGTCGTTGCCTGGATCTCGTGGACAAGGAGCCTTGCGCGGTCGCTGCCTAGAGCGCTACATTGTTCCCAGCCCGGAGGGGCCACACGGAACGAGGATCACGGTCCGGGAGCTTGCTCCCGATGCCGAGGTCAGCGCACCGAGCGGTTCCTTCGGGTGTTCTCGTGTGCCTTGCAGGCAGCGACGTGAGGGGCGGAACCGGACGCGTAGGTGGGTCGTCATAGGCCGCAGTACCTCCCTCCCTCTCGTCACGAGCCCCCGTCGAGGCCGCTGGGGCAGCCTCCGGGGGCTCTGGCATGCTCGTGCCGCGCCCGATTCGCGACGACCGGGTAGCCTGACCGCGCTCGGCGCCGCCGCGTCTCCCCAGAACGCGGCAGAAGACATCGCCAGCCCGTGCCCCAGCACGGCCAGTAGGAGGAACGGCCTTGGCCTTCGCTCATCGTCGCGCGTTCGCGCGCCCCGCTCTGTTCAGCTCGATGGCGCTCGCCTTTCTTGTCGGGACGGCAGCTCCAGTCGCCGCAGCGGCTTCGGAAACGAAGCGTGTCGTGTCCGTCGCCAAGAACCAGATCGGCGATCCATGGGTATGGGGCACGATCGGTCCGGACAAGTTCGACTGCGTCGGGTTCGTGTACTACTCCTTCAGGCAGGCGGGCTTGGCCGACCGCGTCGGCGGGTATCGTGGCGTCAAGGCCTATCGGGACTGGTTCGCTGATCGCGGACGCGTAAGTCGGTCGAACGGCCGTCGCGGCGACCTTGTGATCTGGGGCGACAACCAGCACATCGGCATCTACCTCGGTCGTGGTCGCGCCATCAGCGCCCTGACCTCGGGCGTGAAGATACATGCCCTCCACGGTCTGACGATCAGCTTCAACACGTTCCTGCGCGTTCGCTTGAAGCGAGGGTAAACCCCTCCGGCGCCAGATCACGGAACTGTCTACCCCGCCAGGAGCGGCGCCAGGATACGCTCGGCCTCGATCTCGCTTAGCGGCCCGCGCACGACCGTTCGTATCACGCCGTCGCGATCCAGGAAGAGCTGCGTTGGCAGCCCGTATGCCTGGTAGGTCCGGAAGATGGCCGAGGTTGCGTCGAACCCGATGGTGAAGTCGAGATCGTACGTCTCGGCGTAGCGTCGGATGTCCTCGGGCGAGCTTTCCTGCACGCTTATGGCGACCAGGGCCAAGCCCTGTTCCTCGTGATTCCCGTAGACCTTGCGTAGTACCGGCGTCTCCTCCTGACAGGGCGCGCACCAGCTCGCCCAGAAGTTGATCCAGACCGGCCGGCCGCGGAGGTCCGACAGTCGGATGGGCTGCCCGTCCAGGTCGGTCAGGGTCACCAGCTGGCCGTTCACCACGCCCGTGAACTCCGGTGCGAGGGAACCCACCTGGAGGCCCTCGGTCGGTTCGCCAACCGGGACGAAATCGGAGCCAGGCTCAGGGAGCGTCGGGTCGACGGGTCGCGCGATGGGCGTGGTGACGAGCACGAGCAGCAGGCCGACGACGAACACGGTGCCCAGCAACGCCAGCAGATGGCGACCGCTGAAGGGGCCGATGAGGGGACGGGACAGACGCCCGGGCGGCGTTTCGGTCGGGACTATCTCGCTCATCTCAGACCTGAGGCACGAGGAAGCTGAAGGTTCGGTAGAGCACTGCCAGCCAGTCGAAGAGGATGGCCAGGCCGATGAGCACGACCAACGCCCCGCCGATGAGCTCGATCGTCCGCCCGTGGCGGATGAGCGGGCGCGTGATGGCGGGGGCGCGGTCCACCGCCAGGGCCAGCGCGATGAACGGGATGCCCAGCCCCAGCGAGTAGGCCACCAGCAGCGCGACGACCTGCGGACTGGTGCCGATGGCCGCCAGCCCCAGGATGGCGCCCAGCGTGGGACCGATGCAGGGCGTCCAGCCGATGGCGAAGATCGCGCCCAACGTGAAGCCGCCCACCACGCCGCGCCGCTGGGCTCCTGGCCGGCGGCCCCTCAGCCCGTCGAGCGGCCGCCATGTACCCATCAGGCGCGAGACCCGCAGGAGGCCCATCAGGTTGAGCCCCAGCAGGATGAGGAGGATGCCACCAGCCTGGCGCAGCA
>JBBJNS010000159.1:0-3998 GCA_037720745.1 Candidatus Limnocylindrales bacterium
CCGCCGATGCTCTTGGCCAGGCAGAACAGGTCCGGCCGAACGCCGTAGTGCTCGGTCGCGCCACCGTAGGCCAGCACGACGCCGGTCTTGACCTCGTCGAAGATGAGCACCGCGCCGTGCGCCGTGGCCAGCTCGCGGACGCGTTCCAGGAAGCCCGGCAGCGGCGGCACGACGCCGATGTTGAACTGCACCGGCTCGATGATGATGGCCGCGATCTGGCCACGATGTCGATCGAGGATCGCCTCCAGGGCGTCCGGCCGGTTGAACGGCGCGACGACGGTCTCGTCCAGGCGCGAACTCGGCAGGCCGGCGGACGCCGGCACGGTGGCAGGCGCGTCTTCGGGCCCCATCAGCTCGCGAGGCGGTTGGATGCTCACCAGGACGTCGTCGTGATGCCCGTGGTAACCGCCTTCGAACTTGACGATCTTCTCCCGACCGGTGAAGCCACGCGCCACTCGGATGGCGTCCATGGTGGCCTCTGTACCCGAGTTGGAGAAACGCACCAGGTCCGCGCCGAAGCGGCGCTTGATCTCCACGGCGTGCAGCACACCGTCCTCGCCGGGGAAGGTGTAGCAGGTGCCGTTGGCCACGCGGTGGGCCAGGACCTCGGCAAGGATGGGATGCGAATGACCCGCGGCGAGGACGCCGAAGGCCATGTCGAAGTCGATGTACTCATTTCCGTCGGCGTCCCAGATGAGGGAGCCCCGCGCGTCGGTCATGAACAGGGGATAGGGCTCGTATGCCTGGAATGAGCTGGCCACGCCAAGAGGAAGCGAGCGACGGGCTCGCTCGAAGAGTTCCGCGCTGCGCGGCGTGCGGTTTCGGTAGCGTGCCTCCTCACGCTGGGCGATGGCGCCGATGCGCTGTCGGTCGATCGAAGCCGGTGCTGCTGTCTTCATGCGGTCAACCTCAGGTCGGGCGGTGGGCGCCCGGCGTCATCTCCACCATGGCGTGATGGACGCCTTGAGCATCGAGCAGTGAGAGATAGGCATCGGGATCCATCGACTCCGGGGTCATGATGCCCGCGCCCGCCCACTGCCCGGTCGCGAGAAGCTCCATGGCGATGACCGGATTGAAGCCCGTCTGCCAGGCCACGGCACCCAGGCCATGCCGTCGCCAGGTCTCTTCCGCGTCGGTCATCTGGTACAGGAACACCTCTCTCGGCGCACCGTCGCGCTGCCCGATGACCCAGGTTCCCACGATCGCCCGACCCACCATCAGATGGCCCACCTTGGCCGGGTCCGGCGTGATGGCGGCCAGCACATCGCGCGGCGCGACCATGACGTCCTTGACCGGTACCTTGTCGGCACGGTCCATGCCGAGTGCGTGGATGGTCCGGAGCTTCTCGATGAAGTCGCTCCCCAGGGCGTACTTAAACGTCACGCGCCGCGCCGGGATGCTGCGTGGCACGAGCACCACTTCCTCGTGCTCCACGTTGACGCACTCGACCGGCCCCACGCCCTCCGGGAACGGGAACATCTCCGGCGCACTGAAGGGCTCCGTCGTGTGCCAGGTCCCGTCCTGCCACACGAGGGGCGGGTTGAGGCACTCTTCGATGGTCGTCCAGATGGAGAACACCGGCGCGAAAGCGTAACCCTCGATGCGCAGGTCGCCGCCGTCCCGGATGTGAACCTCTTCCACCTCGTCGAAGAGGTTCTTGGCAGCGTGGGCGGCGAACACGTCGGTCAAGCCCGGATCCATGCCCATCCCGAGGAGGGCCAGCTTGCCGGACCGTTCCCACTCCGCCGAGCGGGCGAACTGCTCGTCACCCAGCATGACTCCGGGCTGCTCGTTGGGCGTCTCGGGGTGCGGCTGCGACAGGCTGACGGCCATGTCCATGTAGTCCACGCCGGCCGCCAGCGCGGCGTCGAAGATGGGCATCACGAAGGATGGATCGACGGCGTTCATGATGAGGTCGATGCGATGCCGGCGACACAGCTCGGCGATGTCCGCGGGCGAGCGAGCGTCTATCTGCTCCGTGACGAACGGTTCGGGCCGGTCGATCTCGGCACGGATCTGCGAGGCGCGCTGCGCGTCGTAGTCGGCGAGGACCATCAGCTCCAGCCACTCGCGGCCGGCGGAGAGGCGTGCGATCGCCTCGCCCACCGTGCCCACGCCGATCAGCAGTACGCGCATGGCTTCCTCCGCGGGCGACGGTTCCTGGTCAAGGCCGTCACTGCCCGGTCTTGGCCATCACGTGCTTGACGATCGTGTAGTCCTCGATGGAATACGAGCTCATGTCCTTGCCGTAGCCGGAGCGGCCGAACCCGCCATGCGGCATCTCCGAGGCGATGGTCAGGTGATCATTGATCCAGACCGTGCCGTAGCGCAGACGACGGGCGGCGTTCAGGGCGCGGCTGACGTCGCGCGTCCAGACGGAGGCGGCCAGGCCGTAGGGCACCTCGTTGGCCCACCGGATCGCTTCCTCGTCGTCGGCGAAGCGCTGCACGGTGACGACCGGCCCGAAGACCTCGCGTTGGACGATCTCCGAGTCCTGGCTGGGGTCGCCGATGACCGTCGGACCGTAGAAGAAGCCACGCCCGTCGCCGGGGGAGCCACCGACGAGGACTCCTGCGCCTGCCTCGGCCGCACGCTCGACGAAGCCCGCCACGCGCTCGCGCTGTCCGGCGCTGACGAGCGGACCCATGTCCAGATCGTCAGCATCCGCGGGGTTGCCCATCTTCAGCGACTCGACGGCTGGCACGAGCACCGAAAGCAGGTCCTCATACACCCGACCTGAAGCGATGACGCGCGTCGCGGCGGTGCAGTCCTGACCGGAGTTGAAGAATCCGGCCGTCTTGACCGACTCCGCGACGGCCGCCAGGTCGGCCTCGTCGAAGACCAGTACCGGCGCCTTACCGCCGAGCTCCAGGTGAAGGCGCTTGACGGTATCGGCTGCGGCGGCTGCGATCTCCTTGCCCGTGGCGGTGTCGCCCGTCAGGCTGATCATGTCCACTTCGGGATGGGTGACCAGGCGCCGGCCGACGGTGCGTCCCGGCCCGGTGATGACGTTCAGTACGCCCTTGGGCAAGATGTCGGCGGCCAGGTCAGCCAGGGCCAGCGCGCTGAGTGGCGTGAGCGAGGATGGCTTCAGCACGACCGTATTGCCGGCCGCGAGCGCGGGGCCGAGCTTCCAGATGGCCATCATCAGCGGGTAGTTCCAGGGCGCCACCTGCCCGACCACTCCCACCGGCTCACGTCGGACCATGCTGGTCCAGCCCTTCACGTACTCGCCGGTCGCCTTGCCCTCGACGACGCGCGCCGCGCCAGCGAAGAAGCGCAGGTTGTCGATCGAGAACTCGACATCGAAGCTGGCGACGCTCATGGGCTTGCCCACGTTGGAAGACTCCAACCGGGCCAGCTTGTCCGCGCTGTCCTCCATCTTCTGCGCCAGGCGCCAGAGCATCATGCTCCGCTCGCCGGGCGTCGTCTGCGACCAGTCCTCGAATGCCTCGCGGGCGGCCGCCACGGCACGATCGACATCGGCTTCACCGCCCATCGGAACGTCGCCGATGGGCTCCTCAGTGGCTGGATCGATGATCGAGCCGGTCTCGCCGTCGGCGGCGTCGCTCCAGTCTCCGTTGATGAACATCTGGTGGCGCGTGGCGGTAAGAGTCATGGCCTCACCTGTGCTGGGCGTGCGAGGACGGTGGCGGACGACCCTATCCTAAACGGCGGCCGCCGCTCGCCTTGCTCGCTCGCGACGCGACTGCTACGCGACGCCTCGCGCCGCCCAAGCAACGGCGGTAAGCGCGAACCGACCGTCGGGCAGAGCCGAGCGGCAAGCCTCGCGCAGCTGCACCTGTTTAGCCGCCTCGTGCTTGGCAAGGTAGACGCCCGCCGGCCCGACCCCTCGCGTGAACGGTCACCAGGCGTCGAAGTCCGGGAAGTCCCGGCTGACCGACAGCCCGACCTCGTCCACCTCGGCAAGTCCGGCACCCTTCAGCAGGTCGGTGAGATGGCCCTGGCGGGCGCCAGCAAGCCTGGACTCGTCGGCC
>JBBJNS010000160.1:0-3992 GCA_037720745.1 Candidatus Limnocylindrales bacterium
GCCACGCCGGTGGGCTGCCGATCATCGACCAGGGCGCGTCGGACGCGGTCCAGGAAGAGCGCCCGGTTGGGCAGTCCCGTGAGGACATCGTGCAGAGCCTGGTGCGCCAGCTGCCTTTCGAGCTGCTTGCGGGCCGTGATGTCGATGCCTGTCGCGATGCTGAACTTGAGGGATCCGCGTTCGTCCAGGATCGCCGTGTTGGACCAGGCGATATGGCAGCGGCTGCCATCCTTGCGCACCCAGTCGTTCTCCAGGGAGACGGAGGTGTTCTGCGGGCTCAGGCAGGAGATGGCCGCGAGCACCTGCTCGATGTCCTCCGGCGGGACGAGGAAATCCAGCGAGCCGTGCGCCTCGAGCTCGGCAGCGGTATAGCCGCTGGCCGCCTCGCAGGCGGCGTTGAAGCGGAGGAGGCGACCCTCAGCGTCGAGCACGATGACCAGCGCCCCCACCGTTTCCAGGATGGCGCTGATGAAGGTGCGCTCCAGGCCCAACGCCATGGCTGAGGCGAGCTGATCCGCGACCGCGACCACCACCTTGAGATCGGTCGCGTTGAGCGGGTCGTCTGCGGTCGACTCGATGTCCAACACGCCCAGCAGGCGAGCGCCGGCCAGCAGCGGGACTGCGATCTCGCTGCGGACCGCTGGATCCCCGCAGACATACACGGGCTCAAGGCGCACGTCGGGCACCAGCTTCGCCTGATGCGTCCGCATGACCCGGCCGATGATCCCCTGCATCCCATCGATCGACACGATCGGATTCAGGTGATTCCTCGAGGCACCAAGCCTCAGCTGTCCCCCATCGGCAAGATAGATGGCGACGCACTCGTAGCTGAACTGCTCGTCGAGGAGCACCGCGACCTGCTCCAGCGAAGCCTTGGTCGGTCCCGTGGAGGCCAGCAGGCGACCGACCGCCTCCACGCCCGCGATCTGCTGGACGCGCCGCTCGTCTGCCGCGCGGGCAGCTTTGAGCTCATCGAGGCCTCGGTCGCGCTCCCTGACCGTGAGGCTCTGCCGCACCACGGCCAGGATCAGCAAGGTGGCCACGGCGACATCCACCGTCTGCATGACGATCCCATGGTCAGAGCCGGCCGGGAGCAGGTGGCTGCCCAGGAAGAGCAGCGGCGCGGAGGCTGCCGCGCCGAGCGGAAGGAGTTCGCGCAGGCGATGCGCAGCCGCGGCGTAGCGAGGATCAGGGTCCTGCCGCTCGTTCCATCCTGCGCTGCCATACGCGATGATCAGCACGCCCGACGAGACCAGCGCGGGAAAGAACCGCGCGCTCAGACTGGCACCGTCGCCGCCGCTGGCGCTACCGATGAGCCCCACCGCGAGCACGGCTAGCCCGGCCAGGAGTGCGTAGGCACCTGCTGGTCGCCGTTCGGCCAGCGTCGCCAGGTCGAGCAACAGCGAGGCCCCCAGGATCCAGACGAAGACCAGCCCATGGATGAAGAGGCTGAGTTGCACGGGGTCGGATACCGCCTGAGCTCCGAAGATCGCCGTCAGGGCCGCCGTGGAGGCCGCCACGACCATGGCGGCGTCGAGATACACGAGGCTTTCCTGTCTCCGGCCCAGACGGCCATGCAGGGCGGCGTGGTAGGCCGCGAAGGCAGTTCCCGCTGTGCCGATGAAGAGGAGATCGGCAAGGACGAGCCACCCTTCGCTGCCGGTCACCAGGCCCATGTCGAGTGCCAGCTGGGAGGCGACCCACAGCGTGAATGCCACGCTGATCCAGCCGCGGAGCCTTCGAGCGCGGCCATCCGCCTCCCGCCAGGCCGCTACGACTGCTATCAGGCCGAAGATCCCGGCGAGGGTCAGATGTGTGGCGGTCCAGACCGGGGCCACCCCGCCGGCATCGATGGCGGCGAGGGTCGCCAGCACCGCGGTCACGAGCACGCTCAAGAGGAGCGAGCGGCGTCCCAGGCGGGACAGCGCGTCACTCATCGTTCCTGGATCAGCCAGCGGCAGGCGGGGCGAAGCGACCGCCACCGCTTGGGCGGATGCGCCGCTCGGTCTCAGCACGAGGGTCTCAACCTATGGTCCCCATATCTGGTCGATTGGACCATCCCGCGGGTCGGCCATATATAGGCCAAGAGGCCTATGGCGGGCGGCGCCACTAGACTCGTTCGGTGGCTCCCGCATCGCGCCAGCGCACCGCCGCCGACCTGCTTGTCGCCTGCCTGGAGGCGGAGGGCTGCGAATACGTCTTCAGCGTGCCCGGCGAGGAGACGATGGACGTCCTGGATGCGCTCGCCGAGACGCCCACCGTCCGTCATATCACCACGCGGCACGAACAGGGCGCCGCCTTCATGGCCGACGTCTACGGCCGTCTGACCGGCCGCAGCGCGGTGGCCATGGCCACCCTGGGCCCTGGCGCCACGAACCTCATCACGGGCATCGCCGACGCGTTCCTGGATCGTGCGCCGATGGTCGCGCTCACCGGGCAGGTCGGGTCAGACAAGCTCCACAAGGAATCGCACCAGTTCGTGGACATCGTGGACATGCTCCGCCCGGTGACCAAATGGAACACGCGCGTGGAGCGCATCGATGCCATCCCCGAGATCGTGCGCAAGGCCTTCCGCATCGCGGAGCTGGAGAAGCCCGGGCCGACACACATCGAGCTGCCAGAGAACCGCGCCCAGATGCCGCCCGAGTCGGGCGAGCGCACGCAGCCGCTGAAGCGCACGCAGGCGTACTTCCCGCAGCCGCCGGAGGAGGCCATCGATCACGCCGCTCGCCTGATAGATGGATCGTCGCGGGCCATCATCCTGGCCGGGAACGGCGTGTTGCGGCGACGCGCCTCGCCGCAGCTGCGCCGGCTGGCGGAGGCACTGCACATCCCCGTGGCGGCGACGTTCATGGGCAAGGGCGCCGTGGATGATCGTGATCATCTGTCGTTGATGGCCGTGGGCATCCAGGCCCGCGATCACGTGCTGGGCGGGTTGGAGCAGGCCGACCTGGTCATTTGCATCGGCTATGACCCGGTGGAGTACGCGCCGGCCCTCTGGAATCCCGAGCGCACGGCCCACATCGTCCATATCGATACGCAGCCGGCGGAGATCGACGCCTCGTACATCCCGCAGGTGGAGCTGGTGGGCGATATCGGGGGCAGCCTGGAGCGGCTGCTCGAAGCCGTCGGGCCCAGCCATCAGGGCACGGCCGAACGGCATGTGGATCTGCGCGAGGCGGTGCTGGCGGAGCTGGGTGCCTACGAACAGGACGACGGCTGGCCGATACGGCCTCAGAAGGCCGTGGCCGATCTGCGTCGCGCGCTGGCGCCGGACGACATCGTGATCAGCGACGTGGGGGCGCACAAGGTTTGGATCGCGCGCCTGTACCAGGCCTATGAGCCGAACACGGTGATCATCAGCAACGGCTTCGCGGCCATGGGCATCAGCCTGCCCGGCGCCATCGCCGCCAAACTCATCTATCCGGGGCGCAAGGTCGTGGCGCTGACCGGTGACGGGGCGTTCCTGATGAACAGCCAGGAGCTGGAGACGGCCAAGCGGGTGGGGGCCAACATCACGGTCGTCGTCTGGCGCGATGACGGCTATGGCCTCATCGACTGGAAGCAGCGCAACGAGTTCGGTCGCCCGTTCGGGGTGGAGTTCGGGAACCCGGACCTGGTGCGCTACGCGGAGTCGTTCGGCATCGCGGGCTTCCGCCCGGAGTCATCGGCCGACCTGTATCCCACCCTGATGCGCGCACTGGCGGTGGATGGCCCGGCGGTGGTGGACGTACCCATCGACTACCGCGAGAACCTGCGCCTCACGGAGCGCCTGGGCCGGCTGATGCAGGCGGGCTAGCTCAGCTGTGGCGGACATCCGACGGTGTCCGTACGCACCGGGAGCAAACCGTAGGTCCTTGACGGAATGGTACCAAGGTACTAGGTTGCGTCTAGCAGCCCGCCCAAACAGGTCAGAAGAGATGATCCCAGCCCGGCGTCCCAGTCGCCGGCTCGTCTCGGAAGTCCCATCGCGGTACCTGCGGCAATACCGT
>JBBJNS010000161.1:0-3992 GCA_037720745.1 Candidatus Limnocylindrales bacterium
CGCTTGGCTGGCGGAGCCGCTACCTCTGGTGCGGCCTCGTCAGGCACTGCCTGAGGCGCCGCCGGCTCGGCGGCCGATGCCCGACGGGCACGAGTCGCCCGGGGTCGGGCCGGTGCTTTCTCGACCTCGGCCTCGACCACCGCTTCCTCTGCCTCGGGCGTGTCCGAGACCGGGCTGGTGGCGCCGGCCTTGGCTCGGGATGTGGTGCGCGGGGCCCGCTTCCGGGCCGGGGCGGCTGTCTGCGTCTCCGAGGATTCGGTGGACGTCCGCTCGGTGGCTTCAGTCGGCGCCGAGATCTCGACAGAAGGCCCGGCCTCGGCCGCGGACGGAGCCTGCGCCTCCCGGTCTGGTCGACCGTTCGGTGCGTCCGGTCGACTCGAACGCCTGGCCATCTCGGCGCGCAGGAGCGCCTGAACCTCGGCCGGGACCTCACTCCAGGGCTCTGCATCCTGAGCGGGACGCGGTGCCTGCAGCGGCGCTCGCGCCTGCTGCGGCGGTCGTGCCTGCTGCGGTGCAGGTGCCTCACGCATGGGCGGCCGGCCCTGACGATCGGCCGCCGGCGGCCGCTGATCGCGGCCACGCTGCCGGTCGGGCGGACGCGACATGTTGCTGCCCATGCTGCCGGCGGCGGCCCCGCCGCCACCGAACGATGAGACGCCACTGCGTCCGAAGCGCTCGCGGTCCAGGGCGGTGCGATAGGACCCGCCGCCGCGACCACCACGGTTGCCCTGGCCACCGCCGCTGCGCCCGCCGCGGTTGCGCTGCTGCTGCTGACGCCGCTCGGCAAGGAGATACTCGGGGATCTCCGGCTCGTCGAAGTCCTCTTCGTCCTCGGTCAGGGGCGTGGCCGTGAGCGGTGCGGCAGGCACGCCCATCTGGGAGTCCCAGACCGACCCGAAAGTAGAGTGCTGGGGGATGGCTACCGGGCTCTCGTCGAGGAACTCCTCGTCATCTTCGGGCAACTCGGCCGGTTCACTCATGACGGCGACGTCCGTGATGCCGGCCACGACGGCGGGTTCGATCATCACGGGATCGGCCGTTTCCGGCTGTCCATCCTCGCGACGACCTCGACCGCGACCCCGTCCACCGCGACGGCGACGGCGACGGCGACCGTCAGCGTCGGTCTCCATCTCGCTGCCATCCGCCGCGCTCTCGGCAGCCTCAGCCGAGGCGACATCCGGCTCTCCTGGGAGTCCCTCGTCCCGCTCGTCCTCCTCCGGACCGACCCTGCTCAGGCGTTCGCCCGGCAGCACGATGATGTTGCCCGGCAGCTCCTCGGCTTCCGACACGTCGGGCGCGTCGGCGACCGGCGCGATGGCCGCCACGCGCTCCGGTGTGCGGCGCGGCGTGCGACGTCGACGGGCGGCTCCCTCGGTCTCCTTGTCGGGCACTTCGGTCATGGACAGATCGCCTTCGGCGGCTACGCGACGCCCGCTGCGCACGCCCTTCTCGACACGCGCCACCTGCGTGATGTCGATGAAGACGTCGGCCACGTCCATCAGGTCGGAGCTGGTGTTGCCACGAAAGCTGATGACCTCCACGCGGACGCCCATCTGCTGCACGGCCCGGATGGCCGGCGCGAAGTCGCCGTCGCCGGAGATGACCACCGCGATGTCGAGGTGGGTGGCCATGCGCATCATGTCGACCACGAGCTCGATGTCCAGGTTCGCCTTGATCCGACCGTCGCCGTACTTGCGGATGTCCTTGGAGATGACCTTGTAGCCGCTGCGCGATAGGAAGGAGTGGAACTGGCGCTGATTCTCGTTCTCGGGGTCGAGACCGGTATAGGCGTAGGCGCGCACCAGATCGCGCGAGGCTGACGCCGACTTGAGCAGCGTGACGTAATCGATGTCCACGCCGGCCGCCTTGGCCGCATAGAAGATGTTCGCCACGTCTACGAAGACGGCCACGTTCTTGCTCACGCAGGACTCCTGTCATCGGTCCGAAGGTTGATGTTCCTCATCGAGGAAGCCGGGGGCGATCCGAGCGCGGCCGGACACCGACTCGACGTTCGTGCAGAGAGGTGATGGCAGCGACGTCCGTGATGCGCGCGTCGCGGACCTGGGATCACTCCGTCCGTTCGCTTTCCCCTGTGGGTTCCCGGGCCACGCCCCAGGCATGGACCGCGTCTTGCCACCGTGTGGATGGACCCGTCGGGTCCCTCTCGCCGCCGGTGAAAGGGCACGAATGAGGTCCGGAGCGCGCCTCTCCGTGTGCCCGGGGTTCGTCAGCCGAACCAGGGCGACCGTTCCGGGGGCGCTCAGGACGTCTTGCATTCGAGACGCCGCTGGCTATGATACGGCATCGCGTCAGCGACCATGTGGGCGCGCGAATCATTCGTACCATTCACGATCCGGCTCGAGCAGGGGAAGAGGGGTCGCTCCCAGTAGCGACCTGGCGACTGCCACCTGAGGGTGGCACCGCCCCCGAGGAGTCGACTCGAGCGTACGAGTGGCGCGTTCACCACGTCGCCCGGCCCCGGTCGGACCGGCACGATGAGGAATCAAGAAGGAGATCCACGGATGAAGTCCATGAAGTTTGGCAGCGTCGCCTTTGCGGTGATGCTGGCCGCGGTGGCCTGCACCCCCGGTGCCGGCACCACCGCTCCCCGCTCCCCGGCGGCCTCGCAGCCGACCAGCTCAGAGCCTGCCGGTTCAGAGCCTGCCGGTTCGGAGCCTGCCGGTTCGGAGCCTGCCGGTTCGGAGCCTGCCGGTTCGGAGCCCGCCGGGTCCCCGCCGGCCAGTGGCGAGTTCGGCTCGGTGACCATCGCCGAGGGTGAGCCGATCCTGCTCGGTACCGCGATGGTGGTGACCGGCGCCAACGAGGCCCTCGGCCTTGACAGCCTGTACGGCGTGCAGGTCGCTGCTCAGATGCGTCCCGAGGTGGCCGGCCATGCCGTCGAGTTCAACGATCAGGACGACGGCTGCAGCGCCGAGGGCGGCCAAGCGGCCGCACGGGCGCTCGTCTCGGATCCCCAGATCGTGGCCATCATCGGCACCAGCTGCTCAGGCGCTGGAGTGCCCGCCGCCGAGATCACCAGTGCCGAAGGCATCGTTCTGATCTCGCCGTCGAACACGGCCCCGTCGCTGACGGATCCGGCCACCCACCAGCCCTTCTACCTGCGCACGGCGCACAACGACAAGATCCAGGGTGAGGCCATGGCGCGCTTCGCCTGCGAGGAGCTGGAAGTCAGCACCGCCGCCACCATCCACGACGGCAGTCCCTACGCCGAGCAGCTCCAGCAGGTATTCGCGGATCAGTTCGTGGAGATCTGCGACGGCACCATCACGGCCCAGGAAGCCATCAACGTCGGAGACACGGACTTCCGGCCGCTCCTCACGAGCATCGCCGCGGATAGCCCGGAGTTCCTGTACTACCCCATCTTCGTCGCCGAGGGCGGCCTCATGACTTCCCAGGCGGCAGAGACGGCTGGCCTGGAGGACACGCTGCTGGCCGGCTCGGACGGCATCTTCACGCCGGACTTCCTCGACGCCGCCGGTGGCGCCGCCGAGGACATGTACCTCTCCGGACCCGACCTCGAGTACGAGGGCGGCCTTTACGCCGACGAGTTCCTGCCGGCCTACAGCGAGATCTCTGGCGAGGACGCGCCCATCTCCGTCTTCCATGCCCATGCATTCGATGCCACGAACATGATCTTCGATGCCATCGAGGCCGTCGGCGTGGAGGGTGAGGACGGCTCGCTGACCATCGACCGCCAGGCACTCCGTGACGAGCTGTTCGCGACCTCGGGCTACGAGGGCATCACGGGCACGCTCACCTGCAATGAGACTGGCGACTGCGCCGCCGCGCAGATCTCTGTTTCACAGGTCCAGGACGATGCGTTCGTCCGGATCTGGCCGGAAGGGGAGTAACACTCCGTCCTCTAGCATCCCGTGACCCCAACCGATGCGGGTGAGCTGCTTGGCGGCTCACCCGCATCGACATACACGGGCCAGCGCGCCCGGTAGCAAGAGGCGAGGATGACCGGAAGG
>JBBJNS010000047.1:0-14554 GCA_037720745.1 Candidatus Limnocylindrales bacterium
TCGAAGCGCCGCTGGGGCTACTACGTGCTGCCCATCCTCTTCGGCGACCGCCTGGCAGGGCGCATAGAGCCACGCATCGACCGAGCCGCCGGAACGGTGCGCATCCTGGGCGCCTGGTGGGAAGCCGGCTTCGACCCGCGCGCGGCTGAGGGCTTTGTGGAAGCCATGCGCACCGCCTTGGCGGCCTATCTACGCTTCGGTGGAGCCACGCGAGTGGAATGGGCGGCAGCCCTCCCCCGGGAACGCCGCCTCTTCGGATCTGCACCGGGCGCCGCCTTCAAGGAGTAGGGACTACCTGCACCGCCGCACCATCACGGTGACCTTCCCCTATTTGAGCAGCAGGTGGCCGAGCCGGCGGCTGACGATGGCCAGACCGATGAAGCCGAGGATCAGCAGGTAGGCCACGTCCACGAGGAGCATCGGCTCGATCTCGCCGGTGGTCAGGCCGCGGATCAAGTGCACCCCGCGGTACAACGGGGTGACTTCGACCAGCAGGCGGATGGGCTCGGGATAGGCCGTGATGGGAAAGAACGTGGCGCTGAAAAGGAAGAGCGGCAGCGTGACCACGAAGATGAGGTCGAAGTCCTGCCACTTGCGGATGAACGTGGTGCATGAGGTGCCGATGGCCGCCGCAGCGAAGCCGATGAGCATCGCCGCCGGCACGGCCAGGATGGCCCACGGTGACAGCGCCAGACCGAGCGCGAAGATGACCACGATGAAGCCGATGGCGTAGAGCGTGCCGCGGATCAGCGCCCATATCACCTCGCCCACGGCGATGTCACCAACGCCCAGCGGCGTGGTCAGGATGGCGTCGTACGTCTTGGCGTACTTGAGTTTAAAGAACATGTTGAACGTGCTGTCGTAGATCGCGCCGTTCATGGCGGCCGTGGCCAGCAGTGCCGGCGCCACGAACGCGGCATAGGAGATGCCCTCCACCTCTCCGATGAGCGCGCCCAGGCCGAAGCCGATCCCGAAAAGGTAGAAGAGCGGTTCGAAGAAGCCCGAGAAGATGACCAGCCAGCCCCGCCGGTAGACCCACAGGTTGCGTTCTACGAGTCGGCCGGCACGGCGGCTACCGAAGGGGATGACCGGGAAGATGCGCAGCAGGGTCGTCACGTCAGCGCACCAGCCGACGGCGGAAGGTCACGAAGGAAGCGATCACGCCGACCGCCACGAAGGCCAGCAGCACGCCCAGGTGGATGAGCGTGCTCGTGACCTCCAGCGTCCCCAGGGCGGCGCCGCGGGTGAGCGCCACGCCATGAAACAGCGGCGTCACCCAAGCGATGGGCTGCAGGAAGATCGGCAATCGCTCGATGGGAAAGAAGGTGCCGCTGAAGATGAACAGCGGCGTGATGCCGAAGCGGAAGATGGCGTTGAAGACCGTGTCGTTCTTCTGCGTCGCGGCGAAGGCCTGGATGGGCGCCGCGAAGGCGAGGCCGGTGAGCACAGCGAAGGGCAGCGCCAGCAAGGCGCTGGGGAAGGTCGCGGCGCCGAACAGGAAGATCACCAGCAGGAAGACACTGCACACCAAGGTCAGTCGCGTGGCGGCCCAAGCCAGCTGCCCAAAGACCACGCTGCGCGGCTCGATGGGCGTCGTGACCATCGCATCGAAGGTCTTCATCCAGACCATGCCGGCCATGATCGGATAAGTCGATTCGAAGGCCGCCGTCTGCATCGCCGTAGCGGCCAGCAGGCCGGGCGCCAAGAACACGAGATAGGAGATGCCCTGCACGCCCTGCGGGTTGTTGGCATCGACCAGGGTGCCCAGCCCCAGGCCCATGGCGAACAGGAAGAGCACAGGCGAGAGGAAGCTGATGAAGAGCGAACCTCGGTAGGTCCGGCGGTAGACCAGCAGATGGTGCTCATACACGCGCAACGCGGGCCAGCGCGTCACCCGCGAGCGGGCGGTGGTGGTCGTCATCGGGTGGTGGAGCTCGTCATTCGATGAGGGTGCGGCCCGTGAGCCGCAGGAAGACGTCCTCCAGCGTGCTGCGACGGACGAGGACACTCTCCGGTTTCAGGCCGCGCTCATGGACGGCGACTGCCGTGGCGTCACCGTCAGGGGTGTAGAGAAGCATCCGGTCGGGCAGCTGCTCGACACGATCGGCCAGACCATCCAACTGTCCATCGAGCGTTTCCTGGACGCCCACCGGAAAGCGCAGCTCAAGGACTTCCTTGGTGGCGTGCTGATCGATCAGCTGGCGGGGCGAGCCCTCGGCCACGATCTTGGCCTTGTCCATGACCACCAGTCGATCACATAGCTGCTCGGCCTCATCCATGTAATGGGTGGTCAGGACGAGCGTCACGCCGCGCTGCTTCAGGCGGTAGAGACGGTCCCAGAGCAGATGGCGTGCCTGCGGGTCGAGGCCGGTGGTGGGCTCGTCGAGCAGGAGGAGATCCGGTTCGTTGATGAGCCCGCGGGCGATGGTCAGACGGCGCTTCATGCCGCCCGAAAGCGGCTCGACCTCAGCCTTGGCCCGATCCTGAAGCTGCACGAACTCCAGCAGTTCCGTGGTGCGCTCCTTGGCAACCTTGTAGGAGAGGTCGAAGTAGCGCGCGTAGATCCAAAGGTTCTCCTGAACGGTCAGCTCGGTGTCCAGGGTGTCCTGCTGCGGGATGACCCCAAGGCGGCCACGGATGGCCGGACCGTCGGTCTTGGGGTCCAAGCCCAGGACCTCGAGCGTGCCCTCGGTGCGGGGTGAGACGCAGCCGATCATGCGCATGGTGGAGGTCTTGCCCGCGCCGTTGGGACCCAGGAAACCGAAGGCCTCGCCGGGCGCCACATCGAAGTCGATGCCGTCTACGGCCGTGAAGTCGCCGAAGCGCTTGGTCAGGCCGCGGGCGCTGATCAGCGGACCGGTCGAGGGGCCGGACTTGCGCGAGGATGGGCTAGACGTTGGGTCGGTCGTGACGTGGGACACGAGGCGCATGGTAACGCAGCAGACGACGACGGTGGTAGAGAACAGCCTGACAAGTGGAAGTCGCACGTATTACAGCCGCCCTCCCGCCAAGCGGGCGCGCCGGCGCAGATCCTGCAGAGGCAGCCGCACCCGGCCACTGCGGCCACGTCGCGTCTCGAGCCTCGTACGCCGGCGCCGATCCCTGCACGCAGTGGTCACCGGACACGTCAGCGTCACCCGTGATGAGGATCGCCCGATCCCCGGCCGCCACCGCGAGCCGCCGGTCGGCCGTGACGAGATCAGCATCCGACGCGAGCGCCAACGCGAGGTGGCCGCCCACCGATGACCGCGCGCCAAGCCGTTCACGATCTCCAGCCAGAACAGCCAGGGAACGGTCACCTTCGGCGAGCGCTCACTGATCAAGGCACTCACCCGCTCCCGGCCAGGTTCCTCCAGGACGAGCTTGATGGCAGCAGAGGCATCGATGACGAGGGTTCTCACGTGCCCGGCTCATGCCCATGGTCGCGGTCCCAGCGGATCCAAGCCGCGCTGTCCCTGGAAGCCATCGTCAGGCATAGGGTGTGTCTCAGCCATCCGCCTCGCGAAGCGGTCGAGGCGTTGGAGAGCCGCGTCCACTCGTTCCCGGGCGTCCTCGGTCGACTCGTCGAGGCGTTCAGCGTCCTCCGGAGCCACCAGCACGGCGACAGGTCTGTGATCTCGTTCGATCATGATCCGCTCGCCGGACGAGGCCAGGTCGAGGATCTCGCCCAGCTTCGCCCGCAGCTCCATCGCTGATACGGTTCTCATATCTGGTTATGATGACCGACCATCTGTTACGTGCTACCATTCAGGAGCAGAAACAACACCCGAGTTCGATGCCTGCCACCACGGCGGCAGCCCGGGGTATCGGAGACGGATCATGACCTGGCTTGGCGGACCCATCACGGAGCTACTGGACGTGGCACTGGTGGCTGAGCTCACCGCGGTGCGGCCGGGTGGCCGGCCTGTGACGTATCCGCTCATCCCGCTCTGGGACGGCGAGCGGATCCTGATGACGTCCAGCATCCTCTTCTCGCGCAAGCTGGAGCACCTGAAGGCCGACCCTCGGGTCTCCATCTCGCTGAGCGACCCCGTCGCACTTGGCGGTCACCAAGCGCGCGCCACCATCCAAGGCCTCGCGCAGGTCATCGATGGGGATCCGCACACCGACTGGGAGCGCGTCCTTCCCCTTTGGGAGGCCAAGGAGCCGGTCATCCGCCAGTTCCTGAAGGCGCGCGTCGCCTTCCCGCTGTTCTTCGAGCGTGCCGTCATCGAGGTGACCCCGCAGCGCGCCTACCTCTGGCCGGACGGTGACACCTCCAGTGCGCCGCTCACCTCGGCCGCCCCCGGCCCGTCGATCGACCCCTCCGCGCCTGGCGCACCAAGGTCGGAGGTCGTCTGATCATGGATCTGCGTGCGGGGGTCGCCCGCTTCGACGCGACGACCGGTCTCGCCCGTCTGACCGGTTTCCCCTTCGCCCTCCTGACCTGGGTCGGCTCGGACGGCTTCCCCATGAGCGCGGCCGTGACCATCGATGCCATCGACCCGTCCGCAAGCACCGCTTCCTTCTCGGCGCCCGCCGGCCTCGAGGTCCCTACCGAAGCCGAAGTGAGCCTGACCGGCAGCCATATCCGACCGCAGCCGGGCATGGGCTATGACGAGCGCCGGCACGTGACGGTCTGGGGTCGCGCCGCGGACGCTGACGCCGGCCAGGGGCGCATGACGTTCCGTGGCGAGATCGCCTGGGGCTGGGACGAAGCGGACATCCCCTTCCCCGAATACCTCGAGCGGACCGTCGGCCAGTCGCGGCGCTACCTGGCGGATGTGTCGCGGGAGACGGGCCGCTCCGTTCGACCGCAGCTCTCGCGCGGCTGGCTGTTCCTGCGCGCGACCCGCCTGCCTTTCCTGAGCGCCACGCTCATCCCGGTGGCCATCGGCCTGGCCATCGCGGCCGCCAACGGCTTCTTCGATGTCCTCACGGCTGTGCTCACGGTGATCGGCGCGGCCGCCGTGCACCTCGGCCTCAATGTGGCCAACGACGTGTTCGATACGCGCCTGGGTGCGGACGACGCCAACGTGAACCCGACCCAGTACAGCGGCGGCTCTCGCGTCATCCAGTACGGTCTCGTCTCGCTGAGCGGCATGCAGCGTCTGGGACTCGTCTTCTACGCCGTGGCCACCGTCATCGGCCTCATCCTTCTTGCGCTTCGTCCCTCCCCCGCCCTCCTCGCTATCGGCATCCTGGGCATCATCCTGAGCGTCGGCTACACAGCGCCGCCCTTGAAGCTGGTCTATCGCGGATTGGGCGAGATCACGACGGCTATCGGCTTCGGGCCGCTCATGCTGCTGGGCGCGTACGTCGTCCAGTCGGGCGGGTCGATCGAGACCGCAGCGGTGGTGGCTTCCTTGCCGGTGGCCATCCTGGTGGCACTCATCCTCTACGTGAACGAGGTCCCCGACCGGCCAAGTGACGCACGGGCAGGCAAGCGGACCCTGGTAGTCCGGCTCCCCCAACGCACGGTCATCACCATCTACGACGTGGCGGCGGCAGTCGCCTTCGCCATCATCGTGGCCGGGGTGGTGCTCCGACTGCTGCCCCTGCCGGCACTACTGGCGCTTTTGGCTGTCCCGCTCGCGCTGCGCGTGCATCGCGGCCTGGAGACCTACTACGACCAGCCCTACGGCCTGATGGCCGTGATGGCCACCAACATCAAACTGCACCTGGTGGTGGGTGTGACCCTCTTGGGCGCCTACCTCGCGGTCGTGCTGGTCCAGTTGCTGGCGCCGGGACGCTCGCTCTTCCTGCCCTGACCCGCCCGCGGCCCACCGCAGTGACTTCACCGCGTGACGCAGTGGCGGCGCGAGGGCTACCTCGTGAGCGACGACCCTGCTCGAATGGACCTTGATCTCATCCACCGGTTCCTGGCCGACGAGTCCTATCGGGCAGAGGGCCGCCCCCGAGACGTGGTCCAGCGATCGATCGCCAACTCGATCAACCTGAGGGTCGAATACAGCGAGCTACCGGACCCATCTCTCGGTTCATGATCTGCTACGGGACACCGCCCTCGGGCTGACTGACACCGGCTCGCGAACGCCTCCGCTCCGAGCGCCCAGGGTTCCTTGCAGATTCCCGCCAGGCGGGCACTACCCGGTCCCAGCCCCTGGATCTAGTCATATTCCCGTCAGGTGAACGCTAAGTAGAGGAGCGCGTCTCCGCGACACCCAGCACGGGCGTTCAGTGGCTCCTCGAGCATGCCGCGCACGCTCGCCTCGCTCGAGCGGCAAGGTACGCGCCGCCCGGAAGCTGACGGAAACCCGATGGGAACCTTTATAGCGCCCGCCTCACGGGAATATGGAGGAAGGGGCCGGGATCCAAGGCCGAGTCGCGGCGCCGAGCAGCCGCGCCCAAAGCAGCCCCGGCGCATCCACGCGGAATGCTCGGGCACGCACGACGAATGGGGCCGCGACTCGGACGACCCGCCTTCTAGCTGGATCCGCTGGTATGACCGACGGCCGCGGACGGCCGACCGGCTCAGACCTCCTTGTACTCGCCTTCCACGGCCTCCTCAGCCTCTGGCGCTGCAGCTCCTTCGGCAGGGTCAGTCGAATCGGACGAGCCACCGGCAGAACCGTTCTGCGAGCCGTCGCCGGTCGGGGCTGACGCCTGGTAGGCCGCCGTGCTGACGCGCTGGAGCACCTCGGCCAGTTCCTGGCTCGTGCGGGTGACGGCCGCGGTGTCGTCGCCCTTGAGCGCTTCCCGAACGGCCTCCACCTTCTGCTCGACCTCGGCCCGATCCTCGGCTGACACCTTGTCGCCCAGGTCGCGCAGCGTGCGCTCCGCCTGGAAGGCAAGTGCGTCGGCCTGGTTGCGGGTCTCGACCGACTCCCGCCGCTGCTTGTCCTCCACCTCGTGCTCCTGGGCGTCGCGGACCATGCGGTCGACGTCGTCCTTGGAGAGCATCGAGGAGGCCGTGATGCGCACGGTCTGCTCGCGGCTCGTTGCGCGGTCCTTGGCCCGCACATCGAGGATGCCGTTGGCGTCGATGTCGAAGGTCACCTCGACCTGAGGCACGCCACGTGGCGCCGGCGGGATGCCGTCCAGGATGAAGCGCCCCAGGGTCTTGTTGTCGTTGGCCATCTCGCGCTCGCCTTGGAGCACGTGGATCTCCACCTGCGGCTGGGAGTCGCTGGCCGTGGAGAAGACCTGGCTCTTCGACGTGGGGATGGTCGTGTTGCGGTCGATGAGACGGGTCATGACGCCACCCAGCGTCTCGATGCCCAGCGACAGCGGCGTCACGTCCAGCAGCAGCACGTCCTTGACGTCGCCGGCCAGCACGCCAGCCTGGATGGCCGCGCCGATGGCTACGACCTCGTCGGGGTTGACGCCCTTGTGCGGCTCCTTGCCGCCGAACATCTGCTTGACCGCCTCGACGGCAGCCGGCATGCGCGTCATGCCGCCCACCAGGATGACCTCATCGATGGCCGAGGCCTGCAGCCCGGCGTCCTTCAACGCTGCCTGCACGGGCCCCTTGGTCTTGTCGACCAGGTCGGCCACGAGGTCCTCGAGCTTGGCCCGGGAGAGTCCGATGACGAGGTGCTTGGGCCCCGTCTGGTCGGCCGTGATGTAGGGCAGGTTGATCTCGGTCTGGCTGGCCGAGGAAAGCTCGATCTTGGCCTTTTCGGCGGCTTCCTTCAGGCGCTGGAGTGCCTGCTGATCCTTGGACAGGTCGATGCCCTGTTCCTTCTTGAATTCGCCCAGCAGCCAGTCGATGATGCGCTGGTCGAAGTCGTCGCCGCCCAGCTGGGTGTCGCCGTTGGTGGCCTTGACCTCGAAGACTCCGTCGCCAAGCTCCAGGATGGAGATGTCGAAGGTGCCGCCACCTAGGTCGTAGACGGCGATCTGCTCGTCCTTCTTCTTGTCTAGGCCGTAGGCCAGGGCGGACGCGGTCGGCTCGTTGATGATGCGCTTGACGTCCAGGCCGGCGATGCGGCCAGCGTCCTTGGTGGCCTGGCGCTGCGTGTCATCGAAGTAGGCCGGCACCGTGATGACGGCTTCGGTGATCTTCTCCCCGAGGTACGCCTCGGCGTCGCTCTTCAGCTTCTGGAGGATCATGGCGCTGATCTCCGGCGGCGTATGGCTCTTGCCATCAGCCGTCTCGACCTTCACACCGTCGCTGCTGGGGTCCTTGATGACCTTATAGGGCACCAGGTCCTTGGCACGCTGCACCTCCGGATCGTCCCAGCGACGGCCCATGAAGCGCTTGATGGAGTAGATGGTGTTGTTGGGGTTGGTGATGGCCTGGCGCTTGGCCACCTGTCCTACGAGTCGCTCGCCGGTCTTCGTGAAGGCCACGACCGAAGGGATGGTGCGTCCGCCCTCCGCGCTGGGGATGACGGTCGGTTCGCCGCCCTCCATCACGGCCACTACCGAGTTGGTGGTGCCCAAGTCGATTCCGATGATCCTGCCCATGGTCTAGTCCCTGCCTCCTGCGGCCTCGCGGCCTGTCTCGTTGGTCGTTTCGTCTGTCGTCGCGTCCGTATTCGCGTCCCTTGGTGTCTCCGCGTTCCTGGCCACGACGACCATGGCCGGGCGCAGCACCCGGTCCCGGAGGCGATAGCCACGCTGCAGCTCGGCCACCACCGTGCCGTCGGGGACGGCGCTCGTCTCCTCTTGCGCCACGGCCTCGTGCTGGTGCGGATCGAACGGCTGTCCCTCAGCCTCGATGGGGGTCAGGCCCTCTGAGTCGAGCAGCGCTCGGAGCTTGCGATCGATAGCCCAGACGCCCTCGATCCAGCCCGATCGTTCGAGTTCGGGCGGCATCTGGCTCATGGCTCGATGGAAGTCGTCGGCCACGACCAGCACCTTGCGCAGGAGCGACTCGTTGGCCAGCCCCAGGCTGTCGAGGCGCTCCTGTTCCGTGCGGCGACGGTAATTCTGGAAGTCGGCGGCGGTCCGCTGCCAGCCCGCCTTGTTGTCCGCGGCTTCCTGTTGGGACGCGCCCAACTGCTCGCGCAGCTCGGCGATCTGCCCAGCCAGCGCGGCGGGTGAGGTGTCCAGGCGCTCGATGCGCTCCTCGGCACGTGTCCTGCGCCGACCGGCGAAACCCGTCGCCGTGGCGGGATGTCGGCTCTCTTGTTCGTCGTTCATGCGTACAGGTGATCCACCAATTCATTCATCAGCCCGCTGACGTAGCGGACCGTGCTGATGGCATGGGGATAGGCCATGCGGGTGGGACCCAGCACGCCGATGACCCCCGTCGCCTGCCCCGGACGCCCGTAGGGCGCCAAGATCAGCGACACGTCATGCATCTCTTCGTGATCATTCTCGCTGCCGATGAAGACGTGGACGTCAGAACGTCCCTCCATCAAGCGCGTCAGTCCACCGATGTAGCGGCGATCCTGGAGTGCCCCGAAGACCCTGCGCAGCTTGTCGCTCTGCGAGAACTCCGGGGCGGCCATGACGTTAAGCAAGCCCTCGCTGAAGAGGTCCTCGACGGATTCGGCGTCGAAGTCGCGCATCATGGCGGCCACTCGCTCCACGACCCTGATCTGGAGTGGCGCAAGGCCGGATTCGTCGAGCATGCTGGTCAGCGTCTGCTCGACCTCCGCCGCTGAGTGGCCGCTCAGGCGTGCGTTGATGGCGCTGGCCATAGCCTCCAGTCCTTCGCGGGTGCGCGGCTCGTCCATGGTCAGCAGCACCTGCTTGACCGGACCCTCGGCAAGCACCAGCACCAGGCTGGCCGTGCGTGAGCCGTTGGGCAGCAGGTCCACCCGCCGGACGCGGCAGGCGATCGGCTTGGCCGGCGTGGCCAGGCCCGCCACATGCGTGGCGCCGGCCAGCGTGGCGGCGGCGAGGCGGAACCACTGCTCGGAGGCGAACTCGACCTGGCCGAACTGGTGGCGGATCATGAGCTGCTCGACCGGCGCCAGCACGACCACGTCCGCGATCGTCTCGACATAGAGCCGATAGCCCGCGTCGGTGGGCACACGGCCGGCACTGGTATGCGGGTGCCCGATGTAGCCGGCGGCTTCCAGCTCAGCCATCACATTGCGTACGGTCGCCGGACTGACCCCCAGCCGATAACGCGACACGAGCGTCATGCTGCCGACCGGCGCCGCGGTGGCCACGTATTCCTCGATGATGGCCTGCAGGATGGCCTCGGAGCGAGGCTCGAGCGGGCCCGGTCGGTCCTTGCGGCGCGCCATGGTGCCTCGAGTGGGTGGTGGTTAGCACTCGTTAGGGAGGAGTGCTAACTGGTCGATGGAATGGTAGCAGTCGAGCGCGTCGAGTGTCAACGCGCCTCGAAGTCCTCCCAGAGGTAGTGGCGCAGGGAGCGGCCGCTCTCATGCACGGCTTCGGCCAGCTCGCGCCCCACGTAGCGAAAGTGCCAGGGCTCGTAGTCGTAGCAGGTTTCCTCGGACATGCCGCGTGGATAGCTCAGGACGAAGCCGTAGCGCCACGAGTTCTGGCGCATCCAGGTTCCGGCCGGCGTGTCGCCCCAATCGTCGTAGTCCCACGGCGCGCGGAGCGAGTCCGCACTGCGGAAGTCAAGCGCCGTGCCCAGCTGATGCTCCGAGTGTCCGGGTCGCGCGCTGAAGCGCAGGGCGCGCTCGAGGCCCGCCTGGCGCGTCCAATAGGCGAAGGCACCACCCTGTTCTCCGTAGCTGCGGTAGGCCCAGCGCACGGCGATCTCGGCGTCGGCCGCGCGGGACGCCTCGGCCATGGCGCGCAGATCGTCGACCACCTCGGGCCGCACCTCGTAGCCCGCCTGGAGCCCGGCGCGAGTGGTCGAGACCAGCCGCTCCGGCACGTACTCGGCGGGCAGGCGATAGATAGGGTCGAGCAGGGTGATACGCCACGAGTCCTGATCGGCGTGACGTGTGGCCCGATCGGCGTAGCGGCACTCGGGCAAGGGCCTTGCCAGAGCCGTCGGCGGGGGGCCGCCCGTGGGAGTCGGTGTTCGATCCACCGTGGGCGTCGGCGTTGGCTCGGCGGAGGGACCGACCGGCGCAGCCGACGGTGTCAGTGACACATCGAAGCTCGGAGTCGGACCAGACGGTCGAGGCTTGGAGGAAGGCGCAAGGGACGGTGGATCCGAAGGCAAGGGGACGCTCGATGGTGTCATCGGCGCTGGCGCCGTCGCGCACCCCGCGGCAAGGGCTCCGACGGAGACGAGAGTCAGAAGATGCCGGAGGAGAACGGGGCCGGGCCTCAGGACGGTGCCGTTTCCCACGTCGCCCACGTCTCCCACGGGTAGTGGCGCAGCGTCACGCGTCGCTCTCGGAAGGCAGCCGCCGTGTCGCGTCCCACATAGCGGTAGTGCCAGGGCCCAGCGACAGTACGAAGCCTAGGATGAGGGAGTAGCGCTGGCGTCGTGACATGGCCGCAGTATCGCCTGCGGCCGCCCGGACGCGCTACTCGGCAGCCGGATCGGCCGTCACGACGTCGGTCACGGTGAGCGTGCCGGCGTCCGCATCGAGGATCGCCTGCGCGCCGTGGGGCACCGTGGCGTGATGCTTGCCATGCCCGATGGGCAACCCGTAGATGCAGGGCACGCCGAGTGGCCCGATGACCTCTTCCAGCACATCCTCGATGGACATGTCCTGCATGAATGAGGCGTAGTCCTCGCGCCACCCGACGTTCTTCATCTGACCGATGACGATGCCCGCGGCAGCCTCCAGCTTGCCCGCGTTGCGCAGGTGCGTGAGCACGGTGTCCAGGGTGTAGGCGTGTAGGTCAAGATCCTCGAGGTAGAGGATCCGCCCCTCGGTATCGATCTCGATGTCCGTGCCCAGGGTGGCCTGGACGAGCGTCAGGCAGCCGCCCGTGAGTCGCCCCTGTGTCGTTCCGCCGGTGATGGTGCGGACCCAGGGATCGTCCGGGTCGGGTGGGACCGGCCCGTAGACCTCGTCACTGAACAGGGCGCGGTGCATGGTGCCGCGCGAGAACTGGGAGGTCTCATGCGCACCGACCCCGCTGGCGCCGTTCGAGTAGAAGGTGATGGTGTCGCTCCAGGCCGCCACCGCCAGGTGGAGCGAGGTGATGTCGGAGTAGCCGCATAGGGCCTTGGGGTTGGCCGCGATGACGTCCCGGTCGAGCAGCCTGATGAGGCGCGACGAGCCATAGCCGCCCTGGAGGCAGAGTATGGCCCGCACCTCCGGGTCGGCAAAGGCGGCGTTGAGGTCCGCCGCACGGTCCTCGTCACGACCGGCCAGATACGCGTGGCGGTCGTTGACATGCTCGCCCAGCTTGACCGTGAGACCCCACTTCTCCACGCCGGCCACGGCACGCAGCAGCTCGCTGCGGTTCTCCCATGGCGTCGCCGGCGCGACCAGCGCGACCGTGTCGCCGGGTCGTAGGCGGGCAGGCTTGCGGACACTCGCGGACCGGGCGTCGCTCACGCGGCGAGGGCCGACTGGTCCGGCAGGAGGCGCAGGAAGACCTCATTGCTAAGCATGCGGCCGCGCTCCGACAGCCGCAACCGACTGCCCTCGTGCTCCAAGATCTCGGCTTCGACTCCCCACCGGAGACCGGCTGCCATGAGCGGATCCTCCAGGAAGGCAACATCAACGCCCCTCGTCAACCGAAGGCCGAGGATGATGCGCTCAGCTCGGGCGGTGGCCTCGTCGAGGGTCTCGGTGCCACCCGGCGGCAGCACCGCGCCGGACCCATCCTGCGGCAGCAGCGCGGCAAGGTACGCATCGAGTCGCGCCGCGTTCCAGCGCCGCTCCAGGGCACCGTCGAAGGCGTGCGCGCCCGGTCCGACCGCTTCGTAGGGCTCCCGCTGCCAATAGGCCAGGTTGTGCCGGCATTCGTGGCCCCGCCGCGCCCAGTTCGACAGCTCGTAGCCCTCGTATCCGGCCGCCGCGAGTCGCGTCCGTGCCACGCCGTACAGCTCCGCCGCTCTGTCCTCATCCTGCTCGCGGCGTGCGCGGCCGCGCCAGGCTCGCGCTCCGGCACGGAGTGGCAGGTGATCACCGGCCGGACCGGTCAGGGACTCGGCCTCCGGGTCGTCCAAGGTCAACGCGTAGGCAGAGATGTGGTCAGGCGCCAGGGACACGACCCCAGCCAGGGTCGCCTGCCACGACGCGAGCGTCTGGCCAGGGATGTCGTAGAGCAGATCCAGCGAGACATCGTCGAAGCCCGCCGCCTGAGCCGCCGCCATCGCGTCGACGACGTCAGCCGAGCCATGACGGCGGCCCAGCCGCCTGAGCTCCAGGGGGTCGAGGCTCTGCGCGCCCAGACTCAGCCGGTCCACACCGGCCGCTCGAAAGGCGGCCAGGTCGCCGCGATCGGCGGCACCGGGGTTAGCCTCCATGGTCACTTCCGCGCCGGTCGCGATGCCGAGCCGCCCATCGACCCGCTCCAGCAGCTCACCGATGACGGAGGCAGAGAGGAGCGACGGCGTGCCGCCGCCCAGGTACACGCTGGTCAGGGCCGGCCGCGCCGAACCGAAGCGCGCGTCCAGCACGTCAGCACGCATCCCGAGTTCCACCAGCATCGCCGCCACGAAGGCCCCTGCCTGGCTGCTCGAGCCGCGCGCGTCTCGGCCGCTGTAGACCACGAAGTCGCAGTAGGGGCACAGCGAGAGGCAGAACGGGACGTGGATGTAGAGCGCGAGCGGCGGTCGAGGATGCACCTTGGCAGGCGTCAGCCGGGCCGTACCTGGCGCAACCTGCCCGGATTTGCCCGCACATCGGGCGCGATGTGCGGGTCGACCACGACCTCCCAACCGTCCGGCGGCAGCGAGTGACCCAGCTCCTCCTCGGGCTCGTAGCCCCGTGGCCGGACCTGCCCCGCGTGCCCCGTGGCCATGAAGATGGCGAAGCGCGTCACGGCGTGACCCACGAATGCGGCGCCGATGCCCGCCGTCTGGACCGTCAGGAAGCCGGCCACCAGACCGACCCCGATGGAGATGGCCAGCATGGCGCGGCTGCGGCCCGGCGCGCCCAAGCGAGTGGCCAGCCCGTACAGCACGGCCTGGAAGGCGATGGCCAGCTCCAGCGGCCAGTCGTAGGCCAACGTCAGACCCAGGATGATGCCGCGAAAGAGCGCCTCGTCCAGGAAGCTCGTGCCGATGCAGTTGACGATCGCACCGGGGTAGTGCCGAGCGGGCGGCAGCCGGAAACGGCGGTAGCGGTACCACGCGAGGACGAAGGCGACCGATGTCCCACCGACGCCGAACATCAGCCCTAGGCCGATCGCTTCCTGGCGATCCGTGCCCAGGTCGAGGCGCAGCTCGGAGATGGGCAGAGGGTGGATGAAGTACACGGCTAGTACCAGTACCGCGCCCATCAGGTACCAGGCCAGCCGGCGGAACCAGATGCGCAGGCCACCTCGAGCCCGTTCGTCGTCGTACTCCGCCGTTCCGAAGCGAAGCGCGTCGAAGCGCAGGAGCAGCAGCAGGCCGACGAAGGCGATGAGTAACAGGAAGCGGATGGAGTCCTCCATCAGCCGGTCCCCCCGGTGCGCAGGACCGCCAGGAACGCCTCCTGAGGGATCTCCACGGAGCCTACCCGCTTCATCCGCTGCTTGCCCTCCTTCTGCTTCTCGAGCAGCTTGCGCTTGCGCGAGATGTCGCCACCGTAGCACTTGGCCAGCACGTTCTTGCGCA
>JBBJNS010000162.1:0-3984 GCA_037720745.1 Candidatus Limnocylindrales bacterium
ACCGGCGATCTCCAGCGTGACAGGCTGGCATGTTGGGCCGCTACACCACGGGTCCGCGGAGGGGCAGGATAGCAGGCGAGCCCGTGAGTGTCTGCCTCCTGGCCTGTTGCGACGTCCTGTCACGAGTCGGGCGTCGACAGAGCGAGGCGGCCGCTCCGATCGCCGCGCCGGGCTGGCCCGCCGCTCGACCTATACTCGGCGGCCCATGCCCGACCGCCTCATCGACCTGCGCTCCGACACCGTCACCCACCCCTCGCCGGAGATGCGCCGCGCCATGGCCGAGGCAGAGCTGGGCGACGACGTCTTCGGCGACGACCCGACGGTCATCGCCCTCGAGCAGCGCGCCGCGGAGCTGACCGGCAAGGAAGCGGCGCTCTTCGTGCCCAGCGGCACGATGGGCAACCTGGTCAGCCAGATGGCCCACGTGCCGCGCGGCGGCGAGATCATCACCGAGTCGGAGTCGCACATCGTCTATGACGAGGCTGCCGGTCACGCGGTGGTGGTCGGCGCATCGACGCGCACCGTGCCCGCGCGCGAGGACGGCACCATGGACCCGGCCGCCATCCGCGATGCCGTCCGAGACCCGGGCGACCCCCATGAACCCATCACGGCGCTGGTCTGCCTGGAGAACACGCACGGCCACTCCATGGGCCAGCCCCTCAGTGCGGCCCACACCGCCGAGGTCGCCGCTGTGGCGCGCGAACTGGAGGTGCCACTTCACGTCGACGCGGCGCGCATCTTCAACGCCGCGGTCGCGCTGGGCACGACCGTTCGCGAGCTGCTTGCGCCGGCCGACTCGGCCACCTTCTGCCTGTCCAAGGGCCTGGCCTGCCCCGTCGGCTCGGTGGTGGTCGGGAGACGTGACTTCATCTGGCGCGCACGACGAGCACGAAAGCTGCTGGGCGGCGGCATGCGTCAGGTGGGCGTGCTCGCGGCACCCGGACTCATCGCCCTGCGCGACGGCCCGACGGGCATGATCGAGCGACTCGCCGAAGACCACCAGAACGCTCGCACGCTGGCCGAGGGAATGGCGGAGCTGCCCGGCATCAGCGGCCTGGATCCCGCCCGAGTGCGCACCAACTTCGTGATCTTCCGCGTCGGCGACAAGTCATCTCGGGCGGCTTTCCTGGCTGCGCTGGCGCAGGACGGCGTCCTGCTGGTCGAGTACCCTCACGGCCAGGTGCGTGCCGTGACGCACTATGGGATCGAGGCCGCCGACATCGAGCGGGTCCTGCACTCCGCCCGTCGCGCCATCCCGCCCGCCATCACCAACGAAACGGTTCCCGTCGGGGGCTGAGAACCGCCCGACCCGCCGCCCTGACCCGCCGCCCTGACCCCGCCGCCCTGACAACCAAGGAGTCCGTCGCCGTGTCCGACCTGTCCGCCATCCTGCCGCCCTTGCCCACCGATTTGTCGGAGACGGATCGCCGTCACGAGGACCTCGTGCGTGGCCGATTCGAGCGATACCTGCACTCCTTTCCCACCTTCGGCACGTACCTGGGCATCCATACCGCCGACGCTCGCCTGGCCGACCTGTCGCGCGACGGCGTACTTCGGGAACTCGCGGCCGAGCGCCGGTTCCTGAGCGACGTCGAAGCCCTCGATGCGACCGACATGTCACCCGTCGGTTCCTTCGAGCGCGACCTCTCGCTGCTCTCCGCGCGGCGTTCCATCTTCGATGCCGACACCCACCGCCTCTGGGAGCGGCGGGCAAGCGCCACCGACGAGGTGGGCGATGGGCTGTTCTTGCTCTTCGCCCGAGAGTTCGCGCCCCTCGCCGAACGGCTGGAGTCCATGACCAGCCGCCTGGAGGCGACCCCCGCCGCCATCGAGCAGTCCAAGAGCCGCCTCGGGGATCGCCCCGTCCGCCTCTGGAACGAGCTCGAGCTGGATGCCGCCGGCTCGCTGCCCTCGCTCTTCGACGAGGTCATCAGCGCCGGTCGCGGCGAACTGGGCGAAGACTCTGCGGAGCAGCGCCGCCTGGAGTCGGCCGCGGCCGGCGCCAAGGATGCACTGGAGCAGTACTCCGGCTGGCTGCGAGAAGTCGTGGGTCGTTCGGTCGATGACTTCGCGCTGGGGTCAGAAGCCTATGACGAGTTGATCTCCCTGCGCGCCTTCGACGGCCTGACCACGGACGAGATCCTGGAGATCGGACACGAGCAGTTGGCGCTCAACCACGAGGGACGTCGAGCGGCCGCGCGCGAAGTTGATCCCGACGCCTTAGAAGCAGAGGTGCTCGATCGCATCAAGCGCGATCACCCGGCCACCTTCGAGGAAGCCCTGGAGGCGTACCGGGAGGTCATGTTCCGAGCCCGGGACTTCGTGGCCGAGCACGACCTGGGCGCCCTGCCCGCGGGCGAGACGCTGTCGGTCATCCCCACGCCGGAGTACTTACGCCGCGTGATGCCCTTCGCGGCCTACTTCTCGCCCGCTAAGTTCGACGCCGATCCGCGCGGCCTGTACATCGTCACGCCCTCAGTGGATGACGATCCGGGCGCCATGCGCGAGCACAACCGCGCCTCGATCAGCAACACCAGCATCCACGAGGCCTACCCGGGCCACCACCACCAGCTCTCGGCGGCCATGCGTCACCCGAGCCTGGCGCGCCTGATGGTCGATGCTCCGGAATTCGTCGAGGGCTGGGGCATGTACTGCGAACAGATGATGCGCGAGCAGGGCTTCGACGCCACGCCGCAGCATCGCGTGATCATGTACACCGACGCGATCTGGCGAGCCTGCCGCATCATCCTGGACATCCGGCTTCATCGCGGCGAGATCGGCGTCGACGAGGCCATCGACTTCCTGATCCAGCACACCGGCTTCGAGCGGCCGAATGCCACGGCCGAGGTTCACCGCTACACCTACACACCGACCTACCAGCTCAGCTACCTGCTGGGCAAGGTCCTGCTGCTGCGGTTGCGCGACGATGAGAAGGCCCGGCTGGGCGCTGACTTCTCGCTGGGCCGCTTCCACGACGCATTGCTCTACTCCGGCAGCCTGCCCATCAGCTTCCATCGGCGACTGCTGGCCGGCGAGGGCGGCGGCCCGACGCTCCCCGGCGGCGCTGCCTGAGCTGATGCAGGTCATCCCCAGCCTGGATCTCCAGGCCGGACGATCGCGGCTCGTTTTCTGGCCGGGCGCCGCGACCGGGACGGGCACGCCCACCGATCGACCCGACCGCATCTGCCGTCACTTCGTGGAGGCGGGGGCGCCGCTCATCCACTTGGTGGACCTTGACGGGGCGCGGCAGGGCCGTCCGGCCAATACCGAGGCGGTCCAGGCAGTGGCACGCGCCGTGGCCACGCCCCTCCAGCTGGCGGGCGGCGTGGACGGGCCGGAGCAGATCGAGCTGGCCTTCGCCGCCGGCGCGACGCGCGTGGTGATCCCTCTCTGGATCGCGGCCGAGTCCAACGAGGCGCTGGCGGCCTGCGTGCGCGCCGCCGGTGACTGGCTGGCGGTGGGCCTGGACGCTCGACCGGAGCGTCTCGCGGAGTACCCCTGGAAGCGCTTCATGCCGCCCACCCTGGAGGAGCTGGTGGCTGAGCTCGCCTCGGCGGGCGTGCGCCGCTTCGTGCTCTCCCACGGCGGGGCCGCCCCCGACTTGGAGCAGCTCGGCCGACTGTGCCGTACCGTTGACGGAGAGGTGCTGGTAGCCGGTGGGGTCACTGACCCGCTCGTGCTCTCTCGATTGCGGGATGCCGGCGTCCACGGAGTGATCCTGGGCGAAGCCCTCTTCACCGGTGCCATCGACCTTCGGGCAGCCCTCGACGCGGCGGCCTGAGCAAACCGAACATCCCGAGGTTTCCATGATCCGAACAGTTCGCTCACCGCTCCCGATCCTGGCCCTGGTGGCCGTCTTGGGCGCCTCTGCCTGCTCCACGGGCGTCGGCTCGAACCCGACGACGCCGGCCGCCGAACCGTCGGCGGTCGCATCCGACACCTCATCCCAGCGACCCCTTGGCCCGCCCGAAGCGACCCCCCTGG
>JBBJNS010000163.1:0-3970 GCA_037720745.1 Candidatus Limnocylindrales bacterium
CCAGCCCCTCACCGTCGCCAAGTCCCACGGCGACCCCCGAGCCCGTGCCCACGGCGAGTGCCGGACCGCCTGCCGGCGCGGCGTCGGTCACGTTCCTGAGCGTGGGTGTCGACGGTCCGGCAGCCGATGCCAGTCGGGAGCGGGTCTTCACCTTCACCACTGACGCGGCCGGCATCGTGGAGGCCTCGGCAGAGGTCGGTGGCCCGGACGGCATCCGACTGTGCCTGGGTCGCGGCGCGCCCGGTAGCGAGACCGCTCAGCAGTGCCAGGAGTCGTCATCCGAGGTCACCATCACGTCCGCGGCAAGCACTGCCCAGACGACCTGGACGGTCACCCTGACCGGTGCCGAGGGAGCGGGCGGCTTGGTCGACCTGGCCCTTGCGTTCCCCTCCGTGCAGCCTTCCGTGACCATCGACGGGTTCCGGTTCCAGGGCACGGCCTTCGATGCCTACAACGGCTTCCTGGCAGAAGTCCGGATCGGTTGCTGCAGCTTGGCTATGGACGCTGAGTGGACTGGCGGTTCGGCTCCGTATCGTCTGCTCCTCAGCGCGTCCGATGGCGGGACGATCATGGACGAGTCCGGCGAAGGGGGCGGGTTCGCCTTCGATGCGCAGACCGCTGCCGACTCGTACCGCATCCGGCTGAGCAACCAGCAGGAGTTCGCGGAACAGGACTTCACGCTGCGCGCGACGATCTCGTGGTTCTAGGACCGGCCGGCCTCGCGCGCCTCATCCGGCAGGTCGCCGCGCGCCGCCAGGCGGTCCAGCCAGAAGAGGCCGACCAGCGACTTGGCATCATCGATGAGGCCCTCCTCGGCCATGGCCACGGCGCGCTGCCAGGGGATACGTACCAGATCCAGCCGCTCGTCCTCCGCGGGCCCGGCGTAGTCCGCCACGGGCGTGAGGCCGGTCGCCAGGTAGAGGTGCATGTCCTCCGTCGCGAAACCAGGAGCGGTGAAGAAGCGGCCCAGGTGGCGCCACTCGCTGGCGGCGTAGCCGGTCTCCTCGCTCAGCTCGCGCGGGGCCGCCAGGTCAGGACCCTCCACGGTCCCGTCCGCGGCGCGATCGAGCGTGCCGGCCGGCAGCTCCAGGCAGACACGCCCCACGGCCGCGCGGAACTGCCGGACCAGCAGCACGTCGCCGTCCACCAGCGCCACGATGGCCACGGCGCCCGGATGGATCACGAGCTCGCGGCGATGACGTCGGCCGTCGGCGTCCTCCACGGTGTCCACCCGGAACGTGAGGTAGTCACCCTCCAGCACCACCTGACGCTCGACCGTCCGCTCGATGAGGTGCGCGTCCTCCATCGATCGAGTATGGCAGCGGCCGAGGCTGGGTCGCAGCTCACCGCCCGGCGGCGCATCGGAGCGGGCATCTGGCGGCTGCTCGTAGTACGACCGGACCATAGAGTCGTCACTGCCGCGCCACTAGCATCCTCCTACCGGGACGGACCCGCCCCGCCGCCCCCACAGCCCACTGGAGAATCCCGATGGCCCGCCTGACCTCCGTCTCATTCCGACTCGTCGTCCTGTCTTCGTTCGTGCTGGTGCTCGCCGCCCCGTTCCGCTGGAACATCTAGACCTTCGATACGCGGCCACGCCCGGCTGATCCTCGGACGGGCACCCGAGCACGATCGCGATCGACCGAACGGCGCGTCCCTCCGACGCGCCTTACCGGAAGAGCGGAGCCGCTGACCCACGATGTTGTTGCTCTACTTCCTGCTCGCCGGCGTCCTCATCGGGCTGGCCCGCGGCGGTCACCTCACGCATCTTGGCGACGCTCGCTTCCTCTGGTGGCCCGTGGCGCTGGGCGGTCTGGCCTTCCAGGCACTGCTCTTCAGCGAGCCGCTCGGCGCGCGAGTCGGAGATGCCGGTCCCGCCCTCTACGTCGTCTCCACGCTGGCGGTCCTGGGCGCGCTTCTGCGCAATCTCACCCTCCCCGGCTTCGCGCTCATCGCCATCGGCGCCAGCCTGAACCTGGTGGCCATCGTCGCCAACGGCGGGCAGATGCCGGCCGATCCGGCCGCCGTGATGGCCCTGCTGGGACAGGCGAGCCTCCCTGCCGACGTCTTCAGCAACTCTGTCGTGGCCGGATCAGGCGCTGCCTTCCCCTATCTGGGGGACATCATGGTGCTGCCCCGGCCGATCCCCTTCGCCAACGTCTTCTCCATCGGCGACGTGCTGATCGGCATCGGGGGTGCGTACTTCCTGATGCGCAGCATGGCGCGACGTTCGTCCGTCTCGATCCCTTCCGCCCGGCGGGAACACGGAGCAGCGCTCCTTAGCTGAGTCGGAGTGGGATCTCCGGTGAAGGTGGATCCTCTGCTACGGTTGCGGGCCAGGAGGTGTCACCACCGTGCCCCAGATGGATCTCATCGGCTGGATCGTGGTCGGCCTCGTGGCCGGCGCTCTGTCCGGCGTCGTCTTCGGCGATCGGACCGCTCGTGGGTGCTTGCCTAACCTGCTCATCGGCGTGCTGGGCGGCGTGCTGGGTGGATACCTCGCCCGTGAATTCCTGGACGTGGACCAGACCGTAGGCTTCCTGGCGGCCGTGGCGGTGGCCTTCATCGGTGCGGTGATCGTCCGTTTCCTGCTCGCCCTGGTGGCACCCACCGGCCGGCGCTGAGACCTCGCTGCGCATCGGCGTCATCTCCGACACGCACCTGCCGCGGTTCGGACTGAGCCTGCCGCAGGCCCTGATCGATGGACTCCGGGAGGCCCGCGTAGGGCAGATCCTGCATCTGGGCGACTGGACGCAGCCCTTCGTGCTTGACCTCCTGGCCGAGATCGCGCCCACCGACGGAGTGGCCGGCAACAACGACCCGCCCGAGCTCGTGGCGCGGCTGGGCCGGCGCAAGGTCGTGACGGTCCAGGGGGTGCGCCTGGGGCTGACTCATGGCGACATCGGACCGGGCCGCACCACGCCACAGCGCGCCCTGCGCGCCTTCGCCGATGAAGCGGGACTGGCGGCCATCCTCTTCGGCCACAGTCATATCCCGCTCGTCCAACGCCTGCCTGACGGCGGGTGGTTGGTCAACCCGGGCTCCCCGACCGACAAGCGCCGACAGCCGGGGTTCACCTGGGCCCTGCTCGAGGTGGCCGGCGGCGTGGTCGACGGGGCGTCCATCCAGGCGTTCGACCGGCCGCGGCGGTGACGACAGCAGCATCACCGTGGATCGCCTCGCACGCAGGATGCGGGGGGATGAAGCAGCTACTCCAGGGCGTCGTCGAGGATGGGACGCCAGCGTGTCTCGACCTCGACCTCCAGCCTGCCGTCGTCCGTGCGGGCATCGAACTCGACGAGGTCGCCTTGCCCGTTCACGAACTCGATGCTCACTGCGTCGGGGTCACGCTGCGTCCACGTCCAACCGTCCTGAGCGGTGATCCGTTCCAGGCTCACGCGCTGGTCGTTCACGACGATCTGGACGTTGGCGGCGGTGTCTGCTGGTCGGGCTCCCGCAACCGAGTGCGACCACGGCCAGCCACAGCAGGCTCAGAGGCAAGCTCCGAGCGGGGATGGTCCGGTGGTCTCGTCCCACGACTCCTTCTCTCCGCTATCCGTGACGCTGGTTCCCCCGCATGTGCTCGGACGCGTCAGCGCCCTCGACGGGCACGCCACAGACCCGGCAGCGATCCCAACGTCTGGTCATCTCGTTTCCGAAGTGCATCTTGTCACCGGGACCCTAACTCGGCTGACGGAGTCATTCCGTGGCACGGTCCGGCACGGTCGCCGAGAGGAAAGCTGGGGTGGCCTACGGGGGTCGAACCCGTAACCTTCGGAACCACAATCCGATGCTCCTGAGCACGTTCTCGGGCCTCGCGAGAGACGATACGTGACACTATCGCGCCCCGGACCGTCTGTTGAGCAGCTTGACGGCCTCTCGCTGAGCTTCCGGGGTGACGTGCGCGTAGACCCTCGCCGTGATGGCCGGGTTCTTGTGGCCGAGCTGTTCAGCCACGTGGCGCATGTGG
>JBBJNS010000164.1:0-3967 GCA_037720745.1 Candidatus Limnocylindrales bacterium
ACCTCGTAGTCGATGATCTGGGCGGCCGGTGCGATGGAGCGGATGACGTCGATGTCCAGGTTCACCTCGACGCTGCCCTCGCCCAGCACCGGCACGTAGTCCTCGGGCACGGGACGGCGCTCGACGGGCGGCCCGGTGATGCCCACTGCCGCGTCGAAGGCCGCCACGTCGCTGCCCAGGAACGTGTCGAATGATACGAGAGCGATGGTCTGTCCCTCCCCCGTTAAGCCCGCGTCGTGGAGCGGCGCATAGTCGTAGGCCAGCGCCCCGGCACGCGGCAACAGCTCCCCCATGGGCACGTCCGCGAATACCGGCGGGACGTACATGGGGCGGACATTAGGCGAGGTGTCCAGCCCGGCGATGCCCAGCACGGAGTCCTGGAGCTCCGCGGGCACGAGCGGCTCCGAGTCGGGCACGTGATAGCGGCCGAGCTCCGGATCCAGGTGATCGACCAGCTCGATCTGGAACAGGGCGTTGACGTCGGCCACTCGGCCGCGGCCTGCCAGGAAGGTGCGACCCGCATCACCCCGGACGATCTCCAGCCCAGCCGCCGCCAGCCACGCCACGACCGACTCGATGTCCGCCTCCGGCAACCCGAAGCGCTCCGCGAAGGCTTGGGGGCTCAGGTAGCGGTGGTATTCGAGCGAGCCTGGGTCAGCCACCTCGGTCAAGAAGGCCTCGAGCTCCGCCCGGCCGGGCTGGCGAAGGACGACCTGGAAGTCGACCACCTCGTCCGGATCGCTGGGACCGAGCCGCATGGTGACCTCCTGCTCCTGCACCGCTGGATCGCCTGGTCCGGCCGCTGGCAGCCACGCCGCGAGAAGTACGATGGCCGTCAAGAGAACGCCCGTAGATGCTGCGGCTCCGAGCCGGCGGGGCCACCTGGGTGTCATGTCCCGCTGCCCCACTCGAAGCGCTTGAGGATGGGGTCGATGATGCTGCCCGCCAAGCGGAACCAGCGCTTCTCGGCGCCCGGGAAGACGGCATCCGGATCGACGACCAACACGTTGATAGCGACGGTCGTTCGGCCGTCCGTGGCCGTCATCACGACGAGTGCCACGGGACGCACCGAACCGGCCGACCCAAGGTCGCCCCGATACGTCCGGACGATGGCCGGCAAGTGGCCGATGGAAGGCCGATGGATGCGCGACTCCGGCCCGTCGTCCACCACCATCGATGAGATGCGACCGCGGGCGGCTTCGACCATCTGCTCCAAGAGGTCGTTGGGTGACGCTGAGGCGGGCGCCGCGTTCACCCTTATATGTACCTCGACATCCTGCGCCGGGATTGCAGCCCCGAAGATGACCGAACCGTCCGCCCGCACGTCCGGCGACAGGAAGGGCGGATAAAACAGCTGATAAGAGCCATTCGGGCCGGCGTGCACCGGCCACACCCGAAGGGCCGGGACCGCAGGATCGACCACGATCGGTGCAGGCAGCTCCGCTGTCGTCGGAGGCGGGGTCGGGGCCGTCGTAGGAGCGGGCGTGGGCAGGGGACTTGGCGCAGGGCTGGCCGGATCGGTCGGGTAGGGCGTCCGGTCCCCGCTGATGGCCGGCGGCGTCGCCGGCGGGCCGCCGCAGACCTCGCCGGGCAGGCAGCTGGGTGGCGGCGGCGTGGGTGCGACAGCCGACACCAGGACCATCGCGACGATCACGATCAGCGCAAAGACCGCAGCGAAGATGACCAGGAGCTTGGGCCCCGACATCGCGGCGCGGGCGTTGCCCCGAGGCGGCTGGGACCAGTAGCTCGGCGGCGGACTCGGCCTGGTCATGGTCCGGCCGGCGTGACCGCGCCAGGACGTCGGGCATCCTTGGGCAATGCGCGGAGTGCCACCCCGCAGTTGCCACAGAACGTATGCGTCAGGGTGGTGTGGTGGCAGTTGGTGCATACGATCGCGTCGCCGACAGGGATCTCCATCGACTCCTGAAGGAGCCCCAGATGGATGACCATGCGCAGCCAGATCAGCGCCACCAGCGCCAGCGCGGTCACGACCACCAGTGCCAGGATCTCTCGGAGGAGCAGCAAGGCCAGCGTGGCTGCCACGAACAGAGAGGCTCCCGCCAGAAACGCCACCACCGGCGCGCCCAAGGGTCCCAGGCGCGTTCGATCGCGCACCGGCGCCCGGTAACGCAGCCAGAGCGCGCCGCAGATCGCGCCGACCGCACCAGCAGCCACCAGCGGCAGCGCCACGCCGTGCGTCAGCAAGCGCGCGATCCAGAGGAGGGAATCGCCGCCCGGCCGCAGACCCGCACCGAAGAGGTCGATCGACTGGGCGACGACCTGCGCCCCCACGAAGGCCACCGCGGAGGTCGCCCCAAAGGACGCACCATCGAGCACATCGTTGAAGCGCCGGTAGGGCAGCAGGACCAGCGGCCCGACCAGCATCAGCGCCACCGACAGGAGCGGCACGGCCACGCCACGCAGGACGATGAAGGTGGCGTCGGGTCCCGGACCCAGCGGATCGGATTCGACGGTGGCACGCAGGAAGAGGCCCATCGCCGCACCGGCCGCCGTCCCCCAGGCCAGCGTCAGGGCATAGACGCGGAGAGGCTCGTCCTCGTACAGGTCGACGTCGTAGAGGTAGGTCACCATCACCAGCGGCACCAGGGCGGCAGCAGCCACGACGGCGACCGGGAAGAGACCCAGCACGGCCAGCGTCACGACCGCCCCGATGCCCAGCAACAGGATCAGCCGAAAGGCGGCCAGGTCGTCGCGAGGCAGTTGCGGGAACAGCGTCGAGGTGACGTGGAAGGAGAACGCCGTCTCGTCCGGGTCAGCGCTGTAGCGACGCTTCGCCGGGGGCACCAGCGCTTCGTGCTGCCGATGACCGCAACGGATACAGAAGGGCGCCTCCGCCGTCTCCAGGCCGCAGTATTCGCAGATCATCGCTGAGCCTCGCAGCTCACCCGCCGCCTCGTCTCTCCCGCCCCTTCACGCGATGCGACCGGCAGAGTAGCGCACCGCGGTGGCGGTCGCGGGCGCTACCACCGCGTCCACGGGGTCCTGCCCCGCGGCTTGTACACCGACAGGACCGTGGGCACGAGCAACACCAGCACTCCAAGGCCCGAGTGGAGGACATAGCTCTCCAGCCCGCGAGGGTCGACAAAGTCCATCTCAGCCGCCCGGGCTGCGAAGACGCTCACGGTCCGCGCCTCCTGCAGCAGGATGATGATGGCGAAGATGGTTATCAGGAGCTTGAAGAGGACCCAGTAGTGCCGGAACAAGCCCCACGGCGTTCCCAATGACTGGACGACCCCGATCACCAGCGAGGCGAAAGCCAAAGGCACGATGACGAACGAGGTGATCGGCTCCGCCGCGAGATAGACGGCACGCACCATCTGGGGATCCTGACTGGTCAGGCCGGCGACGGCGAGGGCCAGGAAGCCAGCCGCCGCGCCGAGCCAGCCGACCGTGGAAGTGATATGGGCAGTGAGCACGAGCTTGCGCAGGCGGGGTGGCATGGTCACGGCTTGCACCTCGATGGGAACCCGCCTCAGTACTCGAGCGTAAGGCCCGTCTCAGCCGCGCCGGCCGGCCCGTCAGCGCCGCCGGACGCTCCGTGGCGATCAGGCCCGTGACCACTCCCACCGCCAAGGAGCATCACGCCGACAAGCAGCAGGACCACGATGATGCCGATGACGCCGAACACCTTCACCCAGCGTGGGGTGTTGGTGGTCGGTTCCGGAAAGGGCGGCCGATCAGCCATGTTCGTGACCTCCTGTCGCGCGTGGTTCGTGACGTTTCAGACAGCGCCAGTTTAGCGAGACACTGTGTCTCTGTCCAGTCATGTTGTCTCGACAATGGCCATCGCGTATATTGGGAGGGTGCCACGGCTATGGAACGAAACGATCGAGGCGCACCGCCGTGCGGTCATCGACGCTACGCTGGACACCACGGCGAAGCTGGTGGCCGAGCACGGGCTGCGGGCCGTGACGATGTCGAAGATCGCCGAGAGGACCGGCATCGG
>JBBJNS010000165.1:0-3956 GCA_037720745.1 Candidatus Limnocylindrales bacterium
CCCGGGATACCGAGGCACATGCGCCCGCCTCAGCTCGCGCGGCTCTGGGCGGACGGCGCAAGCTCGATCGACTCGAGCATCAGCTCATCTCCACCCGAGAGCGTGAGATCCAGCCCGCCGCAGCCGGTGCAGGACATCACCAGGTCGGGTGCCTGGATGCGGGTACCGCACGCGCGGCAGGTGCTGGTCGCCGGGACGACCACCATCTCCAGCGCCGCGCCCTCAAGGTCCGTGCCCTGAGCGACCATCGCAAAGGCCTGTTCCATGGACGCCTGATCGACCCGATGGCGCGTGCCGACATGGACCTTGGCGCGCACCACCCGACGGCCGGCGGAGCGGCGGAGTGCCGCCGCGATGAGATCCTCTGCGAGTCCCACTTCGTGCATGGAAGTCCCCCCTATGTGCGTCGCATCAGCGAGCGCGGTGCCAGCAGACCGTCACATCTGGCGCATGCGCATGTAGCGCGATAGATCCGGCAGCGACGGGATGAGCAGCGCCAGTCCCACGGTGATGCCTGCCCCCAAAACGAGGCCCCAACCCACGATGGCGATCCGTCCGAGCATCACGTTCCTCCTTTACTGCTGGCGACCGGCACGGGCTCGCTGCCCTTCCGCGTCGCCGTGGCTTCATCCGCGAGTAAGCCATGGATAAGCCGGACCGCCTCCGGCACGGCTCGGCTGACCGGCTCACTGAGACCGATCTCCTCGTCCGTGCTTAGTGGCTCGCAGCCCACGATGAGCGTTCGCGGCACGGGTCCGCCCATCGACTCCAGGTACGCGAAGACCGTACGCGGGTCCATGCTATGGGCATCCGGCTGGATGCCGGTGGCCTGGTCGGAGAGCCGCTCCACGATGGAAACGGTACCTGGCTCCTCGCCGCGCGGCAGGGCGTCGATGAGGATGAGGGTCTCGTACCCTTCCAGAAGCTCATACGCGAGGTGGATGCCGCGAATGCCGAAGTCGGCGGCCTTGGCCCACTCTGGCAGCTCCTCACGCGCGAGCTGCGAGGCCACCTCCGAACCGAAGCCATCATCGCCCAGGAAGATGTTGCCCACGCCCGCGATGAGCACGTGCGGCGTCATCGGCCGCCACCCCCGACCGCATCGAGCGGCTCCAGCTCCGTGGGACGGAAGTAGAAGTAGCGCCCATACCAGCTGTGGAGGTCACCGGCCGGGTCATCACCTACCGTGACGGCCACGAAGATCTCATCGTCCACGCTCTCGAAGACGGCCTCCACGCGAGCCTCCTTGCCGCGCAGGAACATGTCCATGGAGTCGCCGCGCGGCCCCGGCCGCAGCACGACGCGCGAACCCTTGGCGACGGGGCAGCCCGCGATGAGCACGCTGGCCACATCCGGTGCGACGCGCGCCTCGGGCTCCCAGTACGGGGCGTCGGGAAGCGACTCCAGCGCGAAGGGATCCGCTCCCGGCGTAAAGGGATCGGCTCCCGGGGCGAAGGGATCCGATCTCAGCATGAGGGGCGTGACGGTCGCGCGCTCGGACGTGTCCGCCGCAGCGTCCGACCTCGCGCCCATCGAGCGCACGGCGCCGTGCAGGCGCTCGAAGATCTCCGGCGGGATGGCCTCGCTGCGGTCCAGGATCCGCCGGGCGCGCTCGTCCGTGGCGCGCGCCTCGCGCTTCTCCTCGTCGGTCAAGGTCAAGATGCGCAGCGTCAGGATCTCGTCTATCTCCGTGGAGTCGAAGAGGTCGCCCGGGCTCTCGGGCGCGATCTGCGGATGGTCGTAGAGGATGATGGGCGAGGAGAGCATCACGTCCCGCTGATCCGGCTCGCCGACCAGCACCGGAAAGGTGTGTCGGTTGGCCAGCAGGCCCACGGCTCGACCAGCTTCCGGCGGCGTGTCCAGGAGCGACACGAAGCTGCCGCCACGTATGGCCAGCAGCGTATGCGCGCTGAGCAGGGAGCAGCGAAGGGCCGCATCACGACCCGGTGCGTCCGCCTCGCTCAAGGGACTCAGGTTCTCGATGCGGATGCGCACGCGGAGGAAGCCGTCGACCTCCTCGGCCTCCATTTGCACGACCCCGGCGACGGGCCAGCGGGTGCGCACGATCCGCCCGATGATGGCTTCGGCGGCGTCGCTGACGAGCTCGATGTCGCGGCCGCCGGAAACCTCCAGCGGGAATGAGCGCGCCGCATCGACCAGTGAACACAAGTCCATGACTGGCAGGTCGATGCGCTCCTCGACCGCCTCCTCCCAGGGCAGGATCTGCTCGCCCTTCACTTCCAGCGAGTCGGCCGGTTCGAAGCCCTCGCCGGCGGGGTCGAGCGCCTTCTCGACGGTCCGGGCCTGGAGGTGCAGGAACCGCACGCGGACTCGCAGGGTCGGTGCATCGTGGCTGGGCTCGACCAGGCACTCGGTCTGCATCTGCCACGTCTCCGAGCCACCAGCCTCGACGTGGCCGCGTGGCGCGACGACGCCGAACTGCCAGCGCACCTGGTTCTTGGAGGAGGAGGCACGATAGGGATAAAGCAGGTAGCCCTCGAAGAGCACCGCGTCGGCGACCCGCTCGGCCACCTCGAAGCCCAGGACGCCTTCGTCGGGGTTCGCGCGGGCTTCCTCGAGGGTCACGCCAGCCTCCTCTCGCCGGCGCGCTGGAGCAGCTCCTCGATGGTCTGGTCCCAGCTGGGCAGCGCGTTCTGGCCGCGAAATGCGTGCAGCGCATCGAAGGTCTCGCTGCGCATCCTGATCCAGGCACTGCCCGGGAAGTACTGGTTCATCAAGTCGCGCCAGACGCTCACCGGCAAGAGGTACGAAGCCTCCTCGTGCCAAGGCACCTGATCGACCCGCAGGCCGCCCGGTCCCCGCGCGAAGACCGTGCCGCTGAACAGGAGCAGCAGCGGGATCCCGCCGTCTTCCAGTGCATGGAAGAACTTGGAGGAGGCCACCTCGAAGTCGTAGGTGCAAGCCAGGGGCAGATCCACCTCGACGCGCTCTTGGAAGGCGGGCACGACGAGCGACGAATGGGTCCACAGCATCGTCTGGAGCGTGTCGCCCCAGCGCTGCGGTTCCCCGAAAAGCTCCAGGAGACGCGATTCCTCGGCAGCTGTGTAATGGCGGCGGCGCGGCTCGATCATGATCTGGGTGCGCAGCGCGATGGCCTGGATCGGCTCGCCACTGCGCGCGGCGACGGCCAGGCGCAGCATGAGCGTGGGCGCCACGGCGTACGGCTCGGCGCGCGCGCCGACCACGGCGAAGGTCAGGTCACTCATGAGGCGCGCATCTGACGGGTCACGCCCGGACCGCCGGCCGGGGTCGGTCGCTCTCCTCACGCAACCGCGCGAAGAACCCATCGATGGCGCGATGCGCCTCTTCGCCGCCATCGAAGCCCTTCCACCACTGCCGGATGAGACCGACCAGCTCGTAGCAGCGATCGATGGGCACGATGTAGCACTCGCTGTCCGACCTCGAACGGCGGACCAGCAGCGCTTCCACGTCCGGCGTCATGGCCGCGAGCATCGGATTGGCCGAACGGACCTCGTCCCAGACTTCCAGGGGCAGCAGGGACTCGGTCGCACCGGCGGGGCTGGGATAGAAGGCCGCCGCGCGGCCCATGGCAGAGTTGTGGCAAAGGAAGGCCATGCCAACGGGGATCTGGAGTGAGGCCCACTGGGAGTCGGTCAGGATGAAGTCCGGGTCGAAGATGGAGCGCTCCGGCACGGCGCGGTACTTGCCGCCGGCGGCACCATCGTGGGTGAAGAGCAGGAAGCAGCCGCGGCAGGAGCACATCAGCGCCCGCGACTCGATATTGACGACATGCGCGTGCTCTTCCCTGATCTGCTCCGTGCAGAACTCGCAGATCTCGCCGGGTGCTGCCTTCGGCCGCGGCTGAAGGAAGCGTCGAAGGAGGGGTGGCTCGGGGCGGTCGGCGCGGTCGGGGCGGTCGTCGGGCCGCTGATCAAGGAAGCGCCGCATCCCGCCGGCAGGGGTTTCGCTCATCG
>JBBJNS010000048.1:0-14455 GCA_037720745.1 Candidatus Limnocylindrales bacterium
CTGGTAGGTCCGCTCGGCGGCGCGTTCGTCGGGCAGGTTGAGAGCCACGTCGGCGGACACCACGCCGACCAGCGTGACCTCTGGCACGTCCAGCCCCTTGGTCACCAGGCTGGTACCCACGAGCACGTCCAGCCGGCCCTCGGCGAAGTCATCGATGACCCGCGCTGCGGCGCCCCTGCGCTTCACGACATCCCGATCCAGACGGCCCACGCGCAGCTTCGGAGACCGCATGGTGACCTCTCGCTCGACACGCTCCGTCCCGCCGCCGAGGTATCGGATGCGCACCGAAGCACACGCCGGACAGCGCTGGGCTGGTGGCGCCGTTGCGCCGCAATGGTGACAGCGCAAGGCCATCGCGACGGCATGAAAGACGAGCGGGCGCTGACACTCGGGGCACACCTGCACGTAGCCGCAGTCCCGGCAGAGGACCACCGAAGCACTACCACGCCGGTTGATGACCAGGATGGCGCGCTCCCCGCTGGATCGGTCCAAGCCGTCGAGTGCTTCCGCCAGAGCCGAGGAGAGCAGGCCGCGGTTGCCCGCCGCCAGCTCCGTGCGCAGATCGATCACCTCCACCTTGACGCGACGCGCCCTGGAGCTCTCGACCAAGCGATGGTGCTCGACCTGCCCGTGCTCCGCCCGCCCCAGGGTCACCACGTCAGGTGTGGCGCTACCCAGGATGACCGGCGCGCCAGCCAGACGCCCCAGCTCCATGGCCACATCGCGCGCCTGGAAGCGCGGCGTCCGGTCGGATTTGTAGCCGGCGTCATGCTCTTCGTCGACCACGATGACGCCCGGATCGCCGAGTGGCGCAAGGACGGCCATGCGCGTACCCACCACCACCTCCGCATCATCCTCGCGGATGCGCCGCCACTCATCGGCCCGTTCACCCTCGCTCAGTGCCGAGTGCAAGAGTGCGGGATGGATGCCCAGGTCGTGGCGCAGCCGATCAAGGAGCGGCGTGGCAAGGGCGATCTCCGGCACCAGCACGATGGCACCACGGCCGTGTCGCAGAGCGGAGGCTACGGCCGCCGAGTACACCGCCGTCTTGCCACTGGCCGTGGCGCCCTCGACCAGCAACACCGCATGCTGCCGCCGCATGACGAGACTTTCCACGCGCTCCGCGATGGCGCGCTGCTCAGCACGCAGCTCCGCTCTGGGCGGGAGGCTGCCGCGCTCCGTGTTGCCACGAGCGGCCGCCCCCAGGCCCTCGGCCGGGCGGCGCTGGCGCGTGTCCGTCCCCAGTTCGAGCAGCCCTCGACGCGCCAGTCCTGTCACGGCGGACGGGCCGTGGCTGGCCGCCAGGTGGGCGGCGGACACGCTGCCCGGCGCGTCGGCGGCGACCATCTCACGAAGCAGAGCCTGCTGCCGCGGTCCCAACTGGCGGCCCGACGGCGCCCGGCCCGCCGCCAGGTCGTGTCCGATCACCGACCCTGCCGCCGTCAGCCGGGCCACTCGCTCGAGGCGAGGCCGCGCTCCCGGGGGACGAAGGCGCCACTCCAGGGAGAGCCGCCCCGCCGCCTCGGCATCGCGCAGCAGGCGTCGCACCGTTGCTCGATCAGGGGACGCGGGCAGATCATCGACCGCCATCCCGGCGGCACCCGTGCCCTGTACGACCTCGAGCAGCGCGGCCCATGGCTCTGCGCCTCGCGCCTCCCCCGCGGTCAGCCCGTCGGGGACGTGCGCCACCAGCTCGACGCGTTCCAGTAGACCGGGTGGCAGCATCGCCCGGACGACCATGCCCGGTGGTGCGAGGTAGTGCTGCGCCATCCATCCCGCCAGTCGCGCCTGGAGCGGTGGCAGAAGCGAGCGGTCAGCGTGGATGCGCGCCAGGACCGGTTTGGTCGCCAGCTCGCCAACGACCCTCCCTTCGCCCAGCACCACGCCCACCACCTGCCGCTGTCCGTAGGGCACCAGGACCGCGTCGCCCGGACCGAGGTTCGCGAGTGAGGGCCCGGCTGGCACGTGGTAGCTATACAAGCGCCCGCCGGGGATGCCGGCCGCATCCACGGCCACCTCCACGCGAAGCAGGCCGTCGTCGACCAGTGCCGGCGTGAGTTCGGGTCGTTCGGGCCGCTCCACCAGGCGACCGGTCTCAGACTGCGATGCGGCGCTGGGGGTGGAGTCGGTGCTCCTTCCGCAAGATCTCGTCGATCCGCTCGGCCGTGCCCGCCACATCCCCCGTGGCGTTGACCACGACGTGGTCGTAGTCATCCTGACGGGCAAGCTCCAAAGCGGCGTCCTCGTACCGCCGGCGCGTCTCCTCGGGCGACTCGGTCCGACGCGCGGTCAGCCGGCCATAGAGCTCGTCGAGCGACGGCGGCACCAAGAAGATCAGCAACGCGTCGGGCACCTGCTGCCGGATGGCCCGGGCCCCTTGGACGTCGATCTTGAGGATGGCGTCCCGGCCCCCGGCCAGGGCATCGACGACCTGATCACGCGGCGTGCCGTACCAGTTCCCGTGGACCTCGGAAGCCTCGAGCAGTGCCCCATGTTCGCGCAGAGCGGCGAAGGCCTCGGAGCTCAGGAAGTGGTAGTTCTGTCCGTCCATCTCGGAGCGACGGCGCTCGCGAGTGGTGCAGGTCACCACGAAGTGCCGGCGGGGATCCGGGTGCCGCCCGCGAAGCACTTCGATGATGGTGTCCTTGCCCACGCCAGACGGCCCGGAGATGATGGCCAGCAGGGCACCGGGCTCTCCCACGCAGCGGGCCGCTGTCACCGCCCTCCCTCTCGCAGCGAACCCAGGACGCGTTCCAGCGCCTGGGGAAGGACCGCCTCAGCCCTGATCATGCGATCGCCCTGTGGGGCGGCTAGCTCCAACTTCCAGGCGTGCAGGAAGAGTCGCTCCAGCCCTTCCGGACCGCGCCGCGAAAGTCCGCTGCCGTAGACCGGGTCTCCGGCGACAGGATGGCCGATGGACGCCAGGTGAACGCGGATCTGATGAGTGCGCCCGGTGATGAGGTCTACCTCCAGGTGACTCCAGCCGGCGAAGCGCTCGCGCACGCGGTAGCCCGTCACGGATGGGCGGCCGCCCGGTACGACGGCCATGCGCGTACGGTGTCGAGGGTCGCGGCCGATGGGCGCTTCGATACGGCCGACCTGCGCGGCCACCGATCCATGTACCAGCGCCAGATACGTCTTCTTTACGCGGCGTGCCTTGAGCGCCGCCTGGAGTCGCGCCTGCGAAGCGTCATGGCGGGCCACCATCAGCAAGCCGCTGGTGTCCCGGTCGAGCCGGTGCACGATGCCCGGGCGCTGCTGGCCGGCCACCGAGATCAGCGCGTTCGCCTCCCGCGCCAAGAGCGCGTTGACCAGCGTCCCGCCGGGGTGGCCGGGCGCGGGATGCGTCACCAAGCCCGCCGGCTTGTCGACGATGAGCAGATCAGCGTCCTCATATACGACGCGCAGCGGGATGTCTTCGGGCAGGTCCTGGACGGGCACCGCTACAGGGAAGTCCATCTCCAGCCGGCTGCCGGCCTCCAGGGTGGAGCTCGCACGCAGCGGCTGCCCATCGGCTGTGAGACGGCCCTCCCCGATGAGCCGCTGGACATACGACCGGGAGAGCCCGGACGCGTCCGCCACGAACCGGTCCGCGCGGCCGCCTGCCGCCGACGCCGGCACCTGGACCGAGAGCCGGGCCGTCACCGGGCTGCCTGATCCATCGATCCCCCCGGGATCCGGTCGCCGAACAGGCTCAAGGCGATGAGCAGCACGATGGCCACGCTGATGGCCGAGTCCGCCACGTTGAACGTGTAGAAGCGCAGGGTGCCGATGCCCATGTCCACGAAGTCGATGACGTGGCCGTGCACTACCCGGTCGATGAGGTTCCCCACCGCGCCGCCCAGCAGGAGGCCCAGGGTCAGGCTCAGGACAGGGCCGCTCGTCGCGCCCTGGCGGAACTGGTAGACCACGATGAGGGCGATGACCGCCAGGCTGGCCAACCCCAGGACCGTCGCCGAGTCGCCGAAGAGACCGAAGATGCCGCCATCGTTGTAGCCCTTGGCGATGCGCACCAGGTCCCCCACCACGGGGGTGGGCGGCGTGGCGGGACCCAGCTCGAACTCCGCTTCGACCCATGCCTTGCTGAGCTGATCGGCGACCACCACAACGCCGGCCGTCAGGCCGAACAGGAACCAGCGCCGTTCGGCCTGGCCGGCTCCCGGCGCTCCCACCCGCGGCGCTCCGGCTGGCGGCCGATCGGCCCGCTGCTGAGTGGCCGCCTCGTCGTCGGCCCTGTCCTCGGTCGTGGCCACCGTCACGCTGCTATCTTCCTAAGGCCGATCCGCAAGCGACCCGACCCAAGCTCCATCTCGGCCGATATCGCGCCCTCCGGCAGCGGCGCCTGATAGACGGCATCGGCCAGCGTGTCGTCGGCCAACGAAGACAGCAGGCCGTCGATGGCCGAAAAGAAGCTCGCGTCGCCGTCCAGCCAGAGCTCGATGCGGGCATCGAGCGCCAACCCGGCCTGTTTGCGCAGCTCCTGCACGGCCCGTGAGACCTCGCGGGCATCGCCCTCCGCACGCAGTTCCGCCGTCAGCACCGTATCGATGACCACGACCACGCCCTCGTCATGCGCCACGGCAGTGCCGGGCCGCGGTGTGGACAGTATCTCGACCTCGTGCGGCGCCAGCGTCACGCCGGCCAGCCTGACGCTGCCGTCGGGCAGGTACTCCACCTCATCGGCGCGTGCCGCCGCCATCACGGCCGGGATGCGCTGACCCAGCTTGCGTCCGATGATGGGCAGCAACGGCTTCACGCGCCGCTCGACGAGATCGGAGTCGTGGCCGATGAGCTGCACCGACTTCACGTTCAGCTCTTCGCCCAGCAAGGTCAGCAGCGCGGCCTCGTCCTCGGGCGAGGAGCCCTCTGCCAAGCGGCCGCCGGGCAATGCCAGCCACAACGCGGCGAGCGGCTGGCGCAGTCGGATGCCGGCTTGGCCGCGCAGCGTCCTGGCCAATTCCACGGCGCGCCGCAGCGTGCCCATGGCTGACTCCAGTGCGGCGTCGTGGAGCCCGGCCACAGCCTCTGACGGCCAGTGCTTGAGGTGGACCGAATCCGGCGCAGCGGCGTCGCGCTCCGACACGAGGACCTGATACAGCTCCTCGGCAAGGAAGGGCAGGATGGGCGCCACGGTCTCCGCAAGCACGCTCAGGGCGCGATGAAGGGTAGCGAACGCCGCCTTCCGATCGGCTTGATCTTCATTGCGCGAGAAACGCCGCCGGCTGCGACGCAGATACCACTGCGAGATGTCGTCGATGACCGCGCCGATGGCCGCCGTGGCGGCCCGTGCGTCGAAGTCGAGCAACTCGTCACGGACGGTGCCTGCCGTGCCCGCCACCCGGGAGAGGATCCAGCGGTCCAGTACGCTGTCGCCCGCAGGCGACTCTCCCTGGGGTTGGCTGCCGGCCGCCGGTACCTCCGGCGTCCACCCTGTGAGCCGGGCATAGGTGACGAAGAAGGCGGCCACGTTCCAGAGCACGAGCAGGTCCCGTCTGGCCTCGTCCGCGGTGCCGTACCCGAACAGGATGTTGTCCTCGGGTCGATGGCGGGCGTACATCCAGCGCATCACGTCGACGCCCATGCGCTCGGCAGCCTCGTTGAACTCGATGGCGTTGCCGGAGCTCTTGTGCATGGGGCGGCCGTCTTCGGCGAAGAGGGTGGCGTAGCCCAGGATGGTCTTGAAGGGCGCCGCGCGGCGAAGCACCGTTGACATGGCCAACATGGAGTAGAACCAGTTGCGGAACTGGCCGGGGAACGACTCGGTGATGAAGTCGGCCGGGAACCAGCGCTGCCAGTACTCAGGATCCTCGCGGTAGTGCAACGTGGAGAAGGGCACGATGCCCGCGTCGAGCCAGGGATTGCCCACGTCGCGGATGCGACTGCTGGGCTCGCCGCAGGCGCCACATGAGATGCGAACGGCATCCACGTAGGGCCGGTGCGGCGTGTGACCTTCGAACCGATCCCAGCCCTCGATGGCGCGATCGCGAAGCTCCTCGCGGCCGCCCACCACGTCGAAGTGTCCGCAGGCCTGGCACTCCCAGATCGGTAGCGCCAGTCCCCAGTAGCGCTTCTTGCTGATCATCCAGTCGCCCATGCTGCGCAGCCAGTCGAGCTCCCGTTCGTACCCGAAGCTGGGCAGCCAGCGCACGGTGTCGACCACGTCCATGATCTGGTAGCGCAGGCTGCGCTCCTTTTGCTCCGACGTGATCTCTTCACGCGGGACGTCGTAGAGCGGTCCCATGTCGATGTACCACTCATCGACCACCCGGAAGAGCAGCGGCGTGCCACAGCGCCAGCAGTGCGGGTAGCGATGCGCATACGGCTCCACGCGGTAGAAGAGATCCTTCGTCCGCAGATCCTCGATGATCCGGGCAGCGGCGCCCTGCGCATCCAGGCCACTGAGCCAGCCGAAGCCCTCGAGGTAGTGCCCCGCTTCATCGAGCGGGGCCACGACCGGCAGGGCCAGCGCACGCCCCAGCTGGAAGTCCTCGGCGCCGCAACCGGGCGCGATGTGAACGATGCCGGTCCCCTCCGTCTCGCCCACCTCGGTCCAGGGGATCACGCGATGTTCGTAGCCCGCCCCCGAAAGCGGCGCAACGGCCGCGTCCTCGGCGCCGCCCTCACCGGCGAAGGCCTGCTGGACGGCCGGCAGCTCGTCATACGGCCCCTGATAGCGCCATCCGACGAGCTCGCGGCCGAGGCGCTCCTCGATCACCTCGAAGGGCCCGAGGATGGCGGTCTTGAGTGTGCCCTTGGCGACCCAGTAGCGGTCCTCGCCCTGTCGCACGAGCGTGTAGGTCAGATCATCGTCCACGGCCGCGGCCACATTGGAGGTCAGCGTCCAGGGCGTGGTGGTCCAGACCAGCAGCCACTCACCCGGTCGATCGACCAGCGGGAAGCGAACGGTGAGCCCCGGGTCCTCGCGATCCTGGTAGCCCTCGTTGACCTCGGTCTGGCTCATGCCCGTCCCGCAGCGGGCGCACCAGGGCATGGAGTCGTGTCCCTTGTACAGCCAACCCCGCCGATGGACCTCCGCCAGGAAGGCCCAGATGAGGTCGTTGTTCTCATTGGAGAAAGTGAAGTACGAGCCGGCTAATTCGGGCATGCCCAGACGGCCGACGATCATCTCCGCCGTATCGGTCACCGGCCCGTGGGATCCCTCCACGGTGATCGTCTGTGCGGGGTCGCTGGCTAACGCATCCCTCAGCCGGCGCAGCTCGTCGGGATCGTTCCAGTCGGCCCACATGCCCAGCCTGATGGACTGCTCGGTCTGGATGGCGGCGTAGGTCAGCACCCGCTGCTTGCACTGCGACACGAACTCGGCGATGCCGTGGCGCTCGATGTCGCGCTTCGAGGTGTAGCCCAGGTCGCGCTCGACATTGACTTCCACCCAGAGTCCCTGGCAGTCGAAACCGTTCTGCCAGCGCTGATCCTCACCGAGCATTGCGTGGAAGCGCTGAAACAGATCCTTGTAGGTCCGGCCCCAGGCGTGATGCACGCCCATAGGATTGTTGGCCGTGATGGGTCCGTCCAGGAACGACCAGGTCGGGCCGCCGGCGTTCTGTGCGCGCAGGCGCGCGAAGGTGCCTCGCGTCCGCCACATATCGAGGATGCGGTGTTCCTGGACGGGGAAGTCAGGCTGCGCCGGGAGTTGACGAAACGACGGGTCCGGCATGGGCGGACAAGGATAGCCGAAGGTCCCCGCACGGCGACCACGGACACGCGCCTCTGTGCGCGCCCACCGCGTGGCGGGCTCATCTCGGCGTCGAGGACCTATCATGCGCCCGATGCGACCGACCCCGCCCGCGACCCGCACTGCTCGCTCAGCCTTCGCTGCTGCCGTCTTCTCCGCGCTGCTGCCTGGGGCCGGGCAGGCTTACCTGCGCCAGTGGGGCCGCGCCCTCGCCTGGGTCGCGCCGTACGTGCTGCTCATCGCGCTCCTCGCCGGCGTGATGGCCAACGAGCGCTCGTCCGAAGGGTTCCTGGCGCAGTTCGTGGCACCGAGTTGGCTGATGGGCACCCTGGCCTTCATCGTGGTCGATCTCCTCTTTCGGCTGGCGGCCGTGGTCGACGCCTATCGTTCGGCCACTCGGCCACCTGCGGCGCGCTCATCCGCACCGCTCCGAGCAGCCTCGGCAGCGGGCCTCATGGCCGTGGTCCTCGTGCTGCTGCTCTCACACGTCGCCGTAGCGGGCCCGGTGTACCTCGCCTATGACGCGTTGTCGAGCATCGGCGGTGGCGACGACACGCCCATCGGCCCGGCGCCCTCCGAGGCGCCCATCGTTTCACAAGCGCCCATCGCTTCACCCGGCGCCAGCTTTTCCCGGGCGCCGACGGACGAGCCCTCGGCCACGCCGGCGGCGACGCTCGACCCGGTGAGTCCCACGCCCAGCGCCAGCGCGGGCCCGACGCCCATCCCCGGCCTGCCCTGGGATGGCACCGAGCGCCTCAACATCCTGCTCATCGGGGCGGACGCGCGCGAGGGTCACACGGTCTACCTGACGGACACGATGATCACCGTGACCATCGACCCGGTGACCAAGCAGATCGGCTTCATCAACCTGCCGCGCGATACGACACAGGTTCCCTTGCCCATCTCTTGGCCGGCGCATGCCCAATATGGGGGCAGCTACCCGGGCAAGATCAACACGCTCTACTCATTCGCTCGCCGCGATCCGAGCCTCTACCCGGGGAGTGACGCACAACGCGGCTACATAGCCCTCAAGGGCGCCATCTCCGAGCTGTACGGGCTGGACGTCAAGTACTACATGGCCGTAGACCTGGCTGGCTTCCGGGCCGTCATCGAGACGCTCGGCGGTGTCGTCGTCGACGTGCAGGTGCCGGTCTCGGACCCGCGCTATGGCTCGGAGGACGGACGCGAGAACCTGAAGCTGTACATCCCATCGGGCATCCAGCACATGGACGGCAGGGAGGCGCTCGCCTTTGCGCGAGCACGCCACGAGACGAGCGATTTCGACCGCTCCGAGCGCCAGCAGCGCGTGATCACCTCGCTGCGCCAGCAGACCGACATGAGTGAGCTATTGGCGCCAGGAGTCCTCGAGCGCCTGTTGTCGACCTTCCGTACCAGCGTCAGGACCGACATCCCGCCCGAGCTATTTCCCCGCCTCATCACTTTGGCTCAGGATGTGGACGTGGACGAACGGGTCTCACTGACCTTGGCCGCGCCGACCTACTCCACCGTGTGCTATCCCTGCCCGGGCACCGGGCTCTACGAGTTGCGCGCCAACGTGCCCGCCATCCGCAGCGCGGTGGCGGGGATCTTCACCGAGACGGCGGCACAAGCGGAGCGAGGCGAGCGCCTGGCCGCGGAGGCTGCGATGGTCAGCGTCTTGAACGGCACCGCCGGTCTCAACAACAGGGCCACCCGCATCGCAGAGGCCCTCGACCTCCTTGGCTTGAAGGCCTCCGTACCGCTCGTAGATGGCGGCCGGGCCGATGCCACCACCTACGCCGAGACGGAGATCACCGCTTACAACGGCGCGGGCGAGGACATGCCCGAGACGCTGGCACTGCTCGAGGAGACGTTCGGTGTCACGGCGCAGGCCGCCGATGACCCGACGCAGGCTGCCGACTTCGTGGTCATCGCGGGCAGCGAGTCCTCGATCCCCGCCCCCTGATGGATGCCCATCCCCCGGATCGATGGCACGCCCCAGGCGGGGCCAGGGCACCGGAGTCCTAGTAGACCGGCGTCAGCCAGTGCGAATAGGCCGGCAGGCGCCCCCGCACCGCGTCGAAATAGAGTGTCGTCAGGGCCGCTGTGATGGGCCCCACGGTGCCGTCGCCCACCGTGCGGTGGTCGATCGACGTCACGGGCGAAAGCTGAGCGCCGGTCCCGCACAGGAAGACCTCGTCGGCGATGTACAGCTCGGAGCGGTCGATGCTCCGCACCACCGTGGGCAGCCCCAGTTCCGCCGCAGCGAGTTCCATGATTCCGGCTCGGGTGACTCCCTCAAGGATGTCGTCCGTGACACCCGGCGTCAGGAGCACACCATCGCGGACCATGAAGAGGTTCTCCGCGCTGCCCTCCGAGACGTGACCGTCATGGGTCAGGACGATGGCCTCGTCGTAGCCATTGAGCTGCGCTTCGCTCTTGGAGAATGCGCTGTTGGCGTAGGCGCCGGTGATCTTGGCGCGCGCAGGGATGGCCAGGTCACTGTTCCGCCGCCAGGAGACGGTCTGGGCGGAGATCCCTCGGTCGATGGCGATGTACTCGCCGAAGGGCACCGCGAAGATGACCATGTCGCGCTCCAGCTTGTGGAGCCGCACTCCGATGGCCTCGGTCGACTTGTAGAGCGTCGGTCGGATGTAGGTGTCCTGGCGAAAGCCGTTGCGGCGCAGGAGCTCCACCGTGAGATCGACCAGCGCATCGACCGGCAACGGAGGCTCCATGAGCATGATCTTCCCGGAGTCGGTGAGGCGCCGATAGTGCTCGCCAAGCTTCAGTCCGTAAAGCTGGCCCTGCTCTTCGTTCCAGTAAGCGCGCACGCCTTCGAAGGTAGCCGTCCCGTAGAGGAAGCCGTGCGTCATGACGCCGATCTTGGCTTCAACCAGGGGGATGAACTCGCCGCCCATCCAGCACACGACATCGGTACCGGTGGGCCGCACACCCGTCGCGGGCAGCGGTGCCGAGACTCGCTTTTCGGTCAGCATCGTGACGAGTATAGACCGCATCAGGAGCTTCCGGCCGGGCGCCCTTGGGTCGTCGTCAGGTCGAGGGTGGGTCCGGCTCGGCTCGGATGAGGCCGGGTCCAGGGGGGTCCCCACCGCTGTCTTGACCTCGAGTGGCCAGCAGCGAGACGAGGATGGAGATGCCCAGGATGCCCACGATGATGGCCAGGGAAAGCCACACGTCGAGATGGAAGAAGTCGCTCGTGATCATCTTCAGACCGGCGAAGGCGAGCAGTGCGGCAAGGCCGTACTTGAGGTACTCGAAGCGGTCGATGAGCCCCGCCAGCAGGAAGTACAGCGAGCGCAGTCCCATGATGGCGAAGGCATTCGAGGTGAAGACGATGAACGGATCCGTGGTGATGGCCAGGATCGCCGGGACGCTGTCGATGGCGAACATGATGTCCGACGACTCGATGACCACCAGCGCCGCGAAGAGGGGCGTCGCCCAGAGCTTCCCGTTGCGACGCACGAAGAACGACTGTCCCTCGTAGCTCTCCGTCACGGGTATCACGCGACGGACCAGCCGCAGCACCGGATTGTTCGCGGGATCGACGTGGCCCGTGCCGGCCCTCACCATGCGCCACGCGGTGTACAGCAGCAGGGCACCGAAGAAGTAGATGACCACGTGGAAGGAGTCGAGCAGCACGGTGCCTCCCACGATGAAGATGGCCCGGAAGACGATGGCCCCCAGCACCCCCCAGAACAGCAGCCGGTGCTGATAGGCAGGAGGCACCGCGAAGTAGCCGAAGAGCACGGCGAAGACGAAGACGTTGTCCATCGAGAGCGAGTACTCGATGAGGTAGCCGGCCAGATACTCCGCGCCGGTGGTGGGGCCACGCGTTGCGAAGATGAAAGCTCCGAAGCCTAACCCGAGGATGACCCAGACGGTCACCCAAGCGGCCGCCTCGCGCATCGATACGGCACGGGCGTGACGGTGGAAGACGAGCAGGTCGAGGGCCAGGAGGCCGCCGACCAGGACGATGAAGATGATCCAGGAGATGGCGTCGAACATGGGTCGACCTCCGGTGCGGAGCATGCCGAAGGTCTCTCCCGACCACCTGGAAGGTCGGTCGGTGCCACCGGGCTGAGTTCGACCCAGCCGTACTGACGGCGACACCTGTGCGGGGTACTCCCCCTCGGGGTGTCAACTCTGCGGCGTAGCCCCGCCCGCTGTCAAACGGCCGGCCGGCGCGTGTTGGGTAGCCGCCTCAGGGGCGCAGGTGCTGTGGCGCGTAGGGCAGCAGTGCCACGTGACGTGCCCGCTTCAAGGCCACGGAGAGTGCGCGCTGATGCTCCGCGCAGGTGCCCGTCTTGCGTCGCGGCTCGATCTTGGCCCGTTCTGACAGGAAGCGGCGGAGGCGATTGACCTCCTTGTAGTCGATCTGGGCGGTCTTGTCGGCGCAGAAAGCGCAGACCTTGCGCCGCCGGCGGTCTCGATAAAAGTCTTCGCGACGCTTGGCGCGTACAGAGGGCATGGCAGGTTACCTCTAGGTGTTCAGAAGGGAAGGTCGTCGTAGTCATCGCCGCCGGCCGGATCCGGACGTTGCTGGCCGGAGGGGGCGCTGCTCGACGCTGGTGCGTTCGGTCCGGGTGCGCGCGCTTCGTCAGGCGATGGAAAGGCGCCCTCCTCGCGCTCGCGCCTCTCAAGAGAAGTGACCTGATTGGCGACCAGTTCGGTGGTATACCGCTTCTGACCGGTCTGGTCCTCCCACTGTCGAGTCTGGATGCGCCCCTCGACGTAGACCTTGTTGCCCTTGCGCAGCCTTTCGGCGACTCGTTCGGCACGTTCGGCCCAGACGACCACGCGGAACCACTCGGTCTCTTCCTGCCAATCGTCGTTCTGGCCCTTCCAGCGTCGATTGACGGCCACCGTGAACTGGGTGACCGCCTGCCCGCTGGGGGTGTAGCGCATCTCCGGGTCCCGGCCCAGATTGCCGATGATCATGCACTTGTTCAGGGACATCGCCAGACCTCCGGTCCTGTGCGGCGGCTATTCGATGGCAGCGGGAGCGGCTTCCGTCTCGGACTCGTCGATGAACTCACCGTCGAGATCGGCTTCAGCCTCCTCGGGCGGTTCCATGTCGGCGTCACCCTCCGTCGGCTCTCCTTCGGCTGCCGACCGTCGCGAGGCCGGTCGCTCCACCCGGGTGACCAGGTGACGAAGGACCTCTTCCGTGATGTTCAGCCCCCGCTCCATCTCAAGCACGGCCGCGGAGGGCGCATCGAACAGGACGATGTGGTACGAACCCTCGCGATGCAGGCCGATGGGATAGGCCAGCCGACGGCGACCCCAGGGACTGATCTTGACGATCTGGCCGTCTCCGCCGGTGATCGAGCGCGTGGCCCGATCGAGCACGGCCTGGGCGCGGTCCTCGGCGACATCAGGCCGGATGACCAGCATCAATTCATAGCGGCGCATCGTATCGAGACGACTCCTTCCAATGGGGAACGGCCCCGCTCGACGGGACGCATGCGCGACCAGCGAACGGCGGAGCTGAAAGGGACGAGCGCAGTATAGCGCAGCCCTACAGCGGGTCCTTGGGCGCCTTTCCCGGAATGAAGTCAGCGCTTCGTCGTGACCTGTACGGAGCAACGACTCCGTAGTCGGTTCCGTACAGCTACGGATGGTGGAGCGGCTTCGGTAGGCCCAATATCCTGACTGAGGGACACGGCCCCTCACGACGAGGGTGGATGTAGCTGCCGCGCCTGGGGGCGCTGGCGCTCTTCCGCCCTTCTTCGTATCCGGGACCGACCGGCGCAGGGCAGGACTGGTGCCGACGCAGGGACTCGAACCCTGACGCCCTTGCGGGCAGCGGATTTGAAGGCGGTTCCGGAGCGTCCGCGGGTGTCCACTGGCGCCGGCTTCACGCCCAGAATCGAACGGATGGTCGAGTGTCAGGACGCCGGTCGCTGCGGTCGAAGCTACCAGCGCCAGGGTTGCTCGCGTAACCTCAGCTCGGCGCCCGTCCCTCCTTGATCGCTCGAAGGCAGCGCGCCATCTCGGCCACGACCTCCAGCTCTGACGAGCCTATGGCCGGCAGCGGTCACCAGGGTGACATCACGGCCTTTGGCCCGGTGGGCGGAACGGGTGGCGAGCACGGGTCTGGGGGGCTCTTACTCGGCTGGCGGCGACGCCAACTATCCCGCTGTCCTGTATCTGCTCTGGCCGTTGGGCTCTGCCTTCGACTGCAGGAGCAGGAGCTCTCCGGGCTCGAACGATTGCTGCTGTTTGATAGCGAACATCTTGTGATCGATGCAAGCCTGCAGTTGGGCGCGCGGACGTTCAAGCGTCTCATCGGCGAAACTCCTTTGAGAGAAACGGACCAAGATGCGGCTCCGACGCGCGGGTAGATCGCCTGACGCCGCGCACCAACCGCCGCATCGTACCTGCCCTCGATCGGCTCGGTCCCGCGCCGCATGAGGCTCTTCACGTCTGGATGCGCCGTCGTTTCGGTGACCACGCTGATAAGACCTGGCAATCACCGTCGGTCCCACTGTCGGCGACGCCATCGCCGGTGGCAGCCGCGTCAGGGCAAGGCCGGCCGATGAGGATGGGCTCGGTCACGCGTGAGGCCGGTCACTGCCGGGGCGTGTCCGACTCGCCCCCTTCCAGGATGCGCTTCAGGTTCGCCAGGGAAGCGTCGGCCTCTTTCTCGTTCTGGCCCTCGAAGACCAGCTTGTCGGCGATCTGGCCGAGGATGCCGCCGGGCACCTCGTAGTCGAGGTCGATCTCGACCCTGCTGCGCCCGCCGTCGAGCAGCGTGAC
>JBBJNS010000003.1:0-47118 GCA_037720745.1 Candidatus Limnocylindrales bacterium
GTACGAGCGGATCCATCGCTCCAATCTGGTGGGCATGGGCGTGCTGCCACTCCAGTTCCTGGCTGGGGAGGACGCTGCGAGCCTGGGCCTCAAAGGTCGCGAGACGTACGACATCGAGGGCCTGGCCGACGGCATCGTGCCGCGGCAGACGATCACGGTGCGCGTGACCGACGCTGCCGGCGGCGGGGCTCCAGGCGGGCAGCGCACGATCCAGGCCATCTGCCGGCTGGATGGCCCCATCGAACTCGACTACTACCGACAGGGCGGCATCCTGCCGGCCGTCCTGAGGCGCCTCGCCAAGGACTGAGCTTTGGCGAGGCGCCGACATCGGGCGCGTCGGTCATCCTTAGGGCAGCCGCACAGCGGGCCACGCGCCCACGGCGCGGCCGAAGCCTTCGCCCCCACCCGTGGAACCGCCCTTGACGCACGAGCCGGTCCTCATCTCGACCATCGCCATCGGGCTGACTGCCGCCTTCATCGGCGGCCTGCTGGCCCGGCGCCTGCGTCTGCCCGCCATCGTCGGGTATCTCATCGCGGGCATGGCCATCGGTCCCTTCACGCCGGGTCTCGTGGCCGACGAGGCGATCGCCACGGAACTGGCGGAGATCGGCGTGATCCTGCTGATGTTCGGCGTGGGCATCCAGTTCTCCTTCCGCGACCTCCTGGCCGTGCGTTCCATCGCCGTCCCCGGCGCTATCGCCCAAGTGGCCGTGGCGACGCTGCTGGGCGTGCTGCTGGGGGTCGGGCTGGGCTGGGGATTGGGCGGCGGCATCGTGCTGGGCCTGGCCGTGTCGGTGGCCAGCACCGTGGTCCTGCTCCGCGCACTCATGGAACGGAACGAGCTCGACACCCCGCAGGGACGCATCGCGGTGGGCTGGCTCATCGTGGAAGACATCTTCACGGTCGTCATGCTCATCCTCCTGCCGACTATCGCGCCCCTCCTGGGAGGGCATGCGGCGGCGGGTCCACCCGGCGAGTTCGGGCCGCTGGGGGAGATGCTGCTGGCGGTAGCGAAGGCAACCGTCTTCGCCCTGCTGATGGGCATCTTCGGCATCCGGGTCGTGCCCTGGCTGCTGGGCGTCGTGGCGCGAGAGGGTTCCCGCGAGTTGTTCACGCTGGCGGTACTGGCGCTTGCGCTGGGCATCGCCTTCGCCTCGTCGGCCGTCTTCGGAGTGTCCTTCGCCCTGGGCGCGTTCCTGGCCGGCGCGGTCGTCTCCGAGTCGGACATGAGCCACCAGGCGGCGGCCGACGCGCTGCCGCTGCGTGACGCCTTCGCGGTGCTCTTCTTCGTGTCAGTGGGGATGCTTCTCGATCCGGCGTTCCTGCTGGCACAGCCGTTGGCCATCCTGGCGGTCCTGCTCCTCATCGTGGGCGTGAAGTGGTCGACGAAGTTCTTCATCGTGGCCGCCTTCGGGTATCCGCTGCGAACGGGCCTGACGGTGGCCGCCGGACTCGCCCAGATCGGCGAGTTCTCGTTCATCCTGGCCTCGCTGGGCCTTACTCTGGGCCTGCTCCCGGTGGAGGGATTCCAGCTGCTGGTCGCCGGAGCGCTCCTGTCGATCACCATCAACCCGCTGCTCTTCGGAGCCATCACGCCCATCGAAGCACTTCTGCGCCGCCGTCCGCGGCTGGCGCGACTGCTCGAGCGCCGGGCGGGTGCCCTGGCCACACTGGAAGGCGGCGCTGGAAAGGAGCCCCTGCGGGGCCACGCCATCCTGTGCGGCTACGGAAGGGTCGGCCGGATGATCGCCTCGGCGCTGGAGCGGCGCGGGTTCCCCTACGTGGTCATCACCCAAGATCGGCGCGAGGTCGAGTCGCTGCGCGACGATGGCCTCGCGGCGCTCTATGGCGATGCCTCCAACCCGGAGCTCCTGGAGCAGGCAGGCATCCACGAGGCGCGGACCATCATCGTGGCCATCAGCGACCCTCATGCCACGCGGCTCGTCGTGGAGCGCGCTCGCGCCGCCAACGAGCGCATCTCCCTGGTGGTCCGCACGCACAGCGATGCGGAGGTATCGCACCTCCAGACGGTCTCGGGCAACGTCCAGGCGGTCCACGGCGGCCGGGAGCTCGCGGTGCAGATGACCCGCTATACGCTGCGGCGCTTCGGCGTGAGTGCCACGGAGGCCGAGGCCATCGCGCAGGGCTTGCGACGCCGGGGTTCCGGTGAGCCCCACATCGACCGGCGGCCCCGGTCGGGCGGTGGCCGCTCAACGATCGCGCGTCTGGTCAGGCGCTCCCGTCGGGCTGCTTCACACGATGAGATCGAGACGGTCATCGACGACGCCGCACCAGAGGACCACGGCATCGCTCATCCTCATCGAGATGCCCTTTCCACGAAGACGGACGTGCGCGGGGATCCGGTCGCCCGACCCTGACGCGCCAGCATCGGCGTGGACGGGCTCGTCGCCCGGCTCGCTTGCCGCCCTCGTCCTGTCTGACCCTGGTCTTCCCTGCCAGATGTGCCACCCGCGTGACGTGAGGCCGTGTCAGCCGCGGATCTTTGCGTCAGATGTGCTCGCGTTTGCACATCTGACGAGAAGCATGACGTTGTCGCAGCCTGGTTGGCGCGGCAGTGCCCAGTGTCCAGGACGCCATCTAGCCCAAGTGCGTGGCGGGAACATATGTCCTGGAGTCGATCGAACCGGCGACTCCACCGGCGGGCGTCCCCGCTCCGCGCGCGATGCCAGGCCTAGGAGCTGACGGCGACGCCAGGCCTAGGAGCTGACGGCGCCGGCAGGCTCGCGCTGTGGCTCGCCCTGGGAGGCGACCTGGTCCCCTTGTTCCTCTGGTGCCGGCAGGCCGATACCCTCCGCGACGCGACGCCCGAAGTCCGGATCGCAGCGGTGGAAGTGCGTGACCATCGCCTCCTGCACCGGCCGGACACACTGGGAGAGCGCATCGGTGAGGTTGAGGATGAGATCCTCGCGCTCCCAGTCGGGCATGGTGCGGTAGCGATCGCCCGCCTGGCCGTAATCGTTGCGGCGCTGCAAGTGCTGCCGACCGACCTTGCCCTCGACCCAGGGCTGATGCTCGGGACCGATGTCCTCCGCCTCGGGCAGCCCACCGGTGATGGAGGGCTCGTAGTTGACGTGCGGGTTCGTGCCCGTGCCGTCCACGTGGTAGCTCATCTGGCCGCCGCGCTGGTTGGTGCTCGGCGCCGTGACCGGAGCGTTGATGGGCAGCTGGAGGTAGTTCGGGCCGACGCGGTAGCGCTGGGTGTCGGAATAAGAGAAGGTGCGCCCGACGAGCATCTTGTCGTCCGAGAAGTCGACGCCATCGACCAATACGCCGGTGCCGAAGGCAGCCTGCTCGTTCTCGTTGTGGTGATCGCTCACGTTGCGGTCCAGGACCATGCGGCCCACGGGCAGCAGGGGGAACTGGTCCTCGGGCCAGATCTTGGTGTCGTCGAGGGGATCGAAGTCGAGCTCGGGATGCTCGCCGTCCGACATGATCTGCACGCAGAACTCCCACTCGGGGTATTCGCCGCGCTCGATGGCCTCATAGAGGTCCTTGGAAGCGTGGCCCAGGTCCGTGGCCTGGATCTCCGCCGCCTGTGCGGCCGTCAGCGACTCGATACCCTGCTTGGTCTTCCAGTGGAACTTGCACAGGACCGCCTCGCCCCCTGCGTTGACCAGCTTGTAGGTGTTGACGGCGGCGCCGTCCATGTGGCGGTAGTCCTTGGGGATGCCGCGCGGCGAGAAGAGCCAGGTCAGCATGTGCATCGACTCGGGCGTCTGGCTCATGAAGTCGAAGATGCGGTTGGGGTCCTGGCGGAAGGTGATCGGATCGGGTTTGAGGGAGTGGATGACGTCGGGGAACTTGATGGCGTCCCGGATGAAGAAGACCATCAGGTCGTTGCCCACCAGATCCCAGTTGCCATCCTCGGTCTTGAATTTGACGGCGAAGCCACGCGGATCGCGTGCCGCTTCGGATGAGTCGCGCCCGCCGATGACCGTCGAGAAGCGGATCACCACCGGCGTGCGCTTGCCCTTCCCCTGGAGCAGCTTGGCGCGCGTGTAGGTGGAGGCCGGCTCGTCGCCGATGGTGCCGTAGGCCTCCAGGTAGCCGTGCGCCACGAAGCCGCGCGCGTGCACCACGCGTTCCGGGATGCGCTCCCGGTCAAAGTGGCTGATCTTCTCCAGGAAGTGGTAATTCTCCAGCGTGGCGGGACCCCGGTCACCGACCGTGCGCTGATTCTGATTGTCGTATACCGGATGGCCCTGGCGGGTGGTCAGGTGACGAGGGGCGGCGTCCTGCTCTCCGCGGCCATCGCTATCGCTCTTGGGCGAGCGTCCGTTGTCATCGGTCATGAGGCGTGCTCCGTCGTGCGGCCGGGTGCCGGGAGTGGTGGGCGATACTGGATTCGAACCAGTGACCTCACGGATGTGAACCGTGCGCTCTAACCGACTGAGCCAATCGCCCCGAGCGACACCCGGCGCGGCGGGCATCGTGCTCATTATCCGTGCTGACGGCCGGGAGCGTCAACGAGCCGTCGGCGAGAGTCGCGGTGCGCTCAGCGTGATGCCCGGCCAGCGCGCGGGTGGGTCGACCCGGGTAGCACGACCGCTCGGATCAAAGGCAGACCTCAGAGCGCTCAAACCACGCGCATCAGCACGCCCAGCACGAGGAGCAGGACCAGTGGCGCGAAGTCGAACATGCCGGTCTGCGGCATGACCTTGCGCACCGGCGCCAAGAGCGGCTCCGTGGTCTCGAAGAGGAAGCGCGAGACGGGGTTGCCGAACTGCGGGTCGACCCAGCTCACCAGCACCCGGCCGAGGACCACCAGCCAGAGCGCGATGACGAAGAAACGGAAAAAGACGGCCAGGAATTCGGGCATGGGCGCGAGTGTATCGGGCCGCGGCTGCGGGCTCGGGCCGCAGCCGCGATCCGCCTGGCCGCGGCCGAGGCTCTGGCGCTGACGGTCCCGCTCAGGTCAGGGGCCGGTCCCCGAACAGCGCGCGACCGATGCGCACGAGCGTGGCGCCTTCCTCAACGGCCACCTCGAAGTCCTCGCTCATGCCCATCGACAGCCCCTCCCCCAGCCGTCCATCCCTGGCGCGCAAGCGCTCGGAGAGCCGGCGCAGGCGCGCGAACGTCGGCCGCGCGGCCTCAGGTCGGTCGCCCAGCCGTCCGATGGTCATCAGGCCGACCACTTCCAGGTTGGGTAGCGCCACCAGCTCGTGCACCGCCGCAGCGAGTGACTCAGGGCTGAAGCCAGCCTTGGAGCGCTCCTCATCGATGTTGACCTGGAGGTAGATGGGGTACCGCATGGCGCGGCCCGAGTCGGTAGCTGCGCGGTCCAGGCGTCGTGCCAGATCGATGGAGTCCACGGAGTGGATGGCGGCGAAGAGGTCGACGGCGCGGGCGACCTTGTTGCCCTGCAGACGACCCACCATATGCCAGGCGGCACCAGGCACCGCGAGGATCTTCTGGGCGGCCTCCTGGACGCGGCTCTCACCGAGCGACCCCAGGCCCGCCTCTACGGCGGCAGACAGCCGCGTCGCTGGCACCCCCTTTGAGACGGCCAGGAGCGTGACCTCGGCAGGGTCACGTCCGGAGCGCTGACAAGCGTCCGTGATGCGCGCGAGAACATCTTGCCTGGCGGCGGCCAGGGAAGTGCGAACGCCGGTCAGCGACTCGTGCGGGTCGGTCAGCGGTTGCGGCGCAGGAATGCCGGTATATCGAGGTCCTCGACCTCCTGCTGAGCGGCCGTGCGACGCGACTGGTCGTTGCTCTGCCCGCGGACGTTGGTGGCCTGATCGCGGCCGGAGGCCGTCCACCGTGAGGTCGCCGGGACCGTGTCCGCCTTGCCCAGGTTGCCCGACGTGCCCGCCTCGGATGGCTCGTCTGAGGCCGTCTCGAGGACCGGTGCGGCCTCTCCGTTGGCTGGCACGGCGGCAGCGGCGCGCTGCTGCTCGAGCTCGCGCATGAAGTCGCGATTGTCCCGCCCCGCGCGGACGGCTGTCGAGTCATCCCGGGTGGTCACCACGGCCGGCCGCTGTGTCTCACGCTTGCGCGCGGAGTCGAAACCGGTCGCGATGACGGTGATCATGACATCGTCGCCCATGCGCTCGTCGATGACCGTGCCGAAGATGATGTTGGCCTCCGGATCGGTCGTCTCCTTGATGATCTCAGCGGCCTCATCCACCTCGAAGAGGCCCAGGCTGGCGCCGCCGGTGATGTTGAAGAGCACGCCCTGCGCGCCCGCGATATTGGTCTCCAGCAGCGGGCTGGCGATGGCCATGCGGGCGGCATCCGTGGCACGGTTTTCCCCGCTGCCGCGGCCGATGCCCATCAATGCCGAGCCGGCGTCCTTCATGATCGTGCGCACGTCGGCGAAGTCCAGGTTGATCAAGCCGGGCACGGTGATCAGGTCGCTGATGCCCTGCACGCCCTGCCGCAGCACGTCGTCCACGACACGGAAGGCGTCCACGATGGAGGTGTCCTTGGAGACGACGTCCTTGAGCCGGTCGTTGGGGATGGTGATGAGCGTGTCGACCTTGTCACGCAGCTGTTCGCTGGCCTTCTCCGCATTGAGCCGGCGCCGCGCGCCCTCGAAGCTGAACGGCTTGGTCACGACGCCGATGGTCAGGGCGCCCAGATCCCGGGCGACCTCAGCGATGACCGGCGCCGCGCCCGAGCCCGTGCCACCGCCCATGCCCGCCGTGATGAAGACCATGTCCGAGTCGCGCAGCGCCTCGGCGATCTTCTCGGAGTCCTCCTCGGCGGCCCGCTGGCCGATGCCCGGGTCACCGCCGGCGCCCAGGCCACGGGTGAGCTTGTCGCCGATGCGGATCTTGTGCGAGGCATCGGACTGGAGCAGCGCCTGGGCGTCCGTGTTGACGGCGATGAACTCCACGCCCATGAGCTCAGCGCGGATCATGCGGTTGACGGCGTTACTGCCCCCGCCACCGACGCCGATGACGCGGATCAGCGCGAAATTCTCCGAATCCGACCGCAACGGCATCCGACGTCCCTCCACTTGTTCCGAGCTACTTCGAGAGTGTCTGGACAGACCGGCCGAGCGCTGGGGCGATGGTCCAGCCGATCATGTGTTGGCCCGGAGTATAGCCCCCAACCTCGGGCCGGTGTCCCCTGGATGCTGCCCCCCGAGAGGCGCGTACGCGCCTCTCCGGTCGCCCGCTACGACCCGCTAGGCCTGGTGTCAGGGTCCGTCAGGAAGCTGAGGCGCACGGTACGGGTGGCGTTGTCGGAGTTGGGGTCGAGCAGGGCGATAGACTGCCACGTGCCCAGCCCGAGCCTGCCCTCCATGACCGGAACGACCAAGGAAGGCGGTGCCAGAAGGGGCAGGACGTGGTCGGCGCCATGGCCTGGCGATCCATGTCGGTGGCGCCAGCGATCGTCGCGCGGCAGCAGCCCATCAAGCGCCGCCATGAGGTCGTCGTCCGAGCCCGCTCCGAGTTCCACGATGACCAGCCCGGCCGTGGCATGCGGCAGGAAGACGTTGAGCAGCCCGTCCCCGGAGCCCGCCACGAACCGAGCGCAGGCCTCCGTGATGTCGGTCAGGCCGCGCGAGTCGCCCGTCCGTACCGAGATCTCCCGTTTCTGCATGCCACGCGGTCGACCTACGGGAAGAGGCCGCGCATCCAATCGCGGAACCGCCCCAGCGAGCCGCCCGCGGGGGCCGACTCGTAGCGGCCCGGCTCCGTCTCGGTGACCACTCGGGCGCCCCACAGCAGCAGGCCGATGGAGGTGCTGTAGGCCGGCTCCAGGAGGTGGTCCGTCAGGCCGCCGACGCCGCCGGGCGAGGCCACGCGGACGGGCATCTTGAGCACCTCGCGGCCCAGCCCGGCCGCCCCCGCCAGCTGTGAGGCGCCACCCGTCAGCACCAGCCCGGCGGGCAGCCGCCCGGCGTGTCCGGCTCGCTCGATCTCCTGGCCCATCTTCTCGAAGAGCTCGCGCATGCGCGCCTCGATGATGTCGGCCAGCTCGCTGCGCGGCGCCGTGCGGTCCTCCCCCTCCCCGATGAGCTCCACGGTGACCTCTTCGTCCTCACCCACGCCGCTGGGATCGGCCGTACCGTGGCGGATCTTCATGTCCTCGGCGGCGATGAGGTTGGTCTTGAGCCCGATGGCCACGTCGTTGGTGACGTTGTTGCCGCCGATGGGCAGGACCGCCGTGTGCAGCGGCGAGCCGTCCATGAAGAGGGCCAGGTCGGTCGTGCCGGCGCCGATGTCGGCCACGGCCACACCCAGCTCCCGCTCCGTGTCAGAGAGCACGGCTTCGCCGGCCGCCAGCGAGGAAGCCACCAGCTCATCGATGCGCACGCTGGCCATGCCCACGCACTTGGTCAGGTTCTGCACGGCGGTGGCCGAGGCATGCACGATGTGCGTCTCGACCTCCAGCCGGATGGCACTCATGCCCAGGGGATCCTTGACGCCCTCCTGGCCGTCGACCACGAAGCCGCGCGGCAGCACGTGGAGGACCTCACGATTGGAGGGGATGGTCACCGCCCGGGCGACCTCCGTGGCCCGATCGACGTCCTCTCGACTCACCTCCCGACGCGGCCCGCTGACGGCTACCGCACCGCGCGAGTTCTGGCTCTCCACATGCGCACCGCCGACGCTCACGAAGGCCGACTCGAGCTTGTAGCCGGATAGCCGCTCCGCACTCTCGATGGCGCCGCGGATCGACGAGACCGTCTGGTCGATGTTGATGACGACGCCCTTCTTGAGGCCTGACGCCGTGGGCGCGCCCTTGCCGATGATGGTCAACGCGCCGTCGCGGGTGACCTCTCCGATCAGCGCCACCACCTTGCTGGTGCCCACGTCGATGGCCACCAGCACCGCTTCTCGCTCCACTGCTCCCCTTCCCTGCATGACGGCCGTCACACCTTCCCGGCGCGGCGGCCCAATCGTGGCAGATGCCGGGCATGCCCGCGCATCACGGCCGCCCGGACGGCGTGGCATCGCCGCGGCGTCCCGACGGAGCAGGCGCGGGGGACGGCGAAGCTTGTGGCCGGAAGGTACCGCAGGCGTCGTCGGCGAGCGACAAGGTGATCTCGGCGAACGTCTGCTCCTCCGAAGCGAGCAGCGCCTGCAGGCACGTCAGCTGCTCCTGGATGGAAGCGGGCGGCCGCGATCCGAGCGTGTAGTAGCCGAACACCGCTCGCCAGCCAGCATCGGACGTCAGGACCCAGCCATCCTCGTCGACCACGGAGAGCGCCAACGTCGCACCATCGCTGCCCAGATGTCCCGGCGTCACCGCACCCAGCAGGCGCGCGACCTCGAGGTCGAGTGGCGGGATGAGCTCGCCGGGAGCCATCACCGCCTCAGCCTGGCCGCCGGTCGCCAGCGTCCCGCTGCGCTGGTCGTCGATGAGCGGGGACTCCTCGGCCAGGGGTGCCGGGGCGAGCACCACCCCCTCCACATCGACCAGCCATCGTGCGCCTGCCTTGCCCCACTGGAGGATGGGCACGCGCTCTTCCACGGCCACGTGCAGCTCAGCGGGCAAGCGCGCCGCGACGCGGGCGGTACGCACCGTGGGCAACGTCATGAGCGCTGCCTCCAGGCGGGCCGTGGGCAGGTGAAAGAGGTTGGGGTGCGCTCCCTCCTCCAGGCCGAGGGCAACGCGGGCGGCGGCCGGATCGGTGTAGCGCAGCCCCGCCACCTCGACCGAGCCGGGATCCAGGGCAAAGGCGGGCGACGTGGTCAGCCCGTAGAGCGCTGCGCCCGAGAGCAGCAGCACGAAGGCAGCGCCAAGGCGGATCCGTGTGAAACGCGAGGAGGCACGGCTGATGGAGCGTCCGCGGCGCGCGCTGCGAGGCTGCCTGACGGGTAGCGTCACGGTCTCAGGGCAGATCCGCCCGAGACAGCGTGCGAATGGGCCGATGCGCCTCACGCTCCAGCGCCAGCTCCATGATGCGCTCGGCGACGGTCCCGAAGTCGTAGCCACCCGCCGCGCACAGTGCGGGGAAGAGGCTGATGGGCGTGAAGCCCGGGATGGTATTTATCTCCGAGAGATAGAGGTGTTCTCCCGCCAGCAGGAAGTCAACGCGCGCGAACCCCTCGGCGCCGATGGCTGCGAATGACTGGGCGGCCAGACTGCGGACACGCTCGCGGAGGCCAGCCGTCAGCTCAGGGCGATCGGTCGTCCGTGACACGCCCTGCTGGTACTTCGCCACGTAGTCGTAGAACTCGTGACCGGGGAAGACCTCGCCGGGCCCGAAGACCTCGAGGTGCTGCGGGTCATTGCCGACCACGCTGGCCTCCAGCTCCCGCGGGCCGGCCAGGCAGGCCTCGACCACCAGCGTGTCGTCATAGCGGAAGGCGTCGACCAGCGCGTGCTCGAGCTCCGGCGGCTCGTCGGGCCGATGGACGATGGCCACGCCGACACTCGACCCGAGGCCAGCCGGCTTGACGATCAGCCTCTGCTCCGGGACGCTCGCGGCGAACGCTTCAAGGCGCGCGAGCACGCCCGCAGGGTCGCGCGCGAATCCGTCAGCGCGCACCTCCAGCCAGGGCACGATGGGCATGCCCAACGCGCCCACCAGCCGCTTGAAGAGCGCCTTGTCCATGCCCACTGCCGAAGCCGCCACGCCCGAGCCCGTGTAGGCCAGGCCGGCCGACTCGCAGAGCGCCTGGACCGCACCGTCCTCTCCGAACGGACCATGCAGGGCGATCCAGCAGACGGGCGGTCGAGGGCGCGCTCGCAACGCGTCCAGCGCCGTACCCGCAGAGAAGGGACCATCTGCGCCGAGTCGGCCGGGCGAGTCGTAGGCCGTGAACGGAAGAGCGGGGTCCATGGCCGTCGCTGGCAGCTTCCACCAGGCACCCGCCATGTCGAGCAACCAGCCCTCTACGCGGTGACCGCGCTCCGACAGCGCCCCGGCGATGGCTCGCCCCGATACGAGAGACACATCATGCTCGGCCGACGGCCCGCCCAGCAGGACCGCTACGTCACGCGCCGTCACGTCACGCGCCGTCACGTGGCTGTCACGGCGGCGGGCGTCCACCCGCTCCAGTCGCCGGCGAAGACGATCTCGAGGCGCAGCTCGATGCCGCGTTCGCGCAAGACGGTGGCCTGCACATGCTCGGCCAGTCGCCGTACGTCGGCGGCGCTGCCCTTCTGGTCATTGACGATGAAGTTGGCGTGCTTCTCGGAGACCGACGCGCCGCCCATGCGGTGTCCCTTGAGACCGAGCTCATCGATGAGCCGCCCGGCGGACAGCTCCGGCGAAGGATTGCGGAACACGCTGCCGGCCGAGGGGATGCCCAACGGCTGGTGCGTCTGGCGCCAGCGGCGGATGTCGTCGAGACGCTGCGTGATGAGGGCCGGCTCAGCCGGCGCGAGCCGGAAGATGGCCTGCGTCACGATGTCCGGGGCACCCTCGTGGGCATGCTTCAGGATGCTCTCGCGGTAGGCCAGGCCGAGGCCCGCCGGGTCGAGCCGCTCTTCCGCGCCACCCGAACGCAGCACGGACGCTTCCACCAGCACGGAGGCCACCTCCGACTCATGCGCGCCGGCGTTGGCCCACACGGCGCCGCCCACGGTACCCGGGATGGCCAGTCCGAACTCGAGGCCCGAGAGACCGGCCTCCTTGGTCAGCGTGGCCGCCTTGGCCATGGCCAGGCCGGAATCGGTGATGAAGCGGTCGCCCTCCAAGCGCGCCTGCTGGGCCCGATTCATTACCACCAGGCCACCGATGCCGGCGTCACTGATGACCAGGTCGGAGCCACGACCCAAGATGAAGAGGGGCACGCCGCGCGCCCGCAGGAAGCGCGCGATGGCGCGCAGTTCGAATAGGTTGCGCACCTCGGCGAAGAGATCGGCCGGACCGCCGACGCGCATCGTGGTGAAGCGGGCGAGCGGCTCCTGGCGAGACGTCTTGACGCCGATGCGTCGCTGGATGTCCGTGCCCAGGCGGAGTGCCTCGCTCTCGTCGAGGCGGCGAGGGACGGGGCCCGCATCAAGCGTCGCCGACGACACGGCACCCTCCCGCGCGTCCGAGGCGGCCGTCACGCAGCGTCCCGTGAGATGCGCTCGATATGGTCGGCTGGCGGCAGAGACCTACGTTCGGAGAGGCTCAACAGCAGCTCCGCGACAGCTCTTGCGGCGGCAGGACGAGCCTCTGCGCGGCAGGCGGCTGACATCCGCGCCAGGCGCTCCGGCTGGTCCAGGATGCTGCTTGCCTCGAGCAAGGCGGCAGTGTCGAAGTCCTCGTCAGCGATCACCAACGCCCCCCCGGCATCCACCAGTCGCCGCGCGTTGGCCACCTGGTGCGCCGCCGCGTGGGGATATGGGACCACCACCAGCGGCAACCCCACGGCGGCTGCCTCGGCCAGCGTGGACGACCCGGCGCGACCGATCAAGAGATCGGCGGCCATCAGGGCATCGGCCATCTCGGCATGCAGCGAGGGATAGGGGCGGTAGCGCGCGCGCTGCTTCTCCGGCAGCTCCTCCCGACGTCGCAGCGCCTCCGCGTAGGCCGGCTCGCCGGTGATGTGCAGCACGGCGGCACGTGACAGCAGGTGGGGTAGGGCTCCTGCCACGGCCTCGTTCAGACGCCGCACCGCTTGTGAGCCCCCGAACACGAGCAGCAGCGGCATGGTGGCCGGCAGGTCCAGGCGCTCGCGTGCTGCCGTCCGCTCGATACCGGCCAGCGAGCGGATGGGCGTGCCGGTCACGAAGCACTTCCCGGGCAAGGCTTCGCAGCTGCCCTCGAAGGCCACCGCGATGGCCGACGCGAGCCGTGCCGTGGCGCGGATGCTCTTGCCCGGCATGCGATCGCCCGCCCACACCAGGCTAGGGACGCCCGCCGCCCGCGCCGCGGCCAGCACGGGGATCGAGACATACCCGCCGGTCGTCAGGATGACTCGCGGCCGCCAGCGCGCAAGGAGCGCCATCGTCTGGGGCACGGAGGCACCAAGCCTGAGCGGGTCGGCCACGCTGTTCACCGAGAGCTCGACGCTGCGCAGTGAGCGCAACCACAGGCGGTCGAGCCGGTAGCCAGCGGCCGGCACGATGGTGGCTTCCAGCCCGCGATGGCCGCCCAGCCAGCGGACCTCAAGGTCGTCGACCCGCTCGGACAGGGAGCGCAGGACGGCCAGGGCGGGGTAGATGTGGCCGCCCGTACCTCCGGCCGCGATCAGGATCCGCATCGTTCCATGTGCCTCTGGTGATGGTCTCTCGCGAGATCGACAGGAGGATACCGACCGCCGCGAAACTCACCACCAGAGAGGAACCGCCGTCGCTTACGAAGGGCAGCGTGATGCCCGTGATGGGCAGCAGATTGAGGACGACGGCGATGTTGATGAGGCCCTGGAAGGCGAGCCAGGCGGTGACCCCGGTGGCAAGCAGGGCGCCGAAGGTATCGGGCGCAGCCAGGGCGATGCGCACCCCACGGTAGGCCAGGAGCAGGAAGAGCGCGATCACCCCGAGACCGCCCAGCAGTCCCAACTCCTGGCCGATGAGCGCGAAGATGAAGTCGTTGTGAGCGTTGGGCAGACTCAGCGCGCCGGGCTGCGCACTCTGACCCAGCCCCGTGCCGAGGAAGCCTCCCAGCGCCAGCGAAAGCAGCCCCTGCACGGTCTGGAACCCCGCGTTCAGCGGGTCCGCCCACGGATCGAGGAAGGTCGTCCAGCGGCGCATCTGGTAGTCGTGGAGGGACACGTAGGTCGCCACCCCCAGGACGGCCATGGGTATCAGCAGGGCCAGGTGCCAGAGGCGAGCGCCGGCCACGAACACGATGGTCAGCGCCGTCATGGCCAGCACACCGCTAGTGCCCAGGTCGGGCTCGAGGGCCACCAGCCCGATGCACAGTCCAGCGATGAGCAGGAACGGGAACAGGCCGTGGATCAGGCTACGGACCTGGCTGCCCTGCTTCGCCAGCCAGTGTGCCAGGTAGACCACCATGGCCAGCTTGGCGAACTCCGCCGGATGGATGGTCGGCAACGGCCCGATCTGCAGCCAGCGCGTGGAGCCGTACTTCGTCACCGGCTCGATGGGTCCCAAGGCCGGCAGGAGCACGAGGAGAAGCAGGACCAGCGTGAAGAGATAGAGCGGCACCGAGGCAAGTCGCAGATAGCGGTAGTCCACGCGCGCCAGGACGGCCATGCCCGCCAGTCCCGCCAGACCCCAGCCCAACTGCGTGGCGACCGCGCCGAAGGGGTCGCCACCGGTGCGCACGGCCGTGGCCACGCCCCCGCTGGAGTAGATCATCAGGAGACCGATGGCAGTCAGGGCAACGACCGAGACCAGCACCAGATAGTCGGGCTCGTGCCGCTCGCGCTGAGGACCACGCACGACACGCGTGGCGCCCGCCGGCCGTGCCTCGCGCCGCGAGGCCGCCGCCGCCCCCGGTACCACCGCCGCGCTTCCCGGCCGCTGGTGCACGACGAGGCGGCGCTTCGACCCCTGGGCGGTCATGGGGTCCCTCGCCGTCGTGTCTCGGCCAGCTCCGCGATAGCGGCCTTGAAGGCCATCCCGCGGGCGGCGTAGTCCTCGAACATGTCGAAGCTGGTGGCCGCCGGGCTGAGCAGCACCGTGACCGGCACCGAACCATCATCGACCAGCAGCGACCGGGCGATGGCGTCAGCTGTCGAGACGGCCTCCGCAAGGTCGCCTGCAGCGGTCAGATGACGAAGACCGGCCGACTCGAGCAGGGAGGCCAGCTCTGGGCCGCTCTCGCCCATCAAGACGGCCGCGTCGGCGCGCTCCGCGGCGACCGCCGCCAGTTCCTCCATGGGCAGCCCCTTGGAGCGGCCGCCCGCGATGAGCACGAGCGGGCGCGGGAAGCTGCGCAGAGCGGCGATGACCGCGTCCGGTTGGGTACCCTGGGAGTCATTGACCCAGCGCACGCCGTCGATGGTGCCCACCGACTCAAGGCGATGCTCCACGCCGGTGAAGGCACGCATGGCGGCACGCAGACCGCCGGCGGGGATGCCCAGCAGCACGCCCACCGCTGCCGCCGCCAGCGCGTTGCTGATGTTGTGCTGGCCGGGGATGGCCAGCTCCGCGACCGGCATCAGACGCCCCACGGCCGGCCGTCCACGCAGTGCCGCCACATCTCGGGCCACGATCCAGCCATCACGCAGGCCGAGTTCGCCCGGGCCCGGCTCCGCGCGGCGATAGCGCACCACGCTCGCTTCTGGGGGCGCAGCCGTGGCGTACTCGGCCGAGACGGGATCCTCCGCGTTGAGTACCAGCGCGCCGCTGCCGGACAGCAACTCGGCCAGGCGACGCTTTACGGCGCGATACGCCTCCAGCGATCCGTGTCGGTCGAGGTGGTCGCTGGTGACGTGGGTGTAGACCGCCACGTCGGTGCCACGGGAGAGCGTGGGCAGCTGCAGTTCGGAGAGCTCCACGACCACGCGATGAGTCGGGCCGAGCTCCGGCAGACGCTCCACTAGTGGCGTGCCGATATTGCCACCCAACAGCACCGCATCGGGTCCCTCGGCCAGGACCGCGGCGATCAACGAACTCGTGGTCGTCTTGCCCTTCGTCCCGGTGACACCAACGGTGAGGGCTGGGCAGAGGCGCAGGAAGAGGTCGATCTCGCTGATGACCGGCACGTGCCCTTCCGCCTCGAGCCGGCCCAGCGCCTCGCGTAGTCGCGCCTCGGTCGTCGGATAGCGGCTGCTGATCGAGGGCGAAGTGCAGATGAGGGACTGCCCGGTGAGAGCCTCACCGGGCTCGATCTCCGGTCCCAGGAGCAGCCGGACGGGCCGTCCCTCGAGGGCGGCCATGGCCTGACCCAGATCCCCCGCGCGCCGGGCATCGTAGGCCGTCACTCGCGCACCGCGGTCGACCAGGAAGCGGGCCAGTGCGATGCCGCTTCGGGCGAGACCCAGGACCGCCACCGGACGCCCGTCGAAGCCGTCCAGGTCCAACCGCGCCAGGTCGAGGGGCGCTACCGCGGCGCTGACCCTGCGGCCATCCAGCGCAGCACTCACGTGATCGGCCCGCGACCGGCCAGGAACACGACCACGCCCAACATCGCGGCCAAGACGCCCACGATCCAGAAGCGGAGGGTGATCTTCTCTTCGTCCCAGCCGCTCAACTCGAAGTGGTGATGGAGCGGGCTCATGCGCAGGATCCGCCGGCCGGTCATCTTCACGCTGGCCACTTGCGCCAGCACCGAACCGGTCTCTAGCACGAAGATCAGCCCGATCAACGGCAGCAGGAGGATCTGCCCCGTGATCAGACTCACCACGGCCAGCGTGGCGCCCAGCGAAAGCGATCCAGTGTCGCCCATGATGACCTGGGCCGGGTGGGCGTTGAACCACAGGAAGCCGAGCAGGGCGCCGATGATGAGTGCGCACAACACGGCCAGATTGGGCTGAGAGGGCGAGTTCACGGCGGCGATGATCATGAAGCCCACGAAGGCGAAGATGAGCGTGCCGCCGGCCAGGCCGTCCAGGCCATCGGTCAAGTTGACGCCGTTGCTGGTGGCGATGATGGCGAAGGCGGCGAAGGCGACGTACACCACGGGGGCGATCTCGACCGGCCCCAGGAAGGGCACCAGCAGGACATCGATGGCGTAGGTCTGCTGGATCTGGAACGCCACGTAGCCCGCCACGGCGGCCTGCCAAAGCAGCTTCTGACGGACGCGGATGCCGCCGCCCGTGCGCGCGTTGAGATAGTCGTCGGCGGCGCCCAGCGCGCCGACCAAGCCCAGCGTGGCCAGCGGCGCGATGGTCGAGCCGTCCAGGAAGTCTCCCGAGAGCAGCTCCAGGATGAGCGCCGAACCGCCAACCACGATGAGCATGAGCAGCCCACCCATGGTCGGCGTGCCCTCCTTCACCAGGTGGCTCTGCGGCCCGTCCAGGCGGATGCGCTTGCCGAATCCCAGGCGGCGCAGGATGCGCAGGAAGGTGGGCATCAGGATGACCACCAGGGCGAAGGCCAGCAGGATGGCCTGGACGATCGACTCGTTCATGACCGGCGCGGCCTCATGCCGTCGCCGCATCGCGACCGGCGGCCACGAGGCCGTCCACCAGCAGGTCCAGAGCCACGCCGCGGGATGCCTTGACCAACACCGCGTCACCCGGTCGCAGATCCCGCAGAAGCAGGGCCAGTGCCTCGTCGCGACCAGCGACCTGGTCGATGGCGCCCCTGTCCATGCCTCCTTCCCGCGCACCGGTCGCGATAGCGGCCGCCCCCGCGCCTACCGTCACCAGCCGATCGGCGAAGGCGGCAGACCGTCGACCCACGATGCGGTGGGCCTCAGCCGAGTCCTCGCCCAGTTCCAGCATCTCACCCAGCACGGCGATGCGACGGCCACCCAGGGAGCCCAGCAACTCCAGGGCGGCCTCCATCGAGTCTGGCGCCGCGTTGTACGAGTCATCCAGGACGCGCCACTCGCCCACACGCATGTAGGCCGTCCGGTGCGGCGCGCGGAAACCGCCGGCCAGACCGCGGCAGATGTCTGGCAGTGCCATGCCCGCGGCGATGCCCACGGCGGCCGCCGCCAGTGCGTTGTGCACGCTGTGGCGACCCAGCGCGGTGGTGGTCACCGGCGCGGCGCCAGACGGCGTGCGCAGCGTGAAGCGCATACCCGCCTCTCCCAACGACTGGATCGCCTCGGCGCGGATGTCGGCCGCGGCATGGAAGCCATAGGACAGGACCGCCGCCCGGGACTGGCCGCGCATCGACATCACGCGCGCGTCGTCGGCATTGAGCACTGCCGTCCCGTCCTCGGGCAGCGACTCGACCAGTTGCGCCTTGCCCTGCTGGATGGCGTCGAGTGAACCGGCCCGGCTCAGATGCGTGCCGCGTACGGCCGTCACCACCCCGATGCGCGGACGCGCGATGGCGGCCAGGAGCCCGATCTCCCCCGCCACGTACATGCCCATCTCCAGGACGGCCGCCTCGTGAGCGGGCAGGAGCCGCAGCACGGTCAGCGGCAGGCCGACCTCATTGTTCTCGTTGCCCTCGTTACGCAGCACGGTCCAGCGCTGGCCGAGCACCTCGGCGGTCTGCTCCTTGGTGGACGTCTTGGCCAGGGAACCGGTGATCCCCACGACCAGTGGAGCGAACCGTTCACGCCAGGCTCGGGCGCTAGCCTGCAGCGCGGCCAACGCGTCGGGGACCTGGATGACGGTCACCGGTGAAGCCGCTCGCAAGGCACTCAGCGTGGCAGGAGCAGGTGTCTCCCGGACGACGACGGCGGCGGCACCGGCTGCGACTGCCTGAGCCAGATAGCGCTGCCCATCAGTGCGCTCACCAGGCAGTGCGAAGAAGCAGACACCGGCCGTCACCCGTCGCGAGTCGACCGCCCCGCCACGGATGGGCAGCGTGCCGGGAACGATGAGGTCACCGCCTACGATGCGGGCCAGTTCCTGGCCGGACAGGTTGGGTTCGCCAGGGGTGGGCCTGAAGGTCGACGCGTCACTCACGATCGTGGCGCATTCTCGCATGATGGGCCCTAGCCACCGGTGTCAGCGCTCGCATCGGCTATCGGCTCCGTGGCCCTGGCAAGGGCTCCCTGATGACGGGCAGCGGCGGGACATCCAGGGAGTTCATGGCATCGATGGCCACCCGACGGAACAGCTCGTAGGAGGCGATGCTCAGGTGCAGGACGCCCGGTCGGGTGACGGCTGGCTTGGACTCCTCGATCCTGATGGCGATGATAGCCTCGGGCTGGGAGCCGCCGGCAAATCCCACGAACGAGAAGTTGAACAGATCCGGGTGCCAGCGATCTCGCTCGACGTCCCAGATCTGGGCCGTACCCGTCTTGCCACCCACCACATACCCGGGCATCTCGGTGCCCGTGCGATACCAGTCGACCTCGGTCAAAACGTGCTCCATGAGGTCCGTCAAGTGGCCAGCCAGGGCAGGCTCGATGATGCGCACCGGGGGCGGAAAGGCGACCGCCTCGTCGCCTGTGCTCTGCACGAGGTGCGGCGTCACGCGGTAGCCACCGTTGGCCATGGCCGCAGAGGCCACGGCCAGCTGGATCTGAGTGACCGCGACACCCTGCCCGAAGGCCCGGTTGGCGAGGTCGACCGGCTGCCACTCCGTGGTCGCGGGGTCGACCACCATGCCCTGCTCCTCGCCGGCCAGGTCGAGCCCGGTGCGTTCGCCGAAGCCGAAGCGCTGCCACATGTCGAAGAGCACCTCCGAGGCGCCCTCCACGGTGCCATCAAGTCCCATGGCCACGCGAGCCGTGGCCACGTTGCGCGAGTAGGCGATGACATCCTCGAAGGGGATCCGCCCCATCGAGCGGCCATCCGCGTTCCGCACGAGGTGTCCGCCGAAGCGGAGGGCATAGGCGTCGCGTACCTTCTCGTCCGGCGTGACGGTGCCATTCTCCAGGGCTGCAGCCGCGGTCAGCATCTTCATCACCGAGCCGGGTTCGTAGACGGCCGACGCGAGGGGATCGGAGAGCAGGTGCGAGGAGGACGCGGCCACTTGCTTGTAGTCGTTCGCGTCGTAGCCGGGCACCGAGGCCCAGGCCAGGACGGCGCCCGTCTCCGGTTCCAGGATGACGGCGCTCACGCGCTTGGCGCGATCGGCTACCCAGGCCGCATACAGCTCCTTCTCCAGCTGGAGCTGGAGGCTCGCATCGATGGTCAGGCGGACGTCGGCACCGTCCTGTCCCTCCTCGACCACTTCGGCGCTGCCGGCCAGGACGCGTCCCGCTGGATCGCTCAGGGAAGCCAGCCTGGTGGGCACGCCCGCCAGCGCCGCGTCGTAGTAGCTCTCGATCCCATAGTGGCCCTGCCCGTCCTCGGCCACGAACCCGACCAGCTGACTGGCCAGCGTGGTGCCCGGCATGCCGCCCGGGTTGGGATACACGCGGACGGGCCTCGGCTCCAGCGCCAGACCCGCCAGTCGGCTCGCGGCATCAGGACCGCTCATGCCAGCCCGAACGGCTTCGCTCTGCTCAGGGCTGAGTTCGCGCGAGATGATCGTGTACTGGTCGCCGCTGGCGAGCCGTGCACGAAGCGCGGCCGCGTCAGTCTCGTCCAGTCCCAGGATCTCGACCAGGCCGCCGACGGTCGGTTCCAGCCGGTCTGCGCTGATGTTGGCGGGGTAGGCCGCCAACAGGTCGCGGTAGGCGGTCGTGGCCAGGACGGTGCCATGCCGATCCAGGATGGCGCCGCGCACCGGCGAACGTTCGCTCGCCCGGTGCATCTGCGCCATGGCCAGGTCGCGCAGTCCAGGGGCCTCAGCCAGCTGCAGGTAGGCCAACCGCACGACGGCCGCTCCGGAAATCGCCACGAACACGAACAGAACGACGATCAGTCGAAGGCGGAGGTCGGTGCGGCCCAGCATGATGCGCGCTAGGGCCGCGGCACGCGGAGCTTCCCGCCCAGCGGATCAAGCCCGTTCTGGTGCGCCCAGTCGATCACCTGAGGAGCGGCCCCCCACTGGGCGATGGTGCCCTGCTGGCTCTGGATCTCGCGACGCATCTGGTCCTGTTCCACGAGGAGGCGACTTACCTCCACGTTCAGGGCACCGACCTGCAGCATCTGCGTGAGGTAGACCAAGCCCACCAGAAAGGCGCACACCACGGCGACCAACGCGAAGAGGACCGGTGCGGGACGCCGCTGGACCCGTGAGCGCGCACGGCGTGAACGTCGCTCGAAGGGCGCGGCGTGGCGGACCTTGGGCAGGGGCCCCGTGAGCGGCCGCGCGGCGGGCATCACGGCTCGCGGTCGGGTTCCCTGATAGACGGCCATCAGGCTGCCTTCCCACGGTCACGTCGATGCAGCATCTCGGGCGCCAGCTCAGCTGCAGCCGACCATGCCGAGCCGCGCGGCCACTCGCTCATCGGCGGCTCCAGCTCCGCGGGCTGTGCTGCGCGCCGCCGGACGTCACGCTGGCGAGGACCGTAGTTACGCCGACGGGAGGCGTGGTGGCCGCGGCTCACGCTGCCAGCCTCCGCGCCACGCGTAGGTGCGCGCTGCGAGAGCGGGGGTTGGCCTCCACCTCCGCCTCGGTGGGCCGCTGGGGCTGTGGCCCGACGGGCGCCAGCCGTGGGGTGCGTCCGCAGACGCAGACCGGAAAGGCCGGCGGGCAGACGCAACCACGTCGCTCGGCGGCCACGAAACGCTTCACGATGCGATCCTCCAGGGAGTGATAGCTGATGACGGCCAGGCGGCCCTCGGGACGCAGGAGCTCCACTGCCGCGGCGAGCGCCACGGGCAACGTCTCCAACTCACGGTTCACGGCGATGCGCAGGGCCTGGAAGACGCGCGTCGCGGGATGGATGCGGGGGCCCTTGCGATGCCCGTCCCGGCGCCGGTCAGAACGGGCCGGTGCGGCCTTCTCGATCAGGTAGGCAAGTTCGCGGCCCGTGCGCAGCGGCGCCTCATCGCGCTGAGTGACGATAGCCATCGCGATCCGGCGGGCGTGGGGCTCCTCGCCGTAGCGACGAAAGAGGTCGACCAGTCGCCGCTCATCGAGCTCGGCCAGGAGTTCATGAGCCGGACGGCCCTGGGAGGTGTCGAAGCGCATGTCCAGCGGCCCGTCCGCTCTGAAGCTGAAGGACCGGTCCCCGTCGGCCAGCTGCTGGGAACTCAGCCCAAGGTCGAAGAGGACGCCCTGGACCTGCCCGAACCCCGCCTCGGACGCCTCCTTGCCGAGCTGCTCGAAATTGGCCTGGCGCAGGACCGCGCGGTCACCGAAACGGCCCAACCGCTGCCGTGTCCTGGCGATGGCCGCCTGGTCGGCATCGACGCCGAGCAGGCGGCCACCAGGCGTGGACGCCTCCAGGATCCGAAGGGCGTGCCCCCCGCCGCCGACCGTCGTATCGATCTGGAAGCTGCCCGGAACGGGTGAGAGAGCCGCCATGACCTCCTCCACCATCACGGGCAGATGCCCTTCTTCCACGTTCACGACCTGTCTGCGGCGAGCCCCTTCGGATCCTGGAGGCTCATTTGTTGCGCTAGATGCCCAGTCCCTGGAGGTGCCCAGCAAGGACCTCCGGCGCGTCCATCTCGGCGCTGTAGCTCGACCAGCGGGCCAGTGACCACAGCTCCAGGTGATCCCGCGAACCGACCACTACGGTCTCCCCTTCCAGCTCCGCGAACTCGCGCAGGACTGCCGGGACGACCAGGCGCCCCTGTCGATCGAGCTCGACCTCGAAGGCCGTTCCGAAGAGGAACCGCTGGAAGGTCCGGGCTCCAGCGTCGGTGACGGGCAGGCTGGCCGCGCGTTCGGCCAGTGCGTCCCAGGCAGGCCGCGGGAAGATGGCCAGGCAGCCGTCGATCCACTTGCTCACCAGCGCGCCGCCGGCGAGTTCCGCCCGGAAGCGGACAGGGACGGCGATGCGCCCCTTCTCATCCACCGAATGGCGGTACTCGCCCGTGAACATGCTGCCGTGCTGCCTCGTTCGGGTGCGGTATCCACCGCCGACCCGACTTGGGCCGCCCGGGGCGGGTTTATCACCGCTTCTCCCCACTTTGCGCCACTTGACGCCACCGACGGCCATAGTACCCCGTCCGGGGCGGTCGTCAAGTGACCAGGCGGAGAAAGGGGCGAAAGGCGGCTGATGCGGCCGGGAGCACCTGGGAAAGGACCGTCCCGCCGTGGGTCCCCGAGCCCCGGCGGCGAGGCGTCTACCGTGGAGAGTACTAATCGGGTATTGAAGCTGCGTCAGGGGCACTGCTACGGTCTTGTTCGACCCGTGTGAGCTCACCTGACCGAGCGTCTCAGCCGATACGCGCCAGCCCCAGATAGAGGTCCCGTGGCCCTTCTTCAGCCGCACCCCCGCAAGACCTTGCCACAGCAGCCCTTGAAGCTTTCGCCCCTGGGCCGGATCGAGCTCGTCCAGCCCATACCGGATGTTCGGCCTGCGCTGGTGCCGCGGGCAGCGGAGCATCTACGACGCTGCACGTTCCGCCGCGTTACCGTCGTGCATCCCGCCCAGCGCGGCATGGCCACGTCCTACGAGGTGGAGTGCCTGTATGCCGGGCGCGAGGCGCCGCTGTCACTGGGCGACCTGGCGGCCGCGCGGCGGATCTGCGATCCGTGTGGCAATCCGGGCATCTTCCGCGCCGACGAGGACTGACGGCTAGGCGTCCGCCACCTTCACGAGCGCCTGGGGCGGTCGGCGTCAGCGTCAGCGAGACGGCCTGTAAGCCGAGTTCTGTCCCGTGGCCGAAACCGCGGGGACGGTCATCCATCTACGGTCGACGGTCGCCCGTCGCCTCTAGCGGCCGACCCGAGAGCGGGGCGACGCACCCCTTCCGCGACACCCTTGCGGACGCCCGGAGGCCCTCCTATTTGGCCTTGCACCAGGTAGAGCTTGCCCGTTTCACCCGGCCCAGCCGGCCGAAGCCGACCTGCCGGTTCGTCACTGTGGCGCTGGTCCTCGCCTCGCGGCGGACGGGAGTTACCCGCTACCCTGCGTCGCGGAGCTCGGACTTTCCTCGTACCGGCCGGGTCTCCCCGACCTGCACGCGACCGTCCGACCGTCTCGCTGACGCTCCGATCCTACTCCATCGCGCCGGCCACCGACCCTCGCGGCGGGTCTATCGGTGCGCCAGGTACCGCTCGGCAGACCGCTCAACGGCGGCAGGCCCGTCGGTGGGCGTCACGCGGCCCTCCCAGAGCGAGTAGATGCGCTCGTAGCGGAAGGGCTCGAGCGTCTCCACGATGCGTCGAACGTCGGCGTCAGCCAGCGGGATCAGGTTGGGAAATGAGTACATGAAGCTGACCCAGCGCCGGTCGGAGACGACCGTGATCGAGTCACCGGTCAACAGCGCCCCACGGCCGTCGGCGCCAGCTGCCCAATGCAGCACTGTCGAGCCGGGGAAGTGGCCGCCCGTGTTGACCAGCGTGATGCCCGACAGGATCTCCAGCGACTCACCTTCCCAGAGGCGCAGCCCGGGACCCGGGTACTGCACCCACTCCTCATCCGCGGCGTGGATGTAGACGGGACAGTCCCCGAAGGCCGCGCTCCACGCGGTCATCGCGTCATAGAAATGGGGATGAGAGATCGCGATGGCCGCGATGCCACCAAGCTCGCGGACCCGTGACACGGTGACCGGGTCGAGCAGCGTGATGCAGTCCCACAGGACGTTGCCGGCGGATGTCTGGATCAGCAGGGCACGCTGACCGATGGCGAACTTCGGCTCCGTGCCGATGCTCACCAGACCGGGCTCCTCCTCGGTGAAATGGTTGCGATGTCCCGCTGTCACGAGCTGCGCCATGGTCGTCCAGCGCTGGCCCTCCCAGCCCACGTACTGCCGATCGTCCTCGCAGATGGGACAGGCGACGGGTGGTTCCAGCGAGAGCGGGTACTGAACACCGCAGGTGGCACAGATCCAGGCCTCGGGCCGCGGTCCGAGCGCGGCGGATATGGTGCTGCCCAGCTCAGGCGACGCGGCGCCTGACCAGAGTGCCGCCTGAACCTCGCCGGCTGAGCCCGCCTCCGCATGCCGGGCTGCCGCCGGGTCGTCCAGTGCCAGGTTGGCCAGGGCGTCGGCCGCGCGATTGGAGGCCCGACCCTCGTGTCGTGCGCTCCAGCGGCTGAACCCCTTGAGCGCTGTGCGTGCCTGTCGGTGAAGAGTGATGAGCGTCGGCTCCTTGACCCGCCAGCGACCCATGAGCTGCTCCACGACCAGCTTGGAGTCGAGCACCAGCTCGACCTCCGAGGCGCCCATCTCGGCCGCACGCTCCAGGCCCAGCACGACCGCCGTCCACTCGGCGAAGTTGTTGGTGCGGATGCCCAGGGGTCGTGCGATGACCGCCACAGGCGCCGCGTCGGGTTCCCTGGCACCGGGCCGATCCGCGTCGATGATCACGGCTCCCGCCGACGCCGGGCCCGGGTTGCCGCGTGCCGCCCCGTCGGCCCGGATGAGCACTCGACGAAGGCCAGCGCTGGAACCCGACGTCGCGCCTCCCGGACCTCGTCCTGCGCCCGACGGCTCGCTCAGATGCGGCGCTCCACGATGGCGCCCGAGACCTCCAGGATGGCGCGGGTGATGTCGATGCCGCGCGGGCAGGCCTCGGTGCAATTGAAGATCGTCCGGCAGCGCCACACGCCGTCCTTGTCGGCCAGGATCTCCAGCCGCTCGTCCGAGCCCTCGTCGCGGGAGTCGAAGATGAAGCGGTGAGCGTTGACGATGGCGGCCGGCCCCACGTAAGAGTCCTTGGCCCAGAAGGAGGGGCAGGAGCTGGTGCAGGCCGCGCACATGATGCACTTGGTCGTGTCGTCGTAGCGGGCACGGTCCGCCGGAGACTGGAGCCGCTCGCGGGCGGGCATCTGTCGCTCGTCGATCTGGAAGGGCAGCACGGAGCGGTACTTGGCGAAGAAGTCGTCCATGTCGACCACCAGGTCCTTGATCACCCCGAAGCCGGGCAGCGGAGCCACGGAGATCTTCTTGCCCAGTTGGTCGATGCGGATCTTGCAGGCCAGCCGGTTGCGCCCGTTGATGAGCATCGCGTCCGAGCCACACACGCCGTGCGCGCACGAGCGCCGGAAGGTCAGCGTCCCGTCCTGCTCCCACTTGACCGTGTGCAGGAGGTCGAGCACCCGGTCCATGGGTCCCGACTCGACCGCGTAGGACTCCCAATGAGGCTTCTTGTCCCGCTCGGGGTCGTAGCGAAGGATGCGCAGATCGACCTGCATGTCGCTCCTGACTCTAGTAAGTGCGGGGCTTGGGCTCGAAGCGCGTGATGGTCACGGGCTTGTAGCGGATCTCCGGGTCGCCGTCGGTCTTGTAGACAAGGGAGTGCTTCAGCCACTCGCCATCGTCGCGTTCAGGGTGGTCCTCACGATAATGGCCGCCGCGACTTTCGGTTCGGGCACGGGCCGCCGCCACAGTGGACTCGGCGCAGTCGATCAGGTAGCCCAGCTCGCGCGCCTCCAGCAGGTCCGTGTTGTAGACGCGTCCACGATCCGAGATGGCGGCTTTGCGGTAGCGCTGGCGCAGTGTACGGATCTCGCCGGTGAGCTCGCTCAGGCCCTCCTCACTTCGAAACACGCCGCAACGTTCCATCATCGCGTCGGCCAGCTCGGCACGGATGTGAGCTACGTTCTCGCCGTGGGCGCGCGTCCGCAGTGCCTCCAACTCCTCGCGCACCGGCTCGGAGGCATCGAGTGCCACCTCCGGCAGACCCCCGCCGGCCACATCCTTGGCCATGGACAGCCCCGCTCGGCGCCCGAAGACGAGGATGTCGATCAGCGAGTTGGTGCCCAGGCGGTTGGCGCCGTGCACGCTCACGCAGGCACACTCACCCGCGGCATAAAGGCCTGGCAGCACGGTGTTGCGCTCGTCGACCACGACACGTGCCTCTATGTCCGTGGGCACGCCGCCCATGGCGTAGTGGGCGGTCGGGGTGATGGGCACCGGCTGGGTGATCGGCTCGATGCCCTGGTAGACCCGCGCGAACTCCGTGATGTCGGGCAGCTTGGAGTCGATGACCTCCTTGCCCAGGTGCGTCAGGTCAAGATGGACGAAATCCTGGCCATCCACGCCGCGGCCCTCACGGATCTCCATGTAGATGGCCCGGCTGACCATGTCCCGTGGTGCCAGCTCCATGAGGGTCGGCGCGTAGCGCTCCATGAAGCGCTCGCCCTTGCCGTTGCGCAGGTAGCCGCCTTCCCCTCGCGCCGCCTCGGAGAGCAGGATGCCGATGCCCACGATACCGGTCGGGTGGAACTGGTAGAACTCCATATCCTCGAGTGGCACGCCGCGCCGGTAGGCCAGCGACACTCCATCACCGGTGAGCGCATGGGCGTTGGATGTGATGCGGAAGATGCGCCCGAAGCCTCCGGTGGCGAGCAGGACAGCCCCGGAGCGGAAGACGTGCAACTCTCCGTCCGCGATGCGGTAGGCCACCACGCCCCGGGTCAGGCCCCCGTCGATGAGCAGATCGACCACGTGGTACTCATCGAAGAACCGTACCCCGTGCTTGATGCACTGCTGGTAGAGCGTCTGGAGGATCATGTGGCCGGTGCGGTCGGCGGCGAAGCAGGAGCGCCGGACAGGAGCCTCGCCATAGTTCCGTGTGTGGCCGCCGAAGCGCCGCTGGTCGATCTTGCCGTCCGGGGTCCGGTTAAAGGGCAGGCCCAAGTGCTCCAGCTCGATGACCGTCTCGATGGCCTCGCGTGCCAGCACCTCCGCGGCATCCTGGTCCACGAGATAGTCGCCACCCTTCACGGTGTCGAACATGTGCCACTCCCAGTGGTCTTCCTCGTGGTTGCCCAGCGCCGCGCAGATGCCACCCTGTGCCGCGCCGGTGTGCGAGCGCGTCGGGTAGAGCTTGCTGAGCACGGCCGTCTTGACGCCCGTCCGTGCCAGCTCAAGAGCAGCGTAGAGGCCCGCGCCGCCGGCGCCGACGATGACCGCCTCGTACTCGTGAGCGACCATCTGGCGGCTGAGTGGCTGTCGGTCCATCACCGTCTCAGGTCTCCAGCCCCGGCAGGGTAAAGACGACCAGGCTGCCTATCACGAACAGGATCCCGGCCAGTATCCACATGGCGGACATGATCACCACTCGCGCCCGCGCCCCATGGAAATAGTCCAGGATCACCGTGCGCATCCCGACGAATGAGTGGAATAGAACGAGCATCAGCAGTGTCCAGTCGAAGGCACGCCAGAACAGGTTGTTCCATCGTTCGCGCGTCACGAACTCAGAGGTCTGCTCGGCCGGATCCCAGATGAAATGCAGGATGCTGAAGTGCGCCAGCGCCATGACGAAGAGCAGCACGCCAGTGACGCGCATCAGATACCAGATGGCGACTTCCGTGCCCCGTCCCGAAGGCTTCACCCGTCCAGAGGAACGCGGAGAGACGCGCATCAGTTGACCCCCATAGCGCGCAGCAGACCGTCCAGGTGCTCACGATAGAGAGGCAGCAGTATGATCGCCGCACCCGGTAGCCCCAGACCGAAGAAGATCAGCCAGTTCAGCCACCATATCTTGCGATGATGGACGGTCATGGCCGGCCACAGATCGATGATGATGATCCGCATACCGTTCAGCGCGTGATAGAGCAGCGCCGCGCCCAGCAACACTTCCATGATCCGACCGGGAGCGCTGGCGTAGAAGGCCAGCAGCTCGTCATATGCGTCGGGGTTGCCGCCGATGAGGTAGATGTCGATGACGTGCAGGATGACGAAGAGCCAGACCGCGACACCACTGATGCGGTGAAAAGCCCAGGCGATGGTGCCCTCGCGTCCTCGATAGCGGAATAAAAGCCCCAGATAGCGAGGCACTCAGCCCACCTCACGAGTCGACGGGAGGATCTCTCTCACCGAGACGAGATGACGCTCAACCGACCGCAGCAGGTGCGGCGGCGCCGGCGACCCGACCAGCCACGGCCTTCGCGAAGGCGCTGGTGCTGGCCGTGCCACCCAGATCCCGGGGCCGCGACACGCCCTCCCCGATGACGCCTCGCGTGGCTGCTTCGACGCGGTTCGCCGCCTCCACTTCGCCGAGGTGGCGCAGCATCAGTGCTCCGGAGAGGATGAGCGCCGTGGGATCGGCGATGTCCAGACCGGCATATTTGGGGGCGGACCCGTGGACCGGCTCGAAGACGGCTGCTTCCATGCCGATGTTGGCGCCCGGCGCGACGCCCAGGCCACCCACCAGTCCGGCCGCCAGATCGCTCACGATATCGCCGTAGAGGTTAGGCAGGACCAGCACGTCATACAGCTCCGGTTTCTGCACCAGCTGCATGCACATGTTGTCGACGATGCGGTCCTCGAACTCGACACGTCCTTCATATTCCAGTGCCACCGTCCGACAACACTCCAAAAAGAGACCGTCGCTCATCTTCATGATGTTGGCCTTGTGTACGGCCGTCACCTTACGCCGGTTATTAGTCACGGCGTACTCGAAGGCGTAACGCGCGATGCGCATCGACGCCTGGCGGGTGATGATCTTGATGGACTCCGCGGCGTCGGCACCGACCATGTGCTCGATGCCCGCATACAGATCCTCGGTATTCTCACGGACGATGACCAGGTCAACGTCCTCGTAGCGCGACTCCAAACCCGGGATGGAACGTGCGGGGCGGAGGTTGGCGTACAGGTCGAGCGCTTGGCGAAGCGTCACGTTGACGGAGCGGAAGCCACCGCCGATCGGCGTCGTGATGGGACCCTTGAGCGCCACGCGGTTGCGCCGTATGGACTCCAACACCTCGTCTGGTAACGGTGTGCCGTGGCGCTCCAACATGGCCTCGCCCGCCTCGACACGTTCCCACTCGAAGGCGATCCCGGTGGCATCGAGGACGGTCACGGCGGCGTCGGCCAGCTCGGGCCCGATGCCGTCGCCGGGGATGAGCGTCACGCGGTAGGTCACGACCGGCATCGTACCGCAGGAGTCGGCACCGGGCGGGCCGGGCATGGGAGTCGCGTCACCACCACGTCTCGCGTGGGACGATGCGGCGCGCGAGCGGGCCCTCCTGTACCATCGGCGCCCCGTGAAGATCCAGGAAGCAGACGCCAAGTCGCTCCTCGTCGCTCAGGGCCTGCCCGTGCCTCCGTGGGCGGTGGCCCGGACGGCGGCCGACGCGCGCGCCGCGGCCGAGAGACTCTTCTCGGCCGGTGCCCAGCAGGTCGTCATCAAGGCGCAGGTGCTGGTCGGTGGCCGTGGCAAGGCCGGCGGCGTGAAGCTGGCCACCGACCCGGCCGCTGCCGAGGAGGTCGCGGCGGGCATCCTGGGCATGGACATCAAGGGCATCACGGTGCGTAAGGTGCTGGTCGCGCCGGCCGCCGATATCGTGCACGAGTACTACCTCTCGGCGGTGCTGGATCGCGGCGCGCGGCGGGTCCTTTATATGGGCTCCGCGGAGGGCGGCGTCGACATCGAGCAGGTCGCCGAGGAGCGCCCTGAGGCGATCACCTACATGCACGCGCATCCCCATCTCGGCTTGCAGGACTTCCAGGCGCGTGAACTGTGCTTCGCCATGGGCCTCGGGGGGCATCTCAAGGAGTTCGCGCGCGTCGCCAAGGGCCTGTACGCCACGATGGTGGCCAACGACGCTGACCTCGTGGAGATCAACCCGCTGGCTGTCGTGCGCGAGAACGGCCCGGACGGCGCCCCCGTCGAGCGGCTCCAGGCCCTGGACGCGAAGATCACCCTCGACGACTCGGCACTTCACCGGCACCCGGGCCTGGAAGAGCTGCGCGACCTGGACGAGGAGGACCCCGTCGACATCGAAGCGCGCGCTGAGGGTCTCAGCTTCATTCGTCTCGAGGGCGACATCGGCTGCATGGTCAACGGCGCGGGCCTGGCGATGACCACCATGGACCTCGTCAAGCGGGCCGGCGGCCAGCCCGCCAACTTCCTGGACATCGGGGGCGGCGCGCGCTCGGACAAGGTGGCCGCTGCGATGCGCCTGATCCTGGCCGACAACAGCGTGCGGGCCATCCTCGTCAACATCTTCGGCGGCATCGCGCGCGGCGACGAAGTGGCACGAGGTCTGGTCGAGGCGCGCCGTCAGCAGGAGCGCCGCGTGCCCATGGTGGTACGCATCGTGGGCACTAACGCGGAGCTGGCCGCGGAGATCCTGAGCGGCATCGAGGGTATCGAGACGGCTACCAGCCTGGACGACGCCGTGGAACGGGCCGTGGCCGCCTCTCGCGCGCAGCTGGCCGGCACGTGAGCATCCTGGTCGGCCGCGACACCCGACTCGTGGTGCAGGGCATCACGGGTCGAGAGGGCACCTTCCATGCCCAGCAGATGCAGGAGTACGGGACCCGTATCGTGGCCGGCGTCACGCCCGGCAAGGGCGGGCAGTCGGCACTGGACGGCACGGTACCCGTGTTCGACACCGTTCGGGAAGCCGTATCTCAGGCCGGTGCCGACACGTCGGTCATCTACGTGCCGGCGGCGGGCGCGCCGGACGCCATCCTGGAAGCGGTGGCGGCGGGCATCGGCACCATCTTCTGCATCACCGAGCACATCCCCGCCCTCGACATGCTCAAGGTGATGCCCGAGGTGCAGGCCGCCGGCGCCCGCCTGGTAGGACCGAATTGCCCGGGTGCCACGTCGCCCGGCCAGGCAAAGGTCGGCATCATCCCCGGATCCATCCATCGGGAAGGCCGCACCGGACTGGTCAGCCGCTCGGGGACCCTGACCTACGAGGTGGTGCAGGCCTTGACTGATGCGGGCATGGGCCAGTCGACCTGCGTGGGCATCGGCGGTGACCCCATCGTGGGCAGCACCTTCATCGACATCCTTGCGCTGTTTCGCGACGACCCCGATACGGACGCCCTGGTCCTCATGGGCGAGATCGGTGGCGATGCCGAGGAGCAGGCCGCTATCTGGAAGCAAGAGCACCTCCCGGACACGCCCATGGTCGCCTTCATCGCCGGCCGGACGGCACCGCCAGGCCGGCGCATGGGCCATGCCGGAGCGATCATCAGCGGCAGCAGTGGCTCGGCACAGGACAAGATCGACGCCTTGGAAGCGGCCGGCATCCGGGTCGCCGAGTCGCCCACGGAGATCCCCCGTCTGCTTCAGGAGGCCGGCGTCCGTCCGGCATGACCGAAGAAGCGCTGCGGGTCAACCAGCAGCTGTGGGACGAGTGGACGCGGATCCACGAGACGTCCTCCTTCTACGATCTGGAGGGCTTCAGGCGAGGCGGCATCCGCCTGCGCCCCTACGAGCTCGAGGAGATCGGCGACGTGGCCGGCCGGGACCTGCTGCACCTGCAGTGCCACTTCGGTATCGACACGCTCTCCTGGGCGCGACTAGGCGCCCGGGTCACGGGTACCGACTTCTCCCCTGCCGCCATCGAGTTGGCCACCCGCCTGGCTGGCGAGCTGGAGCTGGACGCCCGCTTCGTCCGCTCGGACCTCTATGACCTGCCCAACGTGCTGGAGGGCGAGTTCGACCTCGTCTACACCTCGCGGGGCGTGCTGGGCTGGCTGCCGGACATCAGCCGCTGGGCTCGCGTCGTGAGCCACTTCCTGAAGCCCGGTGGCACCTTCTACATCACCGAGATCCACCCCGTAGCACAGGCCTTCGAGAACGAAGGGGTGGCGCCCGGCGAACTGCGTCTCCAATACCCGTACTGGGAGCATCCCGAGCCCCTCGCCTTCGTGGTGGAGGGCTCCTATGCTGACCGGTCCGCCACTGTCTCGACCCACACCGAGTACGGCTGGGACCACGGCCTGGGCGAGATCGTCACGGCCCTCATCGAGGCGGGTCTGCGCATCGAGTCGCTGCGCGAGTTCCCGTGGGTCGCCTGGCAGCTCGACTTCCTGGCACAAGACGGCGATCACTCATGGCGCCTGCCACCGGACATCCCCGGCGAGCTGCCGCTCTCCTTCTCTCTACTGGCCATGAAGCCGACCCTGGGCGCGTAGCCGGCGCCGCCTGCCCTCTACGCCGGCGGTCGCAGCCCGAGAGCTATCCAAGCGGGACCACCTGCTGCTTCGATGAGCTCGATGAGCAGACCCTGGGTGCTGCGGGGGTGAAGGAAGGCCACAGGCCCCTCGCCACCCGGCCGGGGTGCGGCATCCACCAGCTCCACGCCCTCGGCGGCAAGGTCAGCGAGCGCCCGAGCGAGGTCGGGTACCTCGAAGCAGACGTGGTGAAAACCCTCCCCGCGCGTCTCCAGGAAGCGAGCCACGCCGGTGTCTGGGTCGACCGGCTCCACCAACTCGACCTTGCTCTCCCCCACCGACAGAAACGCGATGCGCACGCCGTCCGACGCTACGGGCAAAACGCCTTCGACGGGCAGGCCCAGCACATCTCGCCAGAGAGGCAAGGCGTCGTCCAAGCCGCGCACCACCAAGGCGATGTGGTGCACCCGGCCCAAACCCAGGCGCCGTGCAGTGCCCTCGAACACGCCGCTCCTCCTCAGACCGTGAGGAGCTCGCGGTGCTCCCCCCAGCAGGCGCGCAACCGGTCGCTCATCTCACCCAGCGTGGCGCCTGCCTTGGCGCCTTCGATGAGTGCAGGCAAGAGGTTCTCGCTGCCCGACGCGGCACCGGCCACGGCATCCATGGCACGCGACCACCGATGTGGATCCCTATGGGCCCGCACGTGGCGCGTGCGCTCGACCTGCCTCCGCTCCGAGTCGGGATCCAGCCGTTGAAGACTGGGGCTGGCCACAGGATCATCGACGAAGCCGTTGACGCCGACCACGATGCGCTCCTTGCCCTCCACCTCGCGCTGGTACCGGAAGGCGGCGTCCTGGATGGCTCGCTGCTGGAAGCCACGCTCGATGGCCTTGAGGGCGCCGCCCATACCTTCGATCTGCGCGAGATATCCACCCGCGGCACCTTCCAACTGGTCGGTAAGGGTCTCGACGTAGTAGCTTCCCGCCAGGGGATCGGGCGTCTCGGTCACGCCGCTCTCGTGGGCGAGGATCTGCTGAGTGCGCAGCGCCAGGCGGGCCGAGAGCTCGGTCGGCAGAGCCAGGGCCTCATCACGAGCGTTGGTGTGCAGGCTCTGAGCACCACCGAGCACCGCCGCGAGTGCCTGGACGGTGGTGCGCACCACATTGTTGTCGATGGACTGCGCTGTGAGGCTGGATCCGGCGGTCTGCACGTGGAAGCGACACTTCATCGAGCGCGCTTCGGTGGCTCCGAAACGGTCGCGCATCACCCGTGCCCACATCCGGCGGGCGGCGCGGAACTTGGCGACTTCTTCGAACAGCTCGCTCCAGGCGGCGAAGAAGAAGCTTAGGCGACCCGCGAAGGCGTCCACGTCCAGGCCTCGCGCGCGGGCAGCCTCTACGTACTCGATCCCGTCGGCGATGGTGAAGGCCAGCTCCTGGGCGGCAGTCGCCCCCGCCTCCCGCATGTGATAGCCACTGATGGAGATGGTATTCCAGCGTGGCAGCTCGCTGGCGCAGAAGTCGAAGATGTCGGTCACCAGGCGCATCGAAGCGTCGGTCGGGTAGATATAGGTGCCCCGCGCGATGTACTCCTTCAGGATGTCGTTCTGGACCGTGCCTCCCAAGCGGTCACGTGGCACACCCCGCTCGTCCGCCACGGCAACGTAGAAGGCGAGGAGGATGGCGGCCGTGGCGTTGATGGTCATGGAGGTCGTGATCTCATCGAGCGGCAGTCCCTCAAGGAGGGTCTCCATGTCCTCCAGCGTGCTGACCGGCACTCCCACCCGGCCTACCTCCCCCTCTGCCTGAGGGGCATCGGGGTCATAGCCCATCTGGGTGGGCAGGTCGAAGGCTACTGACAGGCCCGTCTGCCCTCGTTCGAGGAGGTAGTGGAAGCGCGCGTTGGTGTCAGCGGCAGTCGAGAAACCGGCGTACTGCCGCATCGTCCAAAGCTGGCCGCGGTACATCGTGGCCTGGACGCCGCGTGTGAAGGGGTACTCACCAGGCCGGCCCAAGTCACCGTCCTCATCGAGGGAGGTCGTATCGGCGGCCGTGTAAAGCGGGGCGATCTCTATCTCGCTGGACGTCCGGAACGTGGTCCTGCGCTCAGTCATGGCCAGAGCATACGGGTCGCGAGGACGCTACTCCAGGGTCACCAGGTCGTCGCCCAACTCGACGGTCTGCCCGATACCGACCGGCAGAGCGCCGACGACCCCGGCCCGCGGAGCACGCACCTCGTTCTCCATCTTCATGGCATCGACCGCCAGGAGACGCTGTCCAGCCTCGACCGTGTCCCCGGTCTTCACCCAGAGGCGAACGACCCGACCCGGGATCTGGGCACGGATGGTGATGTGGACCTGGAGACCGGCTTCCTTCGCGGAGCGGCTGACCCGTTCCTGGAGCCGCGCCCGGTCAGCCGATCCGACGGAGACCTGAAAGACCCAACCGTCCACCACGGCCTCGTAGCGCCGCTGGCCGACAGCCCTGGATGCGACGGTGTCGGGTAGCGGCCGGACGTGGGAGGAAGGGTGACTGTCGGCGCGGTCCGACGCCGAAGGCACGATGCCATCGACCTCCACGACTACCGGGTCGGGCCCTTCGACGGTCGCGCGAAGGCGAGCTGGCTTGCTTAGGACCATCTGTCCACGGCTTCCTGACGAGCCGCCTCCTGCCACGCTCCCGTGCTGCCCGTTTCCTGACCCCCCGTGAGCTCCATCCGCGTGCCTCCCGACGCCTGCGCCTCGTGCGCCTCGTGCGCGGCGAGTTGGGCCACGGCTTCAGCGGCGCGCCCTGCAGCTGCGCGCCACAACGGCTCGGGGTCCCAGGTCAATGCCACCAGGTCCGTCCTAAGGCGGCCCACGACGAAGTCGGTTTGGTCCACCAGCCAACGGTGGAACGGCAACGTCGTCTGGATGCCACCGACCTCGAACTCGCGCAGGGCCCGTCGCAAGCGGGCGAGGGCAGCCTCTCGATCAGGGGCGACCACGAGCAGCTTGGCGAGTAGTGGGTCGTATTCCGGCGTGACTACCGTCCCCTCCTCCACGCCAGCGTCGATGCGGATGCCTGGCCCCCCAGGCTCTCGCCAGCGAGTGATCTTTCCCGGCGCGGGAGCGAAGTCGGTCAGGGGATGCTCAGCGCTGATACGAACTTCGATGGCGTGATGCGTAGGCTCGGCGGCGCTGGCAGCCGCTGCAAGCACGGGGGGAGAGAGTGGCGACCCGGCCGCGATGGCCAACTGCTCGCGGACGAGGTCAAGACCGGTTACGAGCTCGGTCACGCCGTGTTCAACCTGGAGGCGAGCGTTTACTTCCAAGAAGTAGAAGTCACCGTTCGGCGTCAGGAGGAACTCGGCGGTGGCCGCGTTTCGCAGGCCGACCGTGGCGGCGATGCGGACCGCCAACGTGTGCACCGTCCGGCGTTGCTCGGTGCTCAGCCCGGGTGCCGGCGCCTCTTCTACCAACTTTTGATGTCGCCTTTGTACCGAGCAATCTCGCTCGCCCAGCGCCACCACGGTGCCGTGGTCGTCGCCCAGCAGCTGCACCTCCACATGCCGGCCACCCTCCACGAAGCGCTCTAGGTACACCGCTCCATCTCCGAACGCAGCCGCCGCCTCTCGAGTGGCCGCCGCGATGGCAGCCGCCAGCTCCGCTGGATGGTCGACCCGACGCATGCCCCGGCCGCCGCCCCCGGCGGCGGCCTTGACGAGGAGAGGCCAGCCGATGCGCTCAGCCTCGGCGGCCACCTCGGCCATCGCTTGGGGACTGTCCGTCCGCAGCGGTTCGAAGGTACCCGGAACGATGGGCACCTCTGCCGAGATGGCGGCTCGCCGCGCGGCTAGCTTGTCACCAAGTCGGGCCAGCGTCTCCGGCGATGGGCCGATGAACACCAGGCCGGCAGCCTCGCAGGAGGCTGCGAAGTCGGCTCGCTCCGACAGGAAACCGTAGCCCGGATGGATGGCGTCGGCACCGCTACGCAGCGCCGCCTCAACGATGCGACCGCCGACGAGGTACGACTCGGCCGCTGGCGCCGGTCCGATGTGCCGCGCATGGTCGGCCGCGCGGACATGTCGTGCCGTCCGATCCGCGTCGCTGAAGACCGCGACGCTTTCGATCTCCGCGTCGCGGCAGGCACGGATGATTCGCAGCGCGATCTCGCCCCGGTTGGCGATGAGGACGCGCTTCAGGCTCGGACGCGCGGAACGCCTCATCGACGCCGTGCGCCGACCAACCGCGTAGTCCAGGTGTCTTTGCGCAAAGACAGCTCCGCCTCCCCGACGACTGCCGCCGCTCCACTGGCGACCCGATGAGACATCAGAGCGGGATGTTCCCATGCTTCTTGCGTGGATTGGACTGGCGTTTTCCGCTAAGCATCTGCAGCGCACTGATCACGCGGGGCCGGGTCTCCGACGGCATGATGACGTCGTCCACGTACCCTCGGGCGGCCGCGATATAGGGATGTGCGAACTGCTCTTCGTACTCCTCGGTCAGCCGACGGCGTTCTGCCTCGGGGTCCTCTGCCCCGGCAAGTCGGTCGCGGAAGATGATGTTGACGGCACCCTCAACGCCCATCACCGCGATCCGTGCAGTGGGCCAAGCCAGGTTTAGATCGCCGCGGATGTGCTTGCTACTCATGACGTCGTAGGCGCCGCCGTAGGCCTTGCGGGTGATGACCGTGATCTTGGGCACGGTCGCCTCCGCATAGGCGTAGAGGAGCTTGGCTCCATGGCGGATGATGCCGCCGTGCTCCTGCGCAACGCCTGGCAGGAAGCCCGGGACGTCGACCAGTGTCAGGAGCGGCACGTTGAAGGCGTCGCACGTGCGGACGAATCGGGCCGCCTTGTCCGACGCGTCGATGTCTAGTGCGCCGGCCAGGACAGCCGGTTGCTGCGCCACGATACCCACGCTCCGCCCGTCGAAACGACAGTAGCCGACGATCACATTGGCGGCCCAAGCGGGCTGCAGCTCCAGGAATTCGCCGTCGTCCACGATGAGCGCGATGACGTCGTGCATGTCGTAGGGCTGTGACGGTGCGTCGGGGATGATCGAGTCGAGGGCCAGGTCCATGCGGGCCTGGTCGTCGGTACTCTCTCGAGTCGGTGGCTGGGAAAGGTTGTTCTGCGGCAGGTGACCAAGGACCCGACGCGCCAGCGCAAGCGCCTCTCCTTCGTCGGCCGCGGCGAGATGGGCAACGCCGCTGATCGTGGTGTGAGTGGATGCGCCACCCAACCGCTCACGGTCGACCTCTTCGTGCGTTACCGCGCGGACCACCTCGGGACCGGTGACGAACATGTAGCTGGTGCCTTCGACCATGATCGTGACGTCGGTGATGGCCGGGGAGTAGACCGCTCCCCCGGCACAGGGGCCCATCACCAGCGAGATCTGCGGCACCACGCCCGACGCAAGCGTGTTGCGTAGGAAGATGTCGGCGTAGCCTCCGAGAGAGACGACGCCTTCCTGGATCCGTGCCCCCCCAGAATCGTTCAACCCGATGATGGGCGCCCCGACCTTCATGGCCAGATCCATGATCTTGCATATCTTCTCGGCGTGCGTCTCAGAGAGCGAACCGCCGAAGACCGTGAAGTCCTGGCTGAAGACGAAGACGAGCCGCCCATCGATCGTGCCGTGCCCGGTGACCACACCATCGCCCAGGTAGCGCTGCGATTCAAGCCCGAAGTCGGTCGCGCGGTGCGTCACGAAGGCGTCGAACTCAACGAACGAGTCAGGATCCAGGAGGAGGTCGAGTCGCTCACGTGCGGTTAGCTTGCCGCGCGCATGTTGCTGCTCGATCCGCAGCTGGCCGCCCCCCAGAGCGGCCTCGCTGCGCATGCGCCGCAATCGCTCGACCTGCTCGCTGTTCGTCACCAAGCGACCCTCCCTTAGTCCCGCACGATAGGCCGTGGCGAGCGCGCCGTATCCTACCAGCGGCCTCTGGCGCCCTCCTACACCCGCAGCTGCGCCAGGGAGTTGTCCACCGATTCGGTGGACGAACCGCCCGGAATGTGGATAAACCGCATCGGGCGATGGCCGGATGTTTGCTACATTCAGCCCTCACGCCACTCAGCCCTCACGCCACCACGTCTGCGCGGCGCCCGCTAGGAGAGGAACCTTTGGCCCGAGTCATCTCCATCGCCAACCAGAAAGGTGGAGTCGGCAAGACGACCACCGCCATCAACCTGGCCGGCTCACTCGCCGAGCATGGCCACCGGATCCTGTGCATCGACATGGACGCCCAAGCCAACCTGACCGTGGGGCTTGGCCTGAACCCGCGCACCATCGAACGCTCCATCGCCAACGTCCTCATCGACGCCGACGTGTCCCTCCAGGATATCGTCGTCCCGACACAGACGGCTGGCATCGACGTGGCCCCATCCGACATCGACCTGTCAGCTACGGAGAACACGCTGTTCAGCGCCATCGGTCGCGAGCACGCCCTCCGTGAAGCCATCGGAGAGTGGGCCGGCGCCCACTACGATTACATCATCATCGACTGCCCGCCGACACTGGGACTGCTGACCATCAACGCGCTCGTCGCGTCGGAGAGCGTGATCATCCCCGTCCAGACGCAGTACTACGCGCTCAAGGGCTTCAACGCCCTGGTCAACGTCATCAACCAGATCCGCAACCGAGGCCTGAACTCGGACCTGCGCATCCTCGGCCTCCTGCCGACCTTCTTCGACGGACGGACGCTGCTCGGGCGAGACATGCTCGCGGAGCTGAAGTCGATGGGTGACCACCACATCTTCGAGAACATGATCAAGCAGACGGTCCGGCTCGGGGAAGCGCCGTTGGTCGGGCGTCCCGTGACGACATATGCCACCAGTTCAGACGCGGCCCGTGCATATCGCGGGCTAGCCCGGGAGGTGATGGAACTTGGCTAGGCCGGACTTCAGGAGCCAAGCGGCACAGCGGCTATCCGAGGAGCGGGACCTGTCGCCCCAGATCATCAGCCTGCTCTCACCGGATCCGCACGGCAAGGGTCATACGTCGGTTCGCACCGTCCCGCTGGACCGGATAGACCCGAACCCACAGCAGCCGCGCATGACGTTCGATGAGGACACGCTGCGCGAACTGGCAGCGTCTATCACGGAGCACGGGGTGCTCCAGCCGATCCTCATCAGGCCGGGCGACGAGGGTCGTTACCAGCTGGTTGCTGGAGAGCGACGTTGGCGGGCGGCGCGCATCGCCGGCCTGCGGGAGATCCCGGCGCTCATCGAGGAGATCGATGACGATACAGCGCTAGAGATCTCCATCATCGAGAACCTCCAACGGGAAGACCTCTCGCCGCTGGACGAGGCGCTGATGTATGAGCGCATGACGACCGATCACGGCTACAGCTTGAGGCGCCTCGCACAGAAGCTGGGCAAGGACAAGGGCTACATCGAGAATCGATTGCGTCTAGCCGACGCACCGGCCGAGATCAAGCAGCTGGTGTCTTTGCGCAAAGACACCCTTTCGCATGCCTACGAGCTGCTCAAGGTCGACGATCCGAAGAAGCGGCGAAAGCTAGCGGAGCAGGTCGGCCGTGGCGAGTTGAGCTTGGTGAAGCTGCGCGAACGGATCGACGGCCGACCGCCTCGGCCGACTGACGAGGAGGTCGCTCCGCCGGAGGAGTCGGCTGCGGACGAGCCGCAGGTCGTCGAGAGTCTCCTTCCCGGCGTGCCCGTCGGCGACGACTCGCTCATCGCCGCAAAGGCTCATCTCGGTGAAGCCCTGGACGAACTCTCAGCGATCCTCCAGTCGCAAGGGGCCGTAGCCGACATCGACGCCACAGATCGTCAGAACCTGGCTAAGTACCTGACCATCGCCAAGCTGCGCCTGGAGAACGCGATCACCCAGGTTCGACTGATGGAGCAGTCTCGCCGCTAGAGGGCGGCGGCCAACCATCCCCCACCCAAGAGGACGATGGAGGCGGCCTGCGCCTGCCAGCCCCGCTCACGGCGCTCAGGCTCGAGCGACCTGGACCACGACCAACCCGCCGCCGCTGAGAGACTCCCCGCTGCGACGGCGAGCATCGCGAGGGGTGTCGGTGCCGTAGCGTCGCCGGTCACCAGGGTCACCCAGGCGGTCATGTGGACGACCAGTTGGAGGAGACCAAGGATGGCCAACGCTCGCCCGCAGCCCAGAACCACGACTGGACCGCGCAGTCCTGCCATTCGATCACCTTCGATGTCGACCAACCCGTTGGCGAGCTGAAGCGTCGGACCCGCCAGAGCAGCCATGGGCAGCAATAGTTCTATTCGCGGTGGCAGGGCGCCAGCGACACCCCACCAGCCATAGACAGGCACGGCCATGAATGCAACCGCGTAACACAGTCCGGCATAGGGTGTCGGTTTGAGGAATAAGTCGTAGACGAGCCCAGCGCCCAGCACCGCGAGGCCCAGTCCGGCCACGACCGAGCCTCCCACCAGGAGCGACACCACGATCCCACCGAGGCCCGCGGCCACCCCGATCGCGGCGGCACCTCGGCGAGAGATCGACCCTCCAGGGATCGGCTTGAACGGTTTGACGCGTGCGTCGATCGGCGCATCGACCACGTCATTGATCGCTCCGATCGAAGCCTGAAGGCCGAACATCCCCAGACCGAGAACTGCAGCGTGCTCGAGCGTGCCACCTGCCACGAGGGCCAAGGCGGCGACCATCAGGGAGTTCAGGAGCGAAGGAAAGGGATGAAGCAGCGCGATGACTCGCAGCGCCTTGGCTTGCGGGGCCACGCTGCGCCTGGAACGCGTCAGTGTCTCGGTCCGATAAAGCTGATCAGAGAAAGACGATCTCGTGGAAGTTGTCGGTCAGGTAGGTGACGAGCCGCGCGCGCGCATCCGGCAGCTGAGCGCGGAGTCCCGACACTAGGTAGTGCAGAGAGATGGCCGGCACCATGAGCTGTCCATCTGCTGTCCGTCCAAAGGTCGCCGGAGCCCCTCCCCCGGCCGCGAACACGCGCTCCAGCCCAGCTTCGTTGAGGCCACTCGAGGTACGGAACGAAGCAAGCACCTTGATGACGCCGATCCTGATGCTGAGGTCGCGCATCAGTTCAGCCGACCAGGCATCGATGGCCTCGTCGGGCTGTTCCTCCAGTCGTCTCCGGTATTGGGCCGGGTCGACCGAGAGTCCCGTCCCGGACACAGCGCCTCCCATAGCGTCGATTCGTGGGTGGTCAGATGATACCCGGCCGCCCCGAGCCTCAGGCAGTGCGGCGAAAGACTCGCAGAAAACCCAGGATGATCAGCTCCACGATGGTCCAGCCGATGAGGGCGGCGATGGCCGCGACATCGAGGTCGGTGCCGCCAGCCGGAATCTGATTCCGTCCGAGGATGCCCCGGAACGGCGCCACGAAGATGTCGCTCAGGTCATAGATGAGGGCCACCAGGTCGTTTCCCTGGCGCGCCGCTACGAGCAGGAGCACGATACGCAGGATGAGCAGGCCCTGGATGAGCGCGAAGAGGAAGATGATCAACCGTTCCAAGACGTTGGTCCCGCTGGAACGGTAGGTCACCTCGGTCTGCGAGACGCTGGCGGGTGTGACAGGTGCGACCACATCGGTACGCGTCACGACGCGTCGTTCATCGACCATGGGTGGACCTCCAGGTTCGGGTGACGAGTGGCCGGGCCTGTCCAGCCCCCCACCGGCCGAGGTTAGACTAGGTTCGGCGTGCGTTCACTGTGGCACGTCTTCGCACCGCATTGCAGCTTCATGACGGAAGGAGCGGCGTGGTCGACACACTCGAGCCGTGGGCGCACGGCCGCCCCGAACCACTGATCCACGGCGAGCGTGTCTGGTTGCGCCCTTCCGAGCGGACCGACATACCGACATTCGTGCGGTGGTTCAACGACGCTGGCACGACTCGCTACCTCATGGCCAGAGCTCCGATGAGTCTGGCTGGTGAGGAGAAGTGGTTCGACCGGATGCTGGATCGACAAGGCAAGGATGCGTACCACTTCGTCATCTGCCAGCTCGACGATGATCGCCCCATCGGCTCCATCGGCTTCCACGATACCGATCACGTCGACGGCAACGCCGCCGTGGGCGTCATGATCGGCGAGCGCGAGCTGTGGGGTCAGGGGTTGGGCAGCGACGCGATGGAAGCCTTGCTCGACTTTGGTTTCGGTGAGCTCCGCCTGGAGCGTATCTGGCTGGAGGTCTATGACTTCAACGCCCGGGCCCGCCGCTCGTACGAGAAGTGCGGCTTCGTGCACGAAGGGACGCTTCGGCGCGCCATCTACCGCCGTGGCGAGTACCACGACGTCCACGTCATGGCGATCCTGCGCGACGATCGGGCGAGAGGCAAGACGACCGCGATACGCTCCTAAGTCATAGAACAGACGTTCGATAACTTCGAGCAGCCGGCGGCCATCCCGCGCGCCGGCGGGCGGGACTACACTGGTGACATGTTCTCGTTTCGACGCCCCTCCGCCCTACCCTCCCCCGCCCAGGCCCTGCCCGGACGCCCCACCTCAGTGCCCGTGCCCGAGCGCCATCACGTGAATGGCCAGCGCCTGTCTCCTCCCTGGCCGGACGGTACGCGCACCGTGGTCTTCGGCATGGGCTGCTTCTGGGGACCTGAAAAGGAGTTCTGGCAGATGCCTGGGGTCGTTTCCACGGCCGTCGGGTATGCCGGAGGATCGACACCGAATCCCACGTACGAGGAGGTCTGCTCTGGTCGGACCGGCCACGCCGAGGTCGTATTGGTGGCGTTCGACCCGGAGCGCATCTCGCATGCGGAGTTGCTGCGGGAGTTCTGGCAGAACCATGACCCCACCCAGGGCATGCGCCAGGGCAACGACACGGGTACGCAGTACCGCTCGGTCATCCACCTGACCGATCCGGACGATCGCGCAGCGGCTGAAGCGTCGCGTGACGCCTATCAGGAGCGCCTCTCTGAGGCGGGCTTCGGCGACATCACCACAGAGATCGTCGATGCGCCCGAGTTCTACTACGCCGAGGCGTACCACCAGCAGTACCTAGCCAAGAACCCGGGGGGCTATTGTATGAATAACTCCACGGGTGTCGCCTGCCCGATCGGGCTCGGCGTGAAGGCGACGGATGCAGCTGCCGAGGCCGAGCCGGTCGCCTAGGTAAGTGGGGCGGCCGACGCTGCCCCAGTGGTCTCAGACCACGTCGTCGCGAGAGATGGCGTCGCCATAGGCGCTGACCATCATGAGCGCCTCCCTGCGCTTCATCCCGAGGGCCGACCGGACCTTCCTAGCGTCGGCGCCCGGCCACGTCGGGCCGCCATGGCTCAGTCCTCCTCGTCGTCCTCGAAGTCCGGCCAAGCCGCGATGTCGACACCGTGGTTCTCGGGCGACGCGAGTGTCCACCAATGGGGCACATGCGTACCGTCCGCCAGGCGTCCGCCAGCTTCGAGTGCTGCCGCGACTCTTGCTTCGGCCTGATCGGCCGGCACGCTGACGTCGATGTGGGTCCGGCCACGCCCCGGCTTGGGAGGGCGGAGGCTTTGGAACGACACGTGCGGGTTACGTCGGTGCCGATCGACGACGTCTTCTTTCGGTCCAAGGCTCCTGTACCCGAGGGCTGCGGCCCAAAACGGACCTACGTCGCTGCCTGCATCCTGTGCCACCGCAATGCCCACGACCTGGACCTGGGAGGGGTCCGGCTCGATCCGCAACTTCCGAGCTTCTGCCGAAATCTGGCGTGCCAGCTCGACATCACGATGGCTCAGAGCTCCGTACTCCCCGGAGGCGGTCCGGACTGTGACTCCCTCGGGTCGCACGTCCACGTCGGGGAAGTGGCCCACAACCTCGGCAACTTCGGCGATCGCGGCCACAAACCTTGCTGCTTCCGCGAACGATCCGACGTGGAAGTAGGCGTGGGCGCCAGAGAAAAGGACCCGCCAGTCCTCGACTCCGACGGCGTCGTGGAATGCCCGAGCAGTCGTTCGCTTCTCGCTCATGGGGCAATGCTAGGCAGGAATAGAGAAGCGGCCACAAACGCTAACTCACCGTCGGTGAATGGAATCCCGTCGGCCACGAGCGCGTTCGGCGTCCAGAGGTAGAGGTGCGACTTGTCGCCGGCGATCTCCTTGACCGGGAGGGCCGCTATCTCGGCGGACGTCATCGTCTCGTACCGTGCGAGCCGGCGGTGCTCGGGCGCGACCTTGCCCGTGCGGTTGATGAAGCGCCAAGGCGGGTCCGCTAGGATCGTGCCGAACCGCTGACCCTCCAGGGCCTCCAGCAGACCGGCGGACGTCGCCGCGATGACCCTGCTCGGAAGAGCGACAGGCATCGACGCCGGTTCGGCCCTGCTGCCCCATCGTGCCTCTGCCGCGCGTCGCGCGATGTCGCTCCGCTCGTCGGCCGTCAACTTGTCGGCGCGGGCGCGCCCGCCCTTCAGCCCGCCGCGGCGGCCGAACTCGACGGCGAGCGGGTCCTTATGCTCGTCCTCGTCGCGATCTGTCGGCATCGCGAGGTCTTCCCACATCGGGTCGGAACGGCCTTCGCCCGTGCGTGACGGCTCATGCATGCGCATCATCATACGGGCTAGGGAAGCGCGATGCTGTCAAGTTTCGCGATCAGCTCACCAGCCGCGCGTGCGCTCCGCCATCGTCTCCGTCAGGGCCGCACGATGCCCATTCCTTGGTGCGTCCCCCTTGCGCGGTAGCTGCCGCTCTGGCGGCTTTCGGCGTGGCAGGCCATCAATACAAGCGGTGGCGCGACAGACGCTGGCCTCGGTAGGTGTTCGCGCGAACGAGATCGGCAACGGCCACAATGCCGCGCGGCGAATGCCAATCGCGGGACGGTTTCTCTAGCGCCCATCCGTCGCCAATCCCGATTGCGGCATGGACACTGCATCCGTCCAGCGTCCGCCACATGTACACCGTGCCAACATCGGAATCGCGGCCCCCGCGCACCGTCGAGGCGTCAAGCCAAGTGTCAAACGGTTCTGTCTCCGACCAGACCGTTGGTGTATCGGTGACACCGGCTGCGGCCATGACTGTCGAGAAGCAGTTGGGTCCACCGGCGGAGGGGAACGTGCCCGCAAGATCATGCGCCCCAGGAAGGGCTGCGGCGCAACGTTGCCAGGTCGCGGCTGCGACCTCCTTGTGTCGGCTCGCGAGACGGTTCCGTGACGCAACACGCGCGAGCGTGCGCTGAAGGTCCACTTCCACCAACTCCGGCCACCAAACGAATCGGTGGCCGTCAGCCTGCGCACGCAACCGAGAGCCATCGATCAGATCGCTCCAGCCCTTTACCGTCGGTACTTCGCGCCCGTTCCTCACCTGTGAGCGAACGAGCGTCGCGCGTCGTTCGCGCGGCAGGGACTGAAACTCTTCCTCGGAAAGCCAGACAACTTCTAGGGATTGAGGCACCCTCCAAAGTTGGTAGGTGTCGTTTAGTTCGGTGGATATTTCATCGCGACGACCGGCTTTCCCAGGCCATTCGGCGGCAGAGCCCACGAAGAACGGTTGCGGATCTGGTGCGAGCCAGTGCGTCCATCGCCTAAGGGACTGGTCCGACACCTCGATGCCGAGGACTGTAAACACGCGAACAACAGTAGCTGGCTCCTCTTACGCGTGCTCACTCCTGCCCCACCAGTCGCAGGCCAGCCGGCTCCTGGTAAGCGCTGCCCTCCCGCAGCGACCGCTCGTAGGCCGCGCTCTTGGCCGCCACCGAGGCCTGGGCCGCGCCGATCCTGTCGCCGGCCAGCACCGCAGCGAAGTTTCGAGTAGTCGAGGCTGTGATCTGGGCATCGGCGTAGTCCTTCACGGACTGCTGGCGCGCCTCCAGGGCGGCGACCCGGTTCGGCAGCTTCTTGTCCAGAGCGTTGTTTACCAGACGCTCCGTTTGGCGCTGAAGTCGCTGAAGGCCATGGCCAGCATGCCCTGCGCGAACAGATCGGTGGTGGTGACCGTGTCCAGGATGCCGCTCGCGGGAGCCGCGCCATCGTTCTGGAGTGCCGCGCCTATCTCGAACGCCTCCGCTAGCTCCGGCGCGTTCATGTGGCCCTCGGCGGTGCGCCCGTCCGGGCCGTACCTCGGGTAGTAGTTGAAGGGGTCGATAGTCACCGTGCAGCCGTAGACGATCTGCGTCGGATCCTCGCTCGGCTTCGTGAGCTGGCGGCATAGGTCGGCATATTCCGCGAACGTCATCGACTCGTCGGGTGACGGGTAGGCGAGTCCTGCCTCATCGAAGAACGCCTTGTTGTAGACCACCGTGAAACCGCCCAGGAAGGTCCCGATGCCATACAGGCCATCGCTCGGGTCCCCCTCAGTGGTGCCGCGCGCGAGCCCGCCCGGGCTGTAGTCGTCGACGCCCACGCCCCAGTCGCCTAGATGCTCTGTGAGGTCGACTGCGAAGCCGACCTTCATCCAGTTCCGATTCTCCATGATCGCCACGTCCGGGGGGTTGCCGGCGACGAGGGAGGTGCTGATCTTTGTGTGGTACTCCTCCTCGGGATAGACGACGACCTCCACGTCCTTGCCTTCGTTGGCGGCCTCGAACGCCGACTCGATAGCGCGGATGGCGACCTCGTCGTCGCCCTGCGGGAACATCCACACGCTTATCGCGTTGGAGCTCGCACCGCCATCGTTCCCGCGACCACCCAGGCACCCGGCCATCACTATGGTCGAGGTGACGGCTACGGCACCCATTCGCATGAGTCGCCCGTTCCGATCCATCTGCAAGGTCCTCCTCATGACGAGCGAGGCGTTCTGCGCCAGTCGTGGGACGCGTCAAGTCCCTCCCTTGTAACACAAACGCCACAAGGTTCCACTCCGGACGCGGGACCGCGAGAGCGCCAGGGTCGGCCGCCCCTGGCGCCAGCGGTTCGGAACGCGAGCCCCGGGATGGAGCTTGTCCCAGAGCCGGGCGGTGTTCCAGTCGCCGAGCGCAGCGAAGAAGCAGCGGAGCATGGTCCCAGATGAACGGTCGCGAACGCCTCATGGGCAT
>JBBJNS010000049.1:0-14385 GCA_037720745.1 Candidatus Limnocylindrales bacterium
GGATGGTCCCAAAGCACGTGCGCTACCGTTGCGCCACGCCCCGACCGGGTGCCCTAGGCACGGCGACCATGATACGTGCCGGCCGGCTTCGCCTAGGGACCGGAGCCTGTGGCGGATCCGGGCAGCGGCAGCAGGTCCGTGATGTCCTGGAAGTCGTATAGGTGGTCGTTGTCGGGCCACGTGAAGGAACGGTCGGGCAGCGGCGGCAAGTCAGCCCCGAAGTATTCCCGGAAGATGAAGCGGAAGGTGTTGACCGAGGAGTGCGTCGGCGACAACGAGTCGGCCGGCATGTCCGGCAGGTAGTAGGCGCCCAGGACGCCCAGGCGGATGCCTAACGTCTCCGGATCCAGGTCCACGCAATCGGTGTTCCCGCACAGGAATGGTCCCTCGTCGGCCTGGATGACGATGATGGGGTCGCTTTCCGGCGGCCCGGACAGCAGCGCCGCCACCGTCGCGCGGATATGGTCGTTGGTGTAGGCCAACTGCGCCGCGACGAGATCGGCCTCTTCCCCGGCCTTCTCCTGCTCCTCCGTAACGGTCCGGCCGTCGCGGTCGAATACGTACGGCGGGTGTGGCAGGAGGATGTGCGCGAACACGAACTTGCGCCCCGGGGCGGCTGGTAGCCGCTGTAACTGGCGGAACTGGAAGAGCGGGATGTCGCGGTGCCGTTCACGGAAGGTGGGCTCGGGCGCCTCGCCGTCGGGGGCCTCGCCGTCGGTCCCGTCGTCGGTCCCGTCGTCGAGCAGCCGGTCCAGGGCGGGCCGGATCGAGGTGTCATGGAGCACGGAGCTGAACTCCGTATCGACTCCCTCGGTAAGGACTTCGTCGGCGCGGGGGTTGGAGCGGGTGGGTCCGAACCACGAGCCGAGGTGGAAGTACCGATAACCATTGGCCCTCAGGAATGTGCCTACCTCGTGATCGGTGAGGAGCTGGCGGGCGGGGGTGCGGTCGTCCGAAACGGGCCCGACCCTCTCGGTGAGCTCGTCCAAGAGGCGCATGTTGAGCGTGGATGCGAGCGAGAAGTCCGTCGCGCGGTAGTTGGCGCGGGCGCCGGGGATGACCTGGAAGCCCTCGCCCGCGAGCCATTCGGGTAGGTCGTTGTCGATGCCGTAGCGATGCTCCAGCGACCAGTCGGACCCATATCGGTCGAAGACCAGGTAGTAGATGTCCCGGTTCGGGAGGCGCGTAGCTTCCGCGATCGGCGTGTCCGTCGGTGGTGGAGCCGCAGCTACTCGCGCGGCCCGGCCAGCCTCGTAAGGCACGATCGCGGCCAAGGTCATGATCACCAGGACGAGCGAGATGGTGTTCAGTCCCAGGGTGATGCTGTCCAGCTTTGCCCGTGCCAGGATGGCTACGATGGCCGCCGCCACGACCACGGCCGCCCAGAAGGCCAACTGCCCGCGCTCGTCGAGCGAGAGTTTCGCCAGCTCCGACGCCAGGTGCCCGAAGAACGCGAAGGCGACTACCCCGGCGGTAGCCACCAGGGCTCCCCGTTGCGGCCCGCGGAGTATCACCATCGCCACGGCCGTCGCCGCGCCGGCGACGATCAGGGCACGGCCCAGGGGCGCGCCCATGTCCACCAGCAGGACCTCGCTCAGGTTCTCGGCATAGACGAAAAGCACGGAATAGGCGGCGAACAGGAACGGGTGAAGCGGCAGGCGCGAGAGGATGTTCACGACCGGCGCACCCTAACGCGGGAACCCAAGTCGTGCTCGACTCGTCCTCCCCGGAACAGGCGCAATGCCCCTGTGACGGCGCCACGGGAAACCGAATTTCGTCCGCAGGGCAGCATGGCGCTACCATCGGCCGCATACAGGTCGCATGTTTGCCACGACCGGAGAGGGCCGTGGCGGCCGGAGGAGAGCCGTTCGCGACCGGAGGAGAAGTCCGTGGAATTCGTTTTCGCCTACCTTGATGCCGCTTCGGGCAGCATGCTCGTACAGGCCGTCATCGCCGCGCTGGTGGCCGGTCCGGTCCTGTTTCGCAGCAAGATCAGTTCCGGCATTCGCGCCGTGCGCAGCGCCTTCGGGCGCGAGCAGGCCCCAGAGTCTCGAACTTCCGACACGCCCGGCCGTTGAAGGAGGGCGGCCCGGGCGGCCGTCTTGAGCTGGAGCCGGCGTCGGTAGAGGCCGAGCCGGGGGCGGTAGAGGCCGAGCCGGCCTCGTGGCGCGACCCGAGTGGTTTCGTCTACCGACGGGACGGCGTCGTCCACCGGCAGATCCAGCCGTCCTTCGCGGAGGAGTGGGAGCACTTCGTCGGCAGCGGGCTGCATGCCAGGCTGGTGGAGCGCGGCCTGCTGCTAGGGCACGAGGAAGGGGGGCTTGAGGATGCGTTCGACGCCTCGGCCCACGCCGTCATCCGGCCGGAGCCCATCGACTTCATCTCTTATCCCTATGAATGGACCTTCGGCGAACTTCGTGACGCCGCACTCCTGACGCTGGACGCGCAACTCGAGGCGCTCTCAGCAGGCATGACGTTGCGCGATGCGTCGGCCTACAACGTCCAGTTCCGCGGCGTCCAGCCGGTGCTCATCGACTCGCTCTCGTTCGGGCGCATGGAACCCGACGCACCCTGGATCGCATACCAGCAGTTCTGCGAGCACTTCCTGGCGCCGCTGGCGCTGATGGCCACGCGCGACATCCGCTGCACGCGCCTGCTCCGCGGCGGTATCGACGGGATACCGCTCGACCTGGCCGCTCGACTCTTGCCGGGCCGCAGCCGCCTGCGCCTCGGCCTGGGCGCGCATCTCCATCTCCACGCGCGATCGATGCGCCAACATGCCGACGCCTCGGGTTCGGGCCGAAAGGCGCGCCTCAGCCTGTCCCGGCAGAGCGCGCTCATCGAGAGCCTGCGTTCGACCGTGTCGGGCCTGCGCTGGGAGCCTGAGGGGACGGAGTGGGCCGACTACGCCGACCACACCAGCTATGACGATGAGGCCACTCGTTCCAAGGAGGCCATCGTGGGCGCGATGCTGGGAGCCGCGGCGGGCTCGAGCGGAGCAGGCGGTGGAGCGGCGGTCTGGGACCTGGGCGCGAACACGGGCCGATACAGCGCCATCGCCAGCGGTCTGGGACGGCGCGTGCTGGCTTTCGACATAGATCCGGCGGCGGCAGAGCGTCACTATCGTTCCTTGCGTCGGGACGGTCGCACGGACACGACCCCTCTGGTGATGGATCTGGCCGACCCCAGTCCAGCGCTGGGCTGGGCGCACCGGGAGCGCCGCTCGCTGGAGGAGCGGGGCGGTGACGGAGTGCTGATGGCGCTCGCTCTGGTACATCACCTGGCCATCGGGCGGAATGTGCCGCTGCCGATGCTCCTCGGCTGGCTGGCTGACCTCGGTTCGGAGTTGATAATCGAGTGGGTGCCGCGCGAGGATCCCATGGCCCAGCGTCTGCTGGCCGCGCGGGAGGACATCTTCGGGCGGTACACGGAAGAGGGACTCCAGGCGGCCATGGTGGAGCGCTGGGTGCAGGTGGATCGGGCGCCGATCGTCGGATCCGCGCGGGTGCTCTATCACTTGCGGCGGCGCTGAGAGTCCGGGTGGCTGGGCGCCAGCGGTTGCGCGTCGGCGGGTGCGGTTTGGTCGCTGCGGCTGCTCTCCTCGCCTGCCTCGGACTGGGAGTGCTCGTCGCGGTGGATGCGACGCGTGGCCTCGACGACGGGATCTCGGAGGCCATCCTGGCCAGTCACACCACCACATTGGGACGCGTGGCGGCGACCTGGGAAACGGCCGGGGACCTGATCCCGTGGATCCTGATCTCGTGGCTCGTTGGGCTCGCTCTGTTCGTCTCAGGTCGACGGTTGGCGGCCGTATGGTTCTTCGCGGCCATCACCGCAGACGTGGTGGCGGCCCTCATCAAGATCGCCTTCACGCTGCCGCGGCCGCCGGGCGGTGATCTCCTGGACCTGTTCGGCGGCCCCAGCTACGCCTATCCCAGCGGTCACGTCGCGCGGACGGTGGTGCTACTGGGACTGCTGGCGTGGGTCGGCTTGCAGGAGGTGCCGCGCCTGCGCAGACCGTTCGTGGCTCCCAGTTTCGCGCTGTTGGTCGTGGTCGGCGTCGCCCTGATGGGCATCGCGCGGATCGGGGCCGGTCAGCACTGGCCCTCCGACGTGCTGGGCGGCGCGCTGCTGGGCGTGGCCTGGCTGGCGTTCGTCATGTGGCTAGACCGGCGCGTTCGCGGTCATCCCTGAGGCGGCGACCGCTGGCACCTGACGTGGCCCTTCGATGCGCATCGCGGGCGTCCCGCTGAGGTGTTCCTCCGCCATGCCCGATACTCCCGCCATGCCTACGCCTGACCACCCCGTCGATGACGAGCTGCTGCCCGGTGGCACCGCGCAGGTGCTCCCCGAGCGCGTCGTCCTGCGACGTGCGGACACTGCCCAGAGTGCGGCCCTCGTCGGGCTGGCCGGATTCGGGGCGCTGTTCGCGGTGGTCAAGGCTCGGCGCAGCGAGGCTATCGACGCTGCGCTGATGCTGCGTTGGCAAGCAGTGAAGCACCCTTCGCTGGGCCGGCTCATGACGGTCATCTCATGGCCCGGCTTCCCCCCGCAGAGCCGCATCATCCCGCCGCTCATCGTGGGCGGCTTCTGGCTGGCGCGACTGCGCGTGGAAGCGGTGATGCAGCTGCTTGCGTGGGGCACGGGTGGCCTGTCCGAGGTGCTGAAGTCGGCCATGCGCCGGCCCCGCCCGGTGGCCGGCACGGACCTGCGGGTGGTGGTCGCTCCGCTGGGCGGTTCCAGCTTCCCCAGCGGGCACGTCATCGTCTATGCCGGCACGTATGGCTGGCTGGCCTACGTCGCACACTCGCTGGTGCGGCCGCGTTGGCCACGGCGCTTGTTGGTCGGCGGGCTCACTGGGCTGGTGGCGGCCGTGGGACCCAGCCGCATCTACCAGGGCCATCACTGGCCGACCGATGTGGCCGCCTCGTACCTGCTGGGCATGAGCTATCTGGTGGGCTTGGCCTCGATCTACCGGCGCCTCAAGGGCCGGCGGCTGCACGGTCATCGAGTCCACACCAAGTGAGCGAGGAGGGCACGACCCCTTCCACCAAGCGGATCCGCGTGCTGTGGAATGCCAACGCAGGCTCGAAGGGCGGGATCTCGACCAATAGCACCGGCGAGCCCGCGCTGCGTGAGTTGATGGACCGCCATGGCCTAGGTGATGACCTGGTGGCCTCGAGCTCGGAAGAAGAAGGCATCGAGGCCACGCGTGATGCCTGCAAGAGTGGGTACGACGTTGTGGTGGCGGCCGGCGGAGACGGGACCGTGCGGCTGGCCGCCACGCACCTGCTCGAGTCGGACACTTCGCTGGGCATCCTGCCCATGGGCAGTGTCATGAACATCGCGCGGATGTTGGGCATCTCGCGGGATCTGGAGGAGGCTGCGGCCACCATCGCCGCCGGATGCACGCGCCGCATCGATGTCGGCATGTGCAGGCAGGAGCCCTTCTTCGAGGGGGCGTCGGTGGGCATGAACGCGGCCATCTTCAAGCAGGTGCAGCAGGCCGATGAAGGTGATTATCGGGGTATCGCTCGGGCCATCCGGACCGCCTTTCGCTACCGTCCCGCCCGGATGGTCGTGGGATTGGACGACGGCACGTTCCGGACACGGGCGCTCATGATCACCGTCTCCAACGGCCCCTACACCGGAGCCGGTTTCACCGTCGCGCCGGACGCGCGCCTGGACGATGGCCGCTTCGACATCAGCGTCTTCCGGCACTTCTCCACGCTGGACCTCATCCGCCACTTCGGCTCTATCGCCTTCGGCCGGCGTGCCTACTCTCCCCACGTGCGGACGTATCGCTCGCGACGGGTGCGCATCGAAGGATCTCGCCCGCTGCCGGCCCGGGCCGACTCGGAAGACCTGGGCGCCACGCCGGTCGAGTTCGTGACGCGGCACCAGGTGCTCAGCGTGATCGTCCCTCGGGATCCCCTGCCCGGGGCGGCCTGAGTACCGGGCAGGGGGAAACGGCCCCGCGCGTCGCGAGACGGGAAAGGGGCCGTCGGAATGGCTCAGCGGCTCCGAAGTCTGGAGGTCTCGACCTAGGCCGGCCCGCTGCGGCGTCTCAGGATCCGCGCGTACGTAGGTGGCGGGACATGGCCCGCGCGGCACGCGCCCGGTGGGAGCGGCGGTTCTTCTCCTCGGCGCTCATCTGCGCCACGGTCCGACCACCGGGGGGCTCCGTGCGCGGCTCGAAGAGGGGGTCATAGCCGAAGCCGCCGCTGCCGCGGGCGTGCGTCGCGATACGTCCTTCGAACGACCCAGAGCGCACCACTACCCAGGGCCGCTCACCAGCGTTGCGGTCTCGCGGGTCCAGGAACGCCAGCACGCAGCGGTAGCGCGCCGTCCGGAGCTCCGGCGCCAGGTCGCCCAACTCTGCCAGGAGCCGCGCGTTGTTGTCCGCATCCGTGGCCGACTCACCGGCGTAGCGCTTGGTACGCACGCCCGGCTGACCGCCCAGGGCATCGACCTCCAGCCCCGAGTCGTCGGCCAAAGTGGGCAGATGGGAGAGGTCGCCGTAGAAGCGCGCCTTGAGGATGGCATTGCCGCGGAGGGTGGCGGCGTCCTCGATGGCCTCGTCTTCCACGCCGATGTCGTCCAGGCTCAGCAGCTGAAGATCGGGCAGTTGCAGGAGCGCCCGTAACTCCTCGAGCTTGTGCTGCGAGCGCGTGGCCACGACCAGCCGACGCGGCGCGCTAGTCGCCGACCTCTCCCTGCTCACCGGCGGATGGGCGCTCCCTGGATGATCTGCGCCTGGGCCGCGAAGAGCTGCTGGAGCCCTTCATCGGCCAGCGTCAGCAGGCGATCCATCTGCGCTCGGTCGAAGGCCTTGCCCTCCGCCGTGCCCTGGATCTCCACGTAGGTCGAGGCGTCGGTGCCCACCACGTTGAAGTCGACCTCCGCGTGGGAGTCCTCGGGATAATCCAGATCCAGCACCGGCGTGCCGTCCACGATGCCCACGCTGATGGCCGCGATGCGCCCCGCGATGGCCTTCTCCATGCCCTTGCGCTTGAGCGCGATGGCCAGCGCCACGTAGCCGCCCGTGACGGACGCGCAGCGCGTGCCGCCGTCCGCCTGCAGGACATCGCAGTCGATGGTCACCGTGCGCTCGCCCATCAGCGAGGTGTTGACCACCCCCCGCAGCGACCGGCCGACAAGCCGCTGGATCTCATGCGTCCGGCCACCCACACGACCCTTGGTCGACTCGCGCTGGCTTCGCTCGGACGTGGCGCCGGGCAGCATGGAGTACTCCGCCGTGACCCAACCCGTGCCCTTGCCTCGCAGGTGCGGCGGGATGCGATCCTCCACGGTGGCCGCGCAGAGCACATGGGTGTCGCCCATCCGGATGAGGCACGACGCGGCGGCCCACTTCTGCACGTCCAGCGTCATCGATACCGGGCGCATCTGGCCGGGCGTCCGGCCGTCCGCGCGGAAGCGCGCCCCTCCCCCGATGCTCATTCGACTGCCTCGCTGCTCATAGGGCCCCGATCGGCATGGCGTCAGCCTCCTCACGTTCCTGGGCCTTGGCCCGCTTCCACAACTCGTCCAGCTCGTCCAGGCCCAGTGCCCGCAACTGCACACCGTCCGCGGCGGCGTAACGCTCGACCTTGGCGAAACGGGCGGCCATCTTGCGACTCGCTCCGCGCAGCGCGGATTCCGCGTCGATGTTCAGCTTGCGCCCCAGGTTGACGACCACGAACAGCAGGTCCCCGAACTCCTCGCGGCGGCTTGCGTCGTCCTCCGCCCCCAGCAGCTCCACGGCCTCCTCGGCGATCTTGTCGATGACGCCCTCCAGGTCGGGCCAGTCATAGCCCTGGGCGGCCGCGCGCTCCTGCATCTCACTGGCGTAGGCCAGTGCCGGCAGCGAACGCGAGAGGCCAGCGAAGGCCTCCGGCATGTCCGGATCGACGGGCTTGGCGCTGCCGTTCCCCACGGTGGCTGCCGCGTCGGCGCGCTCGGTGGCCTTGATGGCCTCCCAGTTGCGGCTGACCTGCTGCGCCGTGGTGGCCTCCACGTCGCCGAACACGTGCGGGTGACGCCGGATGATCTTGCTCATGATGCTGCGGTACACGTCGCTCAGATCGAAGGCCCCGTCCTCCGCCCCGTACTGGGCATGAAGCACGACCTGCAGCAGCAGGTCACCCAGCTCCTCCGCGATCCGGGCGCGGTCGCCGCTCTCCACGGCGTCGACCACCTCGTAAGTCTCCTCCAGCAGGAAGGGCAGCAGGCTGCGGTGGTCCTGCTCGCGGTCCCACGGGCAGCCGTCCGGAGCGCGGAGGCGGGCCGCCAGCCAGGGCAGGCCGTAAGGGCCGGCCAGCGACCGCACAGCCTCCAGAGCCGGCAGGTAGCGCGGCGATCTCTGCCTGACACCCACGAGCTCGCCGACCGTGACCGCGGCGCCGTCGCTCAAGGGGTCGAGGACCGGATGGTCGGCCGGGTAGAGGCGCTGGAGAAGGGCCACCGCATCGCTGCCGTGACCGTGCCGTCCTGGCAGCACCGTGGGCGCGTACCCTTCGCCTTCCGCTGCCTCCGCTTCCGCTGCCTCCTCTTCATCGGCCACCGTCAGGATGAGCAGCGGCATGCCCGGATCGAAGGGCTGCCGCACCAGCGAGTCCAAGGTCAGCACTTGTAGTCCTTGGGCGGGCTGCCAGCCATGGTGTTCCGCGAGCCCGCTGAGCAGTCCCGGAAGGTCGCCATCCATCGCGCTACTCGGCGAGAGCCTCGGCCGCCGTGAGGCGCGGTACCAGCACGCCGCGCTCCTCAAGGGAGTCGATGACGACTGCGGCGTTGCGCGCTGGCGTAGTGTCGGTCGTAGTGAGCACCAGCTCCGCATGGAGTGGCGGCTCGTATGGGTCATCGATGCCCGTCATGTGCGTGACCGTCCCCAGGCGCGCGCCGGCGTACCAGCCCTTCACGTCACGCTGCTCGCAGACATCGATGGGCGTGTCCACGAAGACCTCGATGAACCCCGACCCGACCATCTGGCGCACCTCGTCGCGCGTCGCGCGATAGGGGCTGACCACGCTGGCCACGCAGATGCCGCCGTGCTTCACCACCTCTGCCGCCACGAAGCCGATGCGGCGCACGTTGGTGTCCCGGTCTTCCTTGCTGAAGCCGAGACCCTTGGACAGGTGCGTGCGCACCACATCACCGTCCAGCTCCGTCACCGTGCGGCCGCGCTCGTGGAGGAGCGGGATGAGCGCCGCAGCCGTGGTCGACTTGCCGGACCCCGAGAGGCCCGTGAACCAGATACAGGCGCCCGGCGTCACGGACCCTCGTCCGGGAACTCTTCCAGACCCTGCTCGGGGTCGAGCTGGCCGGGATCGAGCCCGTCGGCCGGATCGGCCGCGACGGGCACGTCGATCGTGATGCTGCCCTCCTCCTCGGCCACTTCGCGCTGCGGTTGGTACCAATCGGCGAAGGTCGTCGAGCGCAGGAGGTCCTCCTGGACGGCGTCGGGCGGGCGCTCCTCGCGTTCCAGCACCTGGAAGAAGCGGAAGCCATCCGCGGAGCTGATGGCGTCAGTGACCTCACCCACCTCCAGGGTGAAGAGGGCCTCGGCAGCCTCGGGCGGCAACTGTGCCTCGATGAGCCAGCCCAGCGCGCCCCCGTCGGCCGCCTCATCGCCATCCGAGAGTTCGCGAGCGATCTCCGCGAAGTCGGCGTCCGCCTCTGCCAGTGCAGCCTCGACTTCCGCGATCCGCTCGGTGGAAGATCCGCGCCGATCCTGGAAGAGCACCACGTGGTAGCCGAAAGCGGTGCGGAACGGTCCGGCGATATCGCCGGCGGTCAGATCCTCCTGCTCGAAGAGCGGATCGACCAACTCCGGGACGTATGGGCCGCTCGAAGTGAACCAATCCAGGTCGCCCCCCGCGCTGCCCGAGCCGGTGTCGTCGCTCTGCGCCTGCGCGGTCTCGGCGAAGTCCGCGGTCCGCTGCTCCACGTCCGTGATGGCGCGCAGCCGGTCGGCCGTGGCCTGTGCCTCCTCCTCTGCCGTTGCCCATGCCGGGTCTTCGGCCGGCAATGTGGCGGCGGCCTCGGGATCGCCGTTGGGCGAGTACAGGATGTGTGCGGCCATGATCTGGTCCTCGCCGGACGCCTCATCCTCCGTGCCGCTCACCTCGAGGAAGATCTCGGCCACGTTGACCTGCTCGATGGGACCGCTCAGCACTTCCTCGGTGACCTGCTCACGAAGCTTGCCCGCGAGCTGCTCCTGGCGCACCTGCTCGCGGTATACCTCGCGGCTGAGGTCCTGCTCCAACAGGGGGAAGAACAAGGCATCCTTCGCCTCGGGGATGATCTCCGTGACGCGTCCGATGCGATAGATGCCGTCCTCGCCCTTCATGATCTCCGTGGTGCCGTTGAGCTCCAGTGCGAAGAGCGCTTCCACCCAGGCCGGATCGGACACGTTCTCGTCGGTGATGATGCCGTACTCACCGCCGTTCTCGCGGCTGATGTCCGTGCTGTACAGCTCGGCGACCTGCGCGAAGGGGAATCCCTCCTGCAGCGCATCGACGGCCTCCTGAGCGATCGCCTCGGCCGCGGCATCCTCCTCCGGCGTGGGGTCCTGTGCGGGATCATCCGTCTCGGGCTCCACGAAGACGACCTGGATGCGCCGCCGCTCCGGGTTGGTCTCCTCCTCCGCGATGGCCTCGTCCACCTCCGCATCGGTGATGCCGATGCCGCGCACGCTGGCCAGCTGGCCTTGGTACTCCAGGTCGACCAGCGAATCGATGGCCGAGCGCTCGACGTTCTGCGCCGCCTGGACCAGCTGATTTTCGCGCTGGTCCGCGGTCACCTGGTCGATGTGACCGGCCGCCACCGCCTCTCGCAATTGCCGCCGTGCGCGGTCCAGGCGGTAGAGCGTCAGGTCCGTACGTGAGACCCACTCGTCGCGGGTGATGCTCGTGCCGAAGACGGATGCCACGGGCCGCAGGTTGGCGTTGTAGTAGTTGAGCGCCAGCGCCCCGAGGAGGATCAGCAGGACCAGCGCGATGATGGCGATGAAGCCGATGGTCACCAGGAACTGGAAGCGTTCCTCTGGATCGGCGTGCGGGGTACGGCGTCGAGGGCGTTCGAGCTTCGGAAGGCGAAGGGTCATGGTGTACCGGTGCGGGGTCGGTGGGTGATCTCGTTCGGCGGGCTGCGCGCGGGCACCCACCGACGACGGCGGCGTAGTCTAACGCAGGTCCGGTCGGGAACGCCGCGTCAAGGCGTCGCGTCGGGGCGTGGCGTGACTCCCAGCGTGCCCAGCCACGCATCGAGCGTGGAGGGCCGCGAGAGCAAACGCAGCATCAGCTCGGCGAGACTCGTGGCGTGACCGCGCTGGTCGGCGCTGACACGAGGTGGCCGCACCCAGACCGCGGCGCGTCCGGCCAGGCGGCGCCGGCCCAGGCTGACGCCCATCCGCGCGAGTGCCCGAGTTCGTGCTCGGACCGAGCTTCCCAGCGCCCACGGATCGCCGCCGGCGAGCGGCCAGAAGGCGAGGTCCGACCGACCATCGGGCGCCCGGTCGCGCTCACGACCCAGCGGTCGGACCACGATGCCATCAAGCGCCAGGGCACGCGTCACGCCCTCCTGTTGCGCCACGAAGAGATTCACATCGGGCGCGATGATGACGGATCGTCGTGGTGAGACCGCTCCCTCGTACCCATGCCGGCGGATCATCTCGTGGCAGACGACGGCCGCGATGCGCTGGTCCTGCTCGGACATCTCTCGTCGCCAGGCCGCCACGCGCGAGGGGTCGAGTGGCTGGCTCTCATTGCCCTTCCACCACTCGTGCGCGGCGGCAAGATCAGGCGGGGCTCGTTGCGGATCGAGCATGCGCCGGTCGAAGGACTCCCCCACGAAGCGCATGACCCGGAGGAGCTCCCGCTCGGGTCCCATGACCAGATCCTCATAACGAACGGTCAGGAGCCTGGCGTCGCTTTCGAGGACCGGCTTGGCGGCCGCTTCGGCACGTGCGCAGAGATAGAGGTTGGCCAGGAGTGAATCGCTGGCGAACGGGACGCGCGTCATGGACATCGCCGCGTCGCGTGGATCGCGCACCACGCGGATGACGGCCGCCGCCGGGTAGGTGCGTCGGATGAGAGCGAGGCGGCCCAGGTGACGCGGCGTCTTCTCCGCCCAGCGGCGCTTGCCCCGCGCCCCCGCCCGGGCGGCGGTCAGCGACTCCAGCATCGCCGCCAGGGACGGGGACCGGGCACTCAGGAAGGCACGGACATCCGCACGGGTCCGCCCGAACGACTCGTGGACGGGCGCGTCACGGAGGCGCAGCCCGCAGACGTAGTCCAGCGCTTGCTGTGGCCAGCCTGAGGGGTCGAGCAGGTGGGCGGGTTCGGGCGGCAGGCGGGCGAAGAAGAATGTCTCGGGCCCACAGTCGATGTCCGGATGAATGGCCAGCATGGAAGCCAGGAGCGTGGTGCCCGAGCGCGGCAGCCCGACGATGAAGATGGGCGCGTCGCCGGCCTGGGGCTGTGGCATCACCAGCATGCTACCGTGGCGCCGCCCATGCAGACCGCCACCGAGGCGCCCGCCTCGTTCCGCAGCAGCGCCCTGCGACCAGGGCCGCTCGGGCTCATCCGCGAGGCGGTGGGGGAGATCCTGCGACGCCAGCGCCTGATCCGCCACCTGATGAACGCGGAGGTCAAGCGCAAGGGTGCGGACACGGTCCTCGGCAACGTCTGGTGGGTGCTGGACCCGGTCATCCAGATGGGTGCCTACCTCATCCTCCTGACGGTCATCTTCCAACGAGCCACGCCAGACTTCCCGCTCTTCCTCTTCGCTGCCATCCTGCCCTGGAAGTGGTTCGCCAGCAGCATGAGTGGCGCCGTCAATGCGGTGGTCCGCCAGGAACGCCTCATCAAGCAGGTGCAGTTCCCCAAGATCGTGCTGCCTGTCTCTGCCCTTGCGGCCGAGGTGCTCAGCTTCTTCTTCGGGGTGCTCCTGCTCCTCGCAGTCCTGTTCCTGATGTACCCGGCCCACGCCACGATCAACGTACTGTGGCTACCGGTCATCGCCGCGGTGCAGCTCACCTTCACGCTGGGGCTGGCGCTCATGGTCTCGGCCGTCAACGTCTTCTATCGCGACCTGGGCATCCTCACCGGCCACCTCATCAGGCTCTGGTTCTTCCTCTCGCCGACGCTCTGGTCGTTCGACTCGACCGTCGGACGCTTCGACGCCATCGCCCGGGCGCTGGGTGAGACCGGCCTGGCCATCCTGCGCTACAACCCATTCGCCATCCTGCTCACCGCCTATCGCGAGGTGACGTATGGACAGGTCGACGTTGCGGGCACGGGCTTCACGCCCGGACAGGCGCCGGACCTGGTGCGGCTGGGGATGCTCTTCCTGGTCTCGCTGGGGATGGTCCTGCTGGGCACGATCATCTTCAAGCGCCTCGAGCCTGCCTTCGCCAAGGTGTTGTAAGGGTGGGCCAGGACACCACCCGGCCGCGGGACTACGCCATCGAGGCGCGTGGCGTGGGCGTGCGCTACAGCCTTCGCTTCACCAAGAAGACGAGCATCCGCCGCACGTTCGCACGCCTGCTGCACCCTGAGCGGGGGGAGCGCTCCTTCTGGGCACTGCGCGAGCTCTCGTTCAGGCTGGATCCCGGCGAGTCACTGGGCGTCATCGGGCCGAACGGGGCAGGCAAGAGCACGCTGCTCCAGGTCCTGGCGGGCATCATCCAGCCATCGGAGGGCGTGGTCGAGGTCCACGGCCACGTCTCGACACTGTTGCATCTCCAGGCGGGTTTCGATCAGGACCTGTCAGGCAGGGGCAACATCCACCTGGCGGGCGCGCTGCTGGGCATCGACCACCGGCTGATGGAGGAGCGCGAGGAGAGCATCGTCGAGTTCGCCGACATCGGAGCGTTCATCGATGCGCCGCTGCGCACCTACTCGTCCGGGATGCGTGCCAAGCTGGGGTTCTCCATCGCCACCGCCGTGGACCCCGACATCCTGTTGCTCGACGAGGTGCTCCAGACCGGCGACGAGGCGTTCCGCGAGAAGAGCCAGCAACGCATCCGAGAGGTGCTCACGGCGGCCAAGGCGGTCGTGCTGGTCAGCCACGACATGAGCTGGATCACTGACTTCTGCAACCGCGCCATCCTCCTCGAGAAGGGCCGCATCGTGGCTGACGGGCCGCCCGAGGAGGTCGTGGCTCTGCACGTCGAGAAGTCCGAGAAGCGCCGCAGCGTCAGGCGAGCGGTCATGGAGGACATGCGCGCCGGCAAGGTGGCACCCAAGCGGCGGCGCAGCATCATCGAAGCGGCCACGAAGGGTCCCAGCAGGGTCGAGGTGGCCGGCTCGGGCGAAGTGGCGGGCACAAGCGAGGCGCCGCCACAGGGCGAGACGGCCGGCGCGAGCGAGGCGCCGCCACGGG
>JBBJNS010000166.1:0-3901 GCA_037720745.1 Candidatus Limnocylindrales bacterium
AGGGACGCGAGCGTCCGCGGCCTGCCCGCGCCATCGCGGCCCTGCCGATAGAGGTCCTATGCGAGTCCCCGCCTTCCTTGTGCGCCGCTTCTACGTGCCGGGCAGCCTGCGCAACACGCCCACGGGATTCCAGATCCAGGCGCACAACGAGATGGGCGACGGCACGCTGGTGGGCGTGACCCGGATCACGGTCGATGGTCTGGCCATGGACCCGGCGGGCATCACGGCCGAGCTCGAGGGCACGGACGAGGTCGTCCGGGCATCAGGGATCTCAAGGGTTTCGTCGGTGCCCTTCAAGCGTGGAGAGCGGGTCACCCTTCACGTGATATCCCAGCCGCTCACCCCGGGTCCGCACCAGCTGGAAGTAGAGCTCGTGGAGCTGAACCTCGGGGTACTGCAGCTGGGCATCTTGGAGTCGGTCGCGGGCGACGCCGCCGGCCAGCCAGACAGGGAGGACGCGGCCGACGGGCACTCCCAGCCCGACGCCGCAGACGCCGCAGACGCCGCCGACCAGGCCGACGGGGATCCGCGATAGTCCGCGAACGGCTAGCATCACCTTCGATGGTGGCTGCCCGCTGGGATCGCTCGCCCCGCTTCGAGCACGGCGTGACGCTGGGCGATTTCCTGGTCCCCATCAGGGTCGGTGAGCACGCCTCTGCCTGGCAACGCCACCTGGCGCTCATCCTGGCGGGCACGCTGCTGATGGTCATCGGAGCCTACGTCTCGTTCCCGGTGCCGGCCATGCAGTTGCCAGGCTTCTCGCTGCCCACCAACTCGCTGGTGCCCTTCTCGCTGCAGTCGTTCGCGGTCGTCTTCACAGGCGCCACGCTGGGCTTTCGTCGGGGGGTCTCCTCGACCGTGCTCTACCTCGCGCTCGGCGCCGTGGGGCTACCGGTCTTCGCCGTGGATGCCAGCGGCGCGCACGCATCGGGACTCGATACCATCGCCAGCGTGTCTGCGGGCCGGCTCGTGTTGGGCGCCACGGGCGGGTACCTGCTCGGCTTCCTGGCCGCCACCGCTGTGGCCGGAGCTTTGGCGGAGCATGGCTGGGACCGCACGTTCCGGGGAGCGCTGGTGGCCATGCTGGCCGCCACCGGCGTGATCTACCTCATCGGTCTGCCGTGGCTCGCTCTGGCGGCCGATCTCTCCCTGACCGAGACGCTTCAGGCGGGACTCATCCCGTTCGTGCCTGGCGATCTGCTGAAGCTCATCGTCTCGGCGGGCCTTCTGCCCGTCGGCTGGTGGGCGGTTCGGCGGCGCGCACACGACCTGTGACCGGCCCGCGCCGCGCCATCATGAGCGCGGCTGAGCGCCGCCCGATGATCGCCGTCCCCAGCGCCGCCGCACCATGAGCGCGATCGTCACCAGCGAGCTGTCCAAGACGTACGGAGGCGGCCGCTCGGGCCTGACTCGCCAACGTGCGACGACGGCCGGCGTACAGGCCCTGGCCGGCCTCACCATCGAGGTGCGCGAGGGCGAGATCTTCGGCTTCCTGGGCCCCAACGGCGCCGGCAAGAGCACCTGCATCCGCATCCTGCTGGGCTTCCTGCACCCGACCGGCGGCTCGGCCAGCGTCCTGGGCCAGCCCGTGGTGGGTGATGCGCTGGAGATCCGCCGACGGGTGGGTTATCTCCCCAGCGGCATCTCCTTCTACGACACGATGACCGGCGAGGGGCTGCTGGACTATCTGGCCCGACTCTACGGACGCGGCTCTCCCCGTCGGGCGGATCTGCTGGAACGGCTGGAGCTGTCCAGCGCCACGCTGCGCCGCCCAGTGCGTGACTACTCGAGAGGGATGCGCCAGAAGGTCGGCATCATCCAGGCTCTGCAGCACGATCCGGAGCTGGCCATCCTGGACGAACCGTCGGAGGGCCTGGACCCGCTCATGCAGCACGCCTTCTACGACATCCTCGACGAGTTGCGGCGAGACGGGCGGACGATCTTCTTCTCCTCGCACGTGCTGTCCGAAGTGGAGCGCGTGTGCGACCGCGTGGCCATCATCCGGGCTGGCCACCTGGTCGCGCTATCGGATGTCGAGGAGTTGCTCCGCCGCCGGCGCCGGCGCGTCGAGATGCGCGTGGATGGGCCCGTGCCGCCACTCGATGGCGTCCCGGGCGTGAGCAGCCTGGAGGTCCGGGATGGCGTCCTATCGTGCCAATTGGAGGGCGAGGTGGGTCCCTTCCTGGCGGCCATCGTGAGCGCGCGTGTGATCGACCTGACCATCGAGCCGGCCCGTCTGGAGGAGGCCTTCCTGGAGTTCTACACCGCTGACGAGCCGGCGCTCCAGGCTCGGCCGCCGAGCGCTGAGGTCCCTTCGTGAACGGGCCGCTCTTCATTCGAACCCTGGCTGCGCACCGGATCCGACTGCTGGCGGCGGGCAGCGGCATGTTCGCCTGGGGCTTCGTGCTGCCCATCATCTACGCCACCTTCGGGCAGGACCTGAAGCAGCTGGTGGAGGGCAACCCGCTGCTCTCCCAGTTCGCTCAGTTCGGCGGCGGTGACGTGTTCAGCCTGCATGGCTCCATCGCCCTCGGCTTCATCCATCCCTTCACGCTGGTCCTGATGGGCATCTTCGCGGTCGGCTTCTCGACCTTGGCGGTGGCTGGCGAGCGACAGCGTGGGACCCTCGAGGTGATCCTCTCCAGGCCCATCTCGCGGCACACGTTCTACCTCACCTTGCTCGTGGCGGGCGCCCTCTTCCTGGCCATCCTGTTGGCCTCACATCTCATCGCCAGCGTGCTCAGCGCCAGCCTGATGGGCGTGCTCCCTGAGCTTTCGCTGGGCAACCTGCCACTGCTCTGGCTGGTCGGCTGGCTGCTCTTCATGTGCTTCCTGGCCATCGGCTTCGCCGCCTCCGTCTCCTTCGACCGACTAGCGCCCGCCCTAGGCATCACGCTCACTATCGTGCTGGTCTCGTACCTGCTGGAGGTGGTCGGATCGTTGTGGCCGGACGCGGCCTGGCTGCAGGAGTACTCGCTCTTCCACTACATGGCGGCCAAGGAGGTCCTCGACGGAGGGATCAGGGCGGGGGACGTGCTCCTGCTCGGGGCCGTCATCCTCGCCGCCGTGGCATATGGCTGGATCGTCTTCCCCCGCCGGGACTTGGCCGCCCCGAGCTGATCCCGTCTGCCGCGACGGCTGATGCTGCTACATCGATCGAGGAGTTCGACCCGCGGCCGGACTTGGCGGGTGGCCTGCGCGGGCACCAGTTCCGGTCATCTTCCCGTGAGGTGGGCGTTACGCGGGATCCGTCATCGATCCGACCGGTCACAGTGGCGGCGAAAGGCCGCCGAACCACCGAACCGAGCATGGAACGAGGGAGTGGCCGGCCCGTCGGAGGCTGAATCGCGGTCGCACTGGCGATCCAGCGCTCGTCGTCCGAGTCAGCGCCCGCCTCACGGGAATCTGAAGGCAACGTGGCGCTTCCATCGCGCTAGTGCCTGCCTCACGGGAACGCGGCGGGAAGTCGGCCGCGGGTCGCCACCGCCGAGCGATCAGAGCTGCGCTGGAAGCACAAGCGAAGGATTCTGACGCGCCCGAGCGACATACCATCGAAGCGTCCGAGAAGCGGCCGCACAGGGGAGGACGCCGCAGGGTGATGACGCCGGTGGCGCAGGGCAGCAGCGAACCGGGCCTGACCCCCGAGGACGACTTCCGCGCCTGGTATGACTCGACGCTGCCGCGCGTCTACGGCTACCTCCTGGCGCGATGCGGAGACACAGCGGTGGCGGAGGAATTGACGCAGCGCACATACATCGAGGCGATCAGGTCCCGGCAGACCTTCCAGGGCCGCTCGGCCGATACGACCTGGCTCATCGGCATAGCTCGTCACGAGCTCCTGGACCACTTCCGCCGCCAGGAGCGCGACGAGCGCCGGCGCATCCATCTGGTGCGCCGCGCG
>JBBJNS010000050.1:0-14279 GCA_037720745.1 Candidatus Limnocylindrales bacterium
GGAGTACCGCAACCTCACCACGCGACGCCAGTTGCTGCTCCAGGCGCTTTGCCTGTTCGTGGCCCTGACCGTCCTCTTCCCCATCATCTGGGTGGTCAGCCTCTCGTTGGATCCGCGCGGGCTGGCCTCCGCTGATGGGCTCAACCTGTTCCCGCCCGGCGCCAACTTTGACAATTACTTCGAGGTCATCGAGCGGCCCACCAGCAATCCCGTGACCTTCTGGCAGCTGGCCTTCAACAGCCTGCTCCTGGCGGTGGGCGCGATGGTCTTCTCCGTGGCGCTGGGCGTGTCGGCGGCCTACGCCTTTTCGCGGCTGAGCTTCCGCGGGCGCAATGTGCTGATGCTGGGCATCCTGGCCGTGCTGATGCTGCCGGCCGTGGCCGCCATCGCGCCGCTCTTCCTGAGCCTGAACGCGGTAAGAGTGGGCGACTTCAACCTGCGTCAGTCGCTGGTGGGCGTGGGTCTGGCCGTGACCTCGGGCTTGCTGCCCTTCGCCATCTGGAACCTCAAGGGCTACCTGGACACGATCCCCAAGGAGCTTGAGGAGGCGGCCTCGGTCGACGGGGCGACCCGCAACCAGGCCTTTCGCCACGTCATCCTGCCCCTGGCCATCCCGGCCCTCGCCGTGACCGGCTTCCTGGGCTTCGTGACGGGCTGGACGGAGTTCTACTTCTCCTCCACGTTCCTGGGTGAGAAGCCCGGCGACTGGACCTTGGCGGTGGCGCTCAACAGCATGGTCGGTCAGTTCGCCACGACCACGCCGTGGGCCAAGTTCTCGGCCTTCGCGGTCCTCTTCGCGCTGCCTGTCTCCCTGGTCTACCTGGCGCTCCAGAAGTACATCGTCTCGGGTCTGGCCATCGGTGGCGTCAAGGGCTGATGAGCATCGACACGCCCGGCTGGGTCCGCGACGCGGTCTTCTACCAGATCTTTCCCGACCGATTCGCCTCCAGCGAGCGCGTGCCCAAGCCAGGTGTGCTGGAGCCTTGGGACGCTCCGCCCACGACCCACGGCTTCAAGGGCGGCGACCTGCTGGGCATCGTGGAGCGGTTGCCCTACCTCCAGGACCTGGGCATCACGGCGCTATACCTGACGCCCATCTTCTCGTCGGCTTCCAATCACCGCTACCACGCCTACGACTACAACCACGTGGACCCCTTGCTAGGCGGCGACGCGGCCTTCCGCGATCTGCTCGACGCCTGCCATGAGCGCGGGATGAAGGTGGTCATCGACGGGGTCTTCAACCACTCCGGGCGCGGCTTCTGGCCGTTCCATCATGTCCTGGAGACCGGCGCGGCCTCGCCCTATCGGGGCTGGTTCTATCTCGACGAAGCCGCCCTGGAGGCAGGCAGGCCGGTGCACGCCTACCCCACGGCCGATGAGGAGCGTCGGATGGGTGAGGCACACAGCCACGTGCCCCGCGGCCAGCGTTCGGAACGGGCGCTGGGTTACCAGGCCTGGTGGGACCTGCCCGCGCTGCCCAAGCTGAACACCAACGACCCGGGTATGCGCGCTCACCTCTTCCAGGCCATCGAGCACTGGACCCGCTTCGGCGTCGACGGCTGGCGCCTGGATGTGCCCGAAGAGGTCGAAGAAGGCTTTTGGCGCGAGTTCCGCCAGCGCGTGCGGGCCATCGACCCAGAGTGCTACATCGTGGCCGAGATCTGGCGGGAGAAGCCCTGGTGGCTCCTGGGCGACCACTTCGATGCCCTCATGAACTACCCCTTGACGGAGGCCCTGCTGGGATATCTGGGTGGCCAGCACCTGGACTGGTCGGTCATCTCTACCCAGCACGAGTACCAGGAGTTCGTGCGGCCCATGGATGGGCCAGCCTTCGCCGCTGCCTTGCAGCACATCGTGACGATGTATCCGCCAGAGGTGGTGGCCGTGATGCTCAACCTGCTGGGCAGCCACGACACGGCTCGCTTCGTGACGCTGTGCGGCGGGGACCGCGCCTCACTGCGGCTGGCGACGCTGGTGCAGATGACGCTGCCCGGCGCGCCCTGCATCTACTACGGTGACGAGGTCGGCGTGGAGGGCCGCCACGATCCCGACTGCCGCCGCGCGTTCCCGTGGCAGGAGGATCGCTGGGACGCGGGTCTGCGCGACTTCATCCGCGGCGCCGTCGCCCTGCGACGGAGCCACCCGGTCCTGCGGCATGGTGAGTTCCGCATCCTGGGCGCGGAGGGTCGCGTGATGGCCTATCTCCGCTTCGACGCCAGCGACGCGTGGCTCGTGGCGCTGAACCCCGGTGAGGAGGAGGCGTCGCTGTCCATAGATGGGCCGACGATGGGCGGCCAGGGAGACCCCTCGGTCGAGACCATCCGCTGGCAGGGCTGGGCGGACGAAGCAGCCGGCTCGGTCGAATGGATCGATGGCGGGGGCTTGCGCCTACGCCTGCCGAGACGCGGCGCCGTGGTCGCCAGGCTGCTTCCGATAGGCTCCCCGTGTGGCTGACTTCTCCGTGCGGCTGAGCGATGACGATCTCCGGTCCCGACTGGAGTCCGTCATCGACCGCGAGGAGAAGATCCCGCGCGCGCTGGAGGCCCTGGGTCCGGTCGCCGACCGGCGCGTCGTGCTCCTCGATTCGGACCGTGGCCTGCGCGCGCGTCAGCTCGAGGCGGTCGGTGCGCGCGTGAGCGAGCTGCCCGGGTTGTCGGCGGCCAGCCTGCCGCGCGGTCTGGCCGATGCGGTGATCTCCTGCTGGGCCGGCTTTGATGGCGACTCGCCCGAGACGCCCGGTCAGGTCAGCGAAGCCGAGCGCGTCCTGCGGCCCGGTGGCCGGCTGCTGGTGGTCCACGACTACGGCCGGGACGACGTCAGCCGCCTGCTCGACGATGAAGCGAGCGAGGGCCACCAGGTCGATCAGCGCAGCCGCGATAGCTGGTTCCTCCTGCACGACTTCAAGCTGCGCGTGCTGCATTGCTGGTGGACCTTCGAGTCGCTGGAAGCCGCGCATGACCTGCTGGTATCGGCTTTCGGGCAGCGCGGCACAGAGGCGGCGGTCGCGATGCGCCGGCCCAGGCTCGAGTACAAGGTGGCGATCTATCACCGGACGTTCGGCACAGCGCCCGAAGCGGATAGCGTCGACCCTCCCGAGTACGCGTGACGCCCGGTCGCCTGGTGCTGTTCGTGGCGCTGGTCGGCGCAGCTGCGGTCGTGGTCTACGGCCTCTTCCTGGACCGCACCGGCTCGACCATCGCCCTGACCGTGGCGGGACTGGCGGTCCTGGGCATCACCCTGGCCATCATCGCCATCCGGCTCGGTGCCGCCTCGGTGCGCACGGCCCACGACGGCCACGGTGCGCGATCGCTCTTTTCCGCACTGGCCGGCGGCGTCAGCGCACTGCTCGCATCGGGCACCCTGGGCGCGGCGGTCATCTTCGGACTCCTGGCCCGACCCGCTTGACCCGGAGAGGCACCTCCCTGAGGCCTTCCTCCCATACGCGCATGGAGGCGACGTTATCCACGACGAACGATGCCTTGGCCGGGTTCGGGTGCGACCCAGGGTCCGCGCTGAGCGTGAACCTGGCGTAGCTGAGCGTGCGCTTCTCCCTCGGTACGGATGGGGCGGCCGCGGCGGGCCGGAGCGTGAGCCCGTCCTGGATAACGTCATGCCAGCGCGACGTATGAGAAGAACGCGTGGCCTTGAGCTGCGCCTCGGTCAAGTCGCGCTCACCGGTACACTTCGGGCAGCCCGGCGCCCCCATCGTCTAGAGGCCTAGGACGCCACCCTTTCAAGGTGGAGATCAGGGGTTCGAATCCCCTTGGGGGCACCAGCTCCGACCGCCGGATGCCTGCCCTGCTACGATCGAGCGGTGACGGCCACCAGGTTCCGCGGCGGCGAGATCATGGGCATCCGCATCCCGACCGTGTTCGACGAGAACGACGCGATCCGATGCGCCGGTTGCGGTGAGCACATCGATGGGCTGCCCTTCCGCATATCGCTCATGGACATCATGGCGCCCGAGGCGCCGCCCAGCTGGGCCATCGGTGCCCCCCTCAACCCGGGACCGCATCAGTTCCACGCTGATGGGGACCACTTCCGAGCCTGGGCCCGGCGGCGCAGCTACTACTTCTGCCGGCTGTCCGAAGTCCGTGAGCTGATGCGGCCGGTGCCCATTCCCGGTGACGAGGCGCGCTGGGGCCTCTGCGATGGTCTGCACCCCGAGGCGCACGAGCTCGTCCCGGCCTAGGCGCCGTCGCGCCAGGAACCGCCCCCGTGCCCTCGATCGATCTCGACCTCCTTCTCCCCGGCCTGACCGCGTTGCTGGCCGGGCTGTTCGCCGTGGCGCTGGCCGACCAGTGGTGGCGCCGCCGTCGGGCGTATCAGCTGGTGTGGTGCGTCGGCATGGCCTTCTTCGCGCTGGCCGCGGCGGCGGAAGCGCTGGCCGCGGCGCTGGGCTGGAACGAGCTGCTCTACCGCACCTGGTACATGACCGGGGCGGTCTGGACGGCCGGCTGGCTGGGCCTGGGCACCGCGTTCCTCTTGGGCAGGACACGCTTCGGCTACACCTTCGCGCTGTGCCTCTTCCTGGCCGGCCTCTTCATGTTCCTGGCCGCGCGGCGCCTGCCGCCGGACGAGGTGGGCGACCTGCCGCTGCTCTACTTCATCACCGCCGTGGTGCTGGCCTTCGCGGTCGCCGTGGAGACCTACTTCCAGAACGAGCGCTGGCCGTACATGGCCGCCGCCGCGGTGGTCGGCGCCACGCTCGTCAGCGTCGTGGTGCTGCTGGGTACGGTGCTGCCTGCGCCGGGCTTCGCGGTCGATCCGACCACGGGCTTTCCCACGGCGGCCATCATCCCCGCCTCGCTGCGGCTGCTCACGCCGTTCCTGAACATCACGGGTGGCCTGGCGCTCATCCTGGGCGCCGTCTTCTCCGCCTACGTGTTCATGCCCAAGAGAAGGGTGCTCGACTACTCCCTGGATCCCGGCCAGCCCGGCGATGAGTTCCTGTTCAATCTGTTCATCGCGCCGGTGGCCATCGCCGTCAACTTCGCTGTCTCCCTGCCGGGCGCCGTGGTGGCACTCCTGAGCGGCCGCATCCATTCGCGCGTGCCGGCCACGCTGCTCATCGCCCTGGGTGCCCTCGTCGCGAGCAGCACGGACACGCTCAACCGGTTCGGATCGACGGAGCTGTTCCAGACGGGCAAGTTCGTGGGCGTCGTCCTGCTTTTCCTGGGCTTTCTCATCTCCATCGAGATCTTCCGCGAGATCCGCGTGCCGTTCACGGACATCGTCTTGCGTGGCGGCCGGCGCGAGCACCCCGACGCCGCTTCGGCCGGCGGCACGGGGAGTTGAAGGACGCCCCACTCCTCGGGACGGCGCTCCTGCTGGTCTCGGCCTTCGGCTTCGCCACGCTGGGCATCTCCTCGCGCGGGGCCGCCGACAACGGCCTGGATACGCTGGCCTACGTGGCCTGGCGAAACACGCTGGGCGGCCTGCTCATCCTTGTCGGGGTCGCCGTGGCGGCGGCGATGGGCCAGCAGGCCTTCGCACGGCGCGCCATCGTTCCGCGACGGGAGTGGCTGGCCCTGGCCACGGCCTCGGCCATGGCCGTGGGCGTGCAGCTCTCCATCTTCGGGGCGTTCAACAGCACGACCATCGCCATCGCGCTCATCACCTTCTATTCGTTCCCTGCGCTCGTGACACTCGCCTCGGTGCGGGTCTACGGTGAGCGTCTGGAACGGCGCCGGGTGGCGGCCCTCGCCCTGGCCTCGGTCGGTCTCATCCTTGTGGCGCTTGGGCCGGTCATGCAGGGCGCCGGCGTGCAGGTCGATGTGGTGGGCCTGGGACTGGGGTTCACCGCGGCCCTCTTCCAGACCGCCTACTCCCTGGTCGTCGGCCGGGGCTTCCCGACCATCCCCAGTGGCTTCGCCTCGGCTGTCATCGTGGGCGTCTCCGGGCCGGTCTGCATCGTGCTGGCCACGATGGTGGGACAGGGCGCCCAGCTTGCCCTTCCCCTCGAGCTACCCGCTCTGTGGCCCTGGGTCCTTCTCGCTGTGGTCATCGGGGCGGCCATCCCGACGGCGGCCAACGTGACCGGCATCCGCATGCTCGGTCCCAGTCGCGCGGCCATCCTCATGATGATCGAGCCGGTGCTCGGCGTGACGCTGGCGGCCGTGCTCCTTGCGGAGCGACCGGTACCGCTCCAGTTCCTGGGCGGCGCTGCGGTGCTCGTGGCCGGCGTCATCCTCCAGGCGCGGCGGCGTTCCAGCGTGGTCGTCTAGGCCCGGCGCCGGTCACCCCTCCTCCTGCCACGCCACGGCCCGGGTCTATACTCCGGGACCCGCGCGAGGCGTCGACCCCGCCCGCCCGGTCCCTGACACATCCATCGAGGTTTCATGCGCGTCCGAAAAGCGGTCTTTCCCGCCGCCGGCTGGGGCACGAGGTTCCTGCCCGCCACCAAGGCCCAGCCCAAGGAGATGCTCCCACTCGTCGACAAGCCGGTCATCCAGTACGCCGTGGAAGAGGCCGTTGCAGCGGGCATCGAGCAGGTCATCATCGTCACCAGCAGCCAGAAGCGAGCCATCGAGGATCACTTCGATCGCTCCTATGAGCTAGAACATCTGCTGGAGACCAAGGGCGACATCGAGATGCTGCGCCGCGTGCGGCAGATCGGCGACATGGCGCAGATCAGCTACGTGCGTCAGAAAGAGCAGCTCGGCCTGGGCCACGCGGTGCTGATGGCCAAGGACCTGGTGGGCCACGAGCCTTTCGCGGTGATCCTCTCCGATGACGTCGTCTCCTCGGAGCGCTCGTGCATCGCTCAGCTCATCGAGGTCTACCGGGAGACCCACTCCAGCGTGGTGGCCGTCATGGAGGTGCCCCACGAGGAGACGGGGCGGTACGGAGTGATCGATCCGGATACGAGCGTGGACACCAAGGATGCGCGGCTGACCAAGGTGCGCGGCGTGGTGGAAAAGCCCGATCCATCCGTGGCGCCCAGCAACCTGGCCATCATCGGGCGCTACGTGCTGACGCCCAAGATCTTCGAGAAGCTGGAGCAGACGCAGAGTGGCGCGGGCGGCGAGATCCAGTTGACCGACGCCATCGAGACGCTCATGCAGGAGCAGGACGTCTACGCTTACGCATTCGAGGGACGGCGCTACGACGCCGGCACCACCATGGGCTGGTTGAAGGCCTCGGTGGAGCTGGCCCTGAAGGAGCCCGATATCGGGGGGGAGTTCAGGCGCTATCTCAAGACACTGGATCTGGGCTGATGGCGGAGCATCCCTGATCGGGAGGGCATGTGGCTGAGGTCGGACGCGTCCTGGGTGGACGCTACCGTCTGATCGAGCTGCTCGGGCAGGGCGGCATGGCGACCATCTACCGCGCACAGGACGCTCGTCTGGGGCGGGATGTCGCGGTCAAGGTGCTGCGCGTCGAATACGGCACGGATGAAGCATTCGTGGCGCGCTTCCGCCAGGAGGCGCAATCAGCAGCTGCCCTCAACCACCCCAGCATCGTCAACGTCTATGACTCCGGCGCCGACGAAGCCGGGCCCTTCATCGTCATGGAGCTACTGCCGGGTGGCGATCTCGCCCAGGTCCTGCGGCAGAAGGGCACGCTCGACGCGATGCCCGCAGCTCGGGTGGCACAGCAGATCGCCGAGGCGCTGGGGGCGGCTCACGAGCGCGGCATCGTCCATCGCGACATCAAGCCGTCCAACGTGCTGCTCACTTCCACCGGCCGCGTCAAGGTCGGCGACTTCGGCATCGCGCGGGCCTTCTCCGACGCGCAGCTGACCCTGCCCGGCATGACCATGGGCAGCGTCCACTACTTCAGCCCGGAGCAGGCGCGCGGCGAGTCACTTTCGCCCTCGTCCGACATCTACGCGCTGGGCCTGGTGATGTTCGAGATGCTCACGGGTCGTCGGGCATGGGGCGGCGATACGGCGGCCTCGGTGGCCATCGCTCGGCTGTCCGGTACCGTGCCGTCGGCAGCCGCGGTCCGGCCAGGCATCCCGGCAGAGCTCGATGGCCTCGTCCGCTGGGCGCTTTCACCTGATCCGGGGGCGCGACCCACAGCGGAGGAGCTCGCTACGCGACTGGAGCGCTTCGCAGCGGGTGGGGGTGGCGACGAGCTGGCACCGCTGGGTGCGACGATGGTCGCGGCCTCGGCCCCGGCGGCTGCGCCACACGCGGCGGGCGTGACCTATGGCGGTTCGGCACCACCTCCCGACGACGAGGAAGTGCCGCGCGGCGGGCCCGGCAGATGGGGCTGGCTGGCCGCCATCCTGGGCCTGCTGGTCCTGGTAGCGGCAGGCATCCTCCTGTTCCTGGTGCTGGGCGGTGGACGGGGAGGCGCTGACGCCACGCCGACGCCGCGCCTGGTCCTGGTCCCCAAGCTGGTGGGTCTTACCGTGCCCGACGCTCAGAGCGCGGCCATCAGCGCCCAGGTCGTGGTCTCCATCGGGGCCTACGAACAGACCGACGAGGTCGAGTCCGACACCATCCTCTCGCAGGATCCGGCCTCCGAGACGAGCGTCGCGGCTGGATCGGTGGTGACCGTGGTGGTGGCCACCACGAGCGAGACCGTGGTGGTGCCGGAGTTGCGCAACGCCAGCGAGGCGGAACTAGTGGCCGCGTTGCTCGGCTCGGACCTCGCGCCGGGCGCGCGCGGTGAGGCCTTCGATCCTGATGTCGCGGCGGGCGCGGTGATCGGCACGGATCCGCCCGCGGGCAGCACCGTGGTGCGTCGCGCCGTGGTGGACTACACACTCTCCCTGGGACCGGAGCCAACGCCGTCACCAACACCCACGCCATCGGCCAGCCCTTCGCCGAGCCCCACCCCAACGGTCAGGCCGACGTCCGTGCCGACACCGACACCCAGCCCGACCGTCGTGCCGACCCCGACCCCGACCCTGATGCCGACACCCAGCCCGACCGTCGTGCCGACCCTGGAGCCGACGCCCGTGCCGACACCCAGCCCGACCGTCGTGCCGACCCCGGAGCCGACGCCCAGCCCCAGCCCTGAGGTCAGCATCAGTCCGGCGCCGAGCCCCGTGGTGGTGGGCAACTACGAGTGCACCGTGCTCTCCGAGGCCCGCCTCCAGATCGCCACGGTGGGCCTGGTCGTGGAGCAGGTCTTTCCCGGCGACACCCCCGAATATGACGATTGGCTGGTCATCGCTCAGATGCCCGGATCGGGGGAGGCGGTGCCGCCCGGAAGTGGCGTGAGCCTGGCGGTCAGCGCGCCAGAGGAGCCCTGTCCGCCGCCGTAGCGAACATCCGCTCCCCAGCGTGTGCCGGACGAGCACATCGACCGTGCGCGACACCTACACTGTCTGTACATGACGATGTGGCGCTGCCCGCACTGCGGCACGTCCCAGGCGGAGACGTCCCGCTGCTGGGTCTGTGCGCGGTCCTCGGTGAACTGCTCCAGTTGTCGCAACTATCGCAAGGCGGTAGCCGGCCGCCTCGGCTTCTGTGGCCTGGATCGTCGGCGTGACCCGCTGGACGGCGACGAGATGCGCGGCTGCTGGGAGGCACCCCTGCCTGACACTACCCACGATGGCCTGGGCCTCTTTGCCGTGCCCGAACCGCGGTCCGTCACCCAGGTCGACAGCGGGCAGGGAGGCGAAAGGCCAGAGGTGGCTGCCCGCCGCTTGGTGGAAGCACCTGCCGTCGCGCCAGCCCGGCACCCCTCCTCCTCGGTCAGCGGCCGTTCAGCGGAAGGTGAAGGGCGCCACCACATCGACCAACGAACCGTCCGCTAGCGTCACTCGCGCGGTCGCGAAGCCATTGCCGGGAGTGGCGCCATCACGGGGCATGGAGACGTCCAGCCAGGACGCTTGGCCGCGCGTGGTGACTGTGCGGTATGTGTTCGTGGGCAGACCCGGCGGCGAGAGGCTGAAGACCACTTCCGCACCATCCACGGTCGCCCCCTCGGCGTCCATCACGAGCACGCGCAGCGAGATGGCGCCGGGTAGCCTCCGGACGGCGAAGTCCGTTTCGGAGAGGGTGAGGCGCGCCTCGGCGACTCCCTCGCCGCGTATCACGGTCAGCTGGGCGGTGTCCTCGTTGCCGGCCGCGTCGGTCGCCCGAAGGGTCAGCTCGTTGGTTCCCGGTCCGAGGCCGATCTCGCCCCGGAAGGATCCGTCCCCAGCCACGGCAGCCGAGGTACTGCGGTCCGTGGTCACGTTGGACAGGGTGAGCTGCGAGCCCGCTTCCGTGTCGCCCGACACGGTGATGCGCTCGGCGTTGACCTCGGCACCCGCTGCCGGATCCACGATGCTGATCTCCGGCGCGACATCGTCGCGCGTCACGACGAGCTGAGGAGATGCCGGTCCCTCACCAGCAGGCCCGCGGATGGACACCGATAGGCGGTTCTCGCCGCGGCGCAGCGGGATGTTCCCGATGATCTGCTCTTCGCCGCGCCCCAGCCGCGCCTCGGCTACGACCTCATCGCCACGATAGACGAGCAGACGGGACCGCCGACGGTCGGGGACCCCGCCGGGGATCAACGCCGTGACCTGCCACTCCCCCTCACGGGTCACCGCCGTGGCGGAACCCGCCAGGCTGGGGGCGGGCAGCGGGGAGGAGGGCAGCGCCGTGGTCGTGGCGCTGGGGCTCGTGGCGGCCAGCGCCGAAGGCTCCAGTGATGGATCGGCTTGTAGGCCGGGATCGAGTGCGCCGGAACCCGCCAGGGCGATGGTGCCGCCGACCAGGACGAGTCCCAGCGCGATGCCGATCCTGCGCGGCCAGGACTGCCTCTCGCTGTCCCTCGCCGCCCTACGTCGGCGAGGCGGGCGATCGGATGGTCGTCCTGCCGGCCGGGCGCGGTCGGTGCGAGGTGTGAGACGGGGAGAGGCCATGCGTCCCGATTCTCGCAGAGCCGACGCGCTCGCGGTGTACGCTACCCGACGGTCGTCGCTCGCCCACCGAGACGCCGCCAGCGCACGAGGGAGGTGCTCTTGGACGCCTCGTCCCGCAAGCAGAGGACGATGCCGTCGGCGGGGCCACTGATGGTCGGCGGACGTCCAGCTCCGCCGGCGCCGCCACGCGGCCCCATCGCGCGCGTCGTGGCGCCACTCGACCGCAGCGCGGCGATGGCGGCGCAGCTGGCGGCGCTGCAGCCACGTGCCGGCTTCGGGCTGCCCAACCTGCGCCGCAACGTGTGCCCCCATTTCTACATGACGGGACCGCGCGGGCCGATCGCCATGGCCGCGCCGCACATGCTCAAGGCTTGGATGCGTCACGAGTCGACCGTCTCCCGCTGCCAAGTGCGCGGTGGCGTGCACCTGGACACCTCTTACGTTTCGGACATCTGCCTATCCTCGCGTTTCAACCAGTGCGTCTTCTACGAGGAAGAGCTGACCACGCAGTGAACGCGTGAGCGTCATGGCAGGGTCCACGGCGAACCCCGCGAGCGGCGCGGAGGCGGAGGCCTACCACGCGGCCCTGGCGGTGCTGCGGGCCCGGGGTCGCTTCGGCATCAGGCTCGGTCTGGGCCGGACTCGGGCGCTGCTTGCCGCCCTGGGCGATCCGCATCGCGCGCTTCCCGGGGTGCTTATCGGCGGCACCAACGGCAAGGGCAGCGTCCAGGCCATGGTCGCCGCCGTGTTGCGCGCCGCCGGCGTGCGCGTGGGCCAGACGCCCAAGCCGCACCTCGTCTCCTATCGCGAGCGGATCGTCGTGGACGGAAGTCCCATCGCTCCGCGCGACTTCACGGCGCTGCTCGAAGATGTCCTGCAGGCAGCCAGTGGCGTGCCCGGCCGGCTTGGCGCGCCCACGGAGTTCGAGCTGCTCACGGCGGCCGCCTTCCACCACTTCGCGCAGAGCGGTGTGCGGGTCGGCGTCATCGAGGTCGGGCTGGGTGGCCGCTTGGACGCCACCAACGCCTGGGACGGCGGGGTCGCGGCCATCACCTCCGTGGGACTCGACCACACCGAGTTCCTGGGTACGACACTGGACGCCATCGGGCGTGAGAAGGCGGCCATCATCAAGCGCGGGGATCTGGCCGTGTCCGGGGTCACGGGCGAGGGCGCGCTACCCATCCGGCGGCGGGCGCGCAGGCTGGACGTCCCGCTGGTCGAGGTGGGGCCGCTTGGCCTGGAGGACATGGACCGAGGCGGCATCACGGTCCGCCACCCGAGCCACGGGCTCCTCCACGTCGCCCTCCTGGGACGTCATCAGGCGATGAACGCGGCCGTTGCCGTGGCCATCCTGGAGGCACTCGACCGGAGAGGCCTGGCGCGGCTGGAGCCGGCGGCCTTGCGGGCGGGGCTGGCGGCCGTGCGCTGGCCCGGTCGACTGGAGCTCCTGACCATCGGCCCGGAGGCGATCGACGTCCTCTTGGACGGCGCCCACAACGTGGACGGTGCGCGCGCTCTGGCGGGGGCTCTGGCTGACCTCCGGCCGCTCCTCTCCGTGGGCCGTCCGACGCTCCTCATGGGCACGCTGCGGGACAAGGACGCGTCGGGCATGATCGAGGCGCTTGCTACCCGCGAGGCACTGGGTGGCGCGCGGGTGCTGACCACGACGGTGCCCGAAGCACCTCGTTCACTGTCAGCCACGGAGCTGGCGGCGATGTGGCGCGAGCAGTCCCCGGCGGGCTCCTCCATCGAGGCCATCGATGACCCGTCCGAGGCACTCGATCACGCCCTGTCGGCGGCCCGTGCCGAGGGTGGTCCGCTCATCTGCTGTGGATCGCTGTATCTGGTGGGAGCCGTCCGAGGCAGGCTGGTGGATGAGCCAGAGCTAAGGGACCCACCGCTTCCCGGCCGGGATGGGCGATAGTCCGCCGATGGACGCCGTCCCCTCACTGACGCTGCGCGGCACGACCTTCAGATGGGGCAGCCGCACCTACCTCATGGGCATCGTCAACGTGACGCCCGACTCGTTCAGCGGCGACGGACTGCTGGGCACGGACGAGGGTGCCGCCCGAGCGGTGGAAGGGGCGGTCGAGCAGGGGCGCAGGATGGTCGAGGAAGGGGCAAACATCCTGGATGTCGGCGGCGAGTCTTCGCGGCCGGGCCACCAGCCCGTGGCGATGGCGGAGGAGCTGCGTCGTGTGGTGCCCGTCGTGCGTGCCCTGCGCGCGGCTCTTCCCCAGATGCCCATCTCGATAGACACCATGAAGCGCGAGGTCGCCGAGGCCGCCCTGGATGCCGGCGCTGACATGATCAACGATGTCTGGGGCGTGGGAGCGGAGGCGGACCTGGCGCGCTGCGCTGCCGAGCGAGGAGTGCCCTACGTGCTGATGCACAACCGGGAGGAACCGCGCTACCACGACTTGATGGCTGAGATCGTGGCGGAGCTCCAGGCGGCCGTGCAGCGGGCCGTCGCCCTGGGCGTCGATCCAGAGCGCATCATCGTGGACCCAGGCGTCGGCTTCGGCAAGACGCCCGAGCACAACCTTCACCTGTTGGCGCATCTCCGGGATCTGCGGGAGCTGGCCCTGCCCATCCTCGTGGGCGCCAGCCGCAAGTCGACCATCGGCAAGGTGCTGGACCTGCCCGTCGAAGAGCGGCTGGAGGGCACGCTGGCCACGACAGCCATCGCGGTGCAGGCGGGCGTGGACGTGGTGCGCGTCCACGATGTGGCCGCCAATCGGCGAGCGGCCCGCATGGCCGACGCCATCGCTCGGCCGGGAAGCATCGGCCCAGGCGGTTGGCAGCCGGCATGAGCGAGGCATCGGCGGCCGGCGATCGGATCGTGCTGTCAGGGATGCGCTTCGAGGGACGCCACGGAGCCACCGCTGAGGAGCGCGAGTGGCCACAGCTCATCGAGCTCGACGTGGAGCTCTGGCTGGACCTCTCCCTGGCCGGCCGGAGCGACGAGCTGGCCGCGACCGTGGACTACGGCCCGGTCATCGAGCTCTGTCGCGACATCGTCGAGCGGCGTAGCTTCCGGCTGATGGAGGCCATCGCGGAGGCGGCGGCGGCGGCGATCCTCGGCGCTACGGCAGCGGAGGCCGTCGTAGTCAGGGTGCGCAAGCCGGCCGTGCCCATCGATGCCGACCTGGAGTTCGCCGGCGTGGAGATCCGCCGCCGCCGCGAGTGAGGCGCACCGCGGCGGCGCTGCCCCTGTGTCGACGCTTCTAGGGGTCGTTGGGCCGCGTTCCCAGCTCGATCTCCAGTTCCAGCGTCTCACCCTCGCGCAGCACATCCAGGCTCAGCTCATCGCCGGGAGCGTACTGGGTAAGGATCTGATCGAGACCCTGGGCGGTGTCGATCCTCTCACCGTCGATGGCCGTGATGATGTCTCCCTCTCGAAGGCCTGCCTCGTCGGCCGGGCTATCGGCGATGACCGCTGGTCCGGTCGATCCCCGCGGGA
>JBBJNS010000004.1:0-46706 GCA_037720745.1 Candidatus Limnocylindrales bacterium
ACAACGCCCTCTTGAATGTCGGCCGGTCGCCTCGGCTGCTGCGTTTCAACTGGCGTGATGCGAACTGGCCGCGGCCGTTGCAGGTCGCGGCCAGCCGACGCTTCCCCTTGATCCTGGCAGCCGACGTCCTGTACGAGGGTCGCGACGTCGGACCGCTGCTCGATGTGATCGAGCGACTGCTGGCGCCAGGAGGCGCACTCTGGTTGGCCGAGCCGGGGCGCAAGACCGCGCAACGCTTCCTGAATGCCGCCGCGGCCGCCGGTTGGGAGTCGGTCACGACTTCCGTCCATGGCCCGTGGCCTGACGGCAGCACCGCTCCCATCGACATCCACTCGCTTCAGCGAGCGACATACCTTGATGAGGTGCCCGCCAACCTCGGCGGCTGGCGCATCTGACGTGACTGGTTCAGCGCAAGTCGAAGCTGGGCCGGAGCCGCTGAGGGACAGCCGTGGCGACAGTGCGCCTCGCCACGACCCGGAGCCTGCCTCGCGGCTGGCGGCACCGCTCGGGGTGGCTGACCGGGACCGCCGCGCCTCATCTGATGGGTGACGGACTGCGCCACCCGCTGGGCGAGCTGGTGGCGCTGCTCGAAGCGCGCGGGCTGCTGCGTTCGGTGTTGGCCGGAGCCAGTACCCCCCCATCGGGCGTGGTCATCACCCACGTCACGCAGGATTCCCGCCGCGCGGGACCGGGCGTGCTCTTCGTGGCAGTGTCCGGGCAGCATGCTGACGGCCATGCCTTCGCAGCGGCGGCTGTGGCTGCCGGTTCACCCGCCATCGTCGCGGAGCGGGCGGTACCGGGCGTTGCCGTCCCGCAGCTCCTGGTGCCCGCCGCACGTCCCGCTCTGGCACTGGCCGCGTCGTGGGCGGCGGGCCACCCGTCGCAGCGCTTGGGCGTGGTGGGCATCACGGGCACGGACGGCAAGACCACCACGGCCCACCTCCTGCGTGGGGTCATGGGCGCGTGTGGCCAGCCGGCGGGCCTGATCGGCACCATCGACGTCGTCGTCGGTGGGCAGAGCCTGGGCAACCCAGGTCGGTCGACGACACCGGAGGCGCCCGAGCTCCAGGATCACCTGGCCGCCATGGTCGAAGCGGGCGACCTCTTCGCCATCGTCGAATCGACATCGCACGGCCTGGCCCAGGAGCGCGTCGCGGAGATCGCCTACGACGTCGCCGTGCTGACCAACATCAGCCATGAGCACCTGGAGTTCCATCGCACCCACGAGGCCTATCGAGCAGCGAAAAGGATGCTCTTCCAGCGCCTGGCGGTGGGGCCGGGGAACCCGGAGAAGGGCTGGGGGAAGACGGCCGTCATCAACCGCGACGACCGGTGGGCGGACGAGTTCGCGCAGGCGGCACGCGGCGCGGGGGCTACGGTCGTGACCTACGGTGCAGAACCCGCGGCGGGGGCTGACATCAGAGCCGTGAGCGTGCGTGAGGACGCCACGGGAACGGCCATCGCGATCGAGACGCCGCGCTGGCAGGAGCGCGTGCAGCTTCAGCTCGCAGGGCGCTTCAACGTGCACAACGCCCTAGCGGCCATCGGTGTGGCCGAAGCGCTGAAGCTGGATCCGGAACGTGTCATCGCCGGCCTCGGTGCGGTCGAGGCGGTGCCCGGGCGCATGCAGCGCATCGAGGCGGGTCAGCCCTTCCGCGTCATCGTCGACTACGCGCATACGGCAGACGCGCTGGCCAAGGTGCTAGACGGGCTGGGTTCCCTGGCCGCGGCCGGAGGTGGAGGGCTCATCGCGGTCTTCGGGTCGGCGGGCGATCGCGACGTGCTGAAGCGCCCCCTGATGGGCCGCGTGGCCGGCCAGCGAGCGCGCCTCGTGGTGCTCACCGACGAGGATCCTCGCTCGGAGGACCGCGAGGCGATCCTGGAGGAGATCGCGGCGGGAGCGGAAGCCGCGGGCAAGCGCCGCGGACACGACCTGTTACTCATCGCCGATCGAGGCGATGCTATCGCGCGGGCGACGGAGCAGGCGCGGCCCGGCGATGTCGTGGTGCTGGCCGGCAAGGGGCACGAGCGCTCCATCGAGATGGCAGACGGCGCCATCCCCTGGGACGAGGCGGGCGCCGCGCGTGAGGCGCTGGCGGCGCTGGGCTACCGGGGCGCGGACCGCACCCGTCGGGCATAGCCGGCCAACAGGCCCCGACGCCTACTCAGGACCCGAAAAGCGCCCGGACCAGAAGCCGCATCGTTCGGTCGATCATGAAGATGCCCCGGTTGGCGGAGATGACGATGGTCACATCGGTGTCGGGGAAATACCACATCGCGTTCTCGAAGCCGCGGATGCCACCCAGGTGGCCCACGGCTCGACGGCCGTAGAAGACCCGCGTGCGCATGCCCAGACCGTACTCGTCGTCCAGCCGGTAGGCCATCATCTCGGCGGTCAGCTCGGCCGAGAGCAGCTGGCCGCCGTAGAGCGCGTGGGCCCAGCGTGAGAGGTCGCTCGGTGTGGAAGCCATGGCGCCCGCCGCCCAGGCCACCGTGACCGCCGACAGATGCGGGATGACCAAGCTTGGGCCAGTGTGATCGACGAACCCACCCGACAGGGCCAGATGCCCATGAGCCGCGTCGCGCGGCGTCGCCTCGTCGGGCTGGAAGAGCGTGTGCTCCAGTCCCAGCGGGTCCAGGAAGCGTTCACGGATCTGGGCATGCAGCGGAGCCCCCGTGACCTTCTCTGCCACGCGTCCCAGCAGCACGAAGTTCGTGTTGGAGTAGTGGAAGCAGGCGCCCGGCGAGCAGTACGGCGCGGCCACGAAGCCCAGGATCTCCTCGAACCTCCAGTGCCGTGTCCGGTCGCTGAAGACCTCCTCGACGTAGCGCGGATGCTCGAAGAAGTTGTAGACGCCGCTCGTATGGGCCAAGAGGTGCCGCAGCGTGATACGCCGAGCACGCGGGAAGTCCGGCAGGAAGTCGGAGAGTGGGTCGTCCAGGCTGAGCAGGCCCTCATCCGCGAGCTGGAGGATGAGCGCCGTCACGAAGGTCTTGGAGATGCTGGCCACGGCGAAGACCGTGTCAGGCGTCACGGGCGCCACGGGCTCGAGAGAGGCGAGACCCGAGACCCCGGTCCAGGTCTCACCATCGGGCAGACGGATGGCCACTGACAGCCCCGGCGCCGGGATCCGCTCGCGTGAGGCGTCGACCACCGCCTGGAGCCGTGCGGAGAGCTCGGCGTCGATGGTCTCGGGCGCGGTGGCGGGTGGAGTCGAAGGCGCGACCGACGGCGAGAGCGACGGCGATGGCGGCGGCAGCGGAGACGAGGCCGGAGTCCCTGGAGCGGTCGCTGCCGGCTCGGGAGTCGGGCCAGGTCCAGTGGTCTGAGTAGGTTGCTGCGAGGGGGAGGCCGACGGGCCCTCTCCGAAGCTGGGCTCGATCGAGGCGCCTGCGGAGTGCGACGGTGCGGTGGTCGGTGCCGGCGGCGGTGCCGAAGCGCAGGCGGCGACCATGAGGGCGGCGCTCAACGCCAGCAAGCTGCGGCGTGCGCGAGACCCTGCTGGCGGAACGGCGTGGAACGGGGAGAGCGGTTGACGTAACGGGTCTGGCATCGGTCTCAGAAGGGGTGCGTGGACGGCCGGCAAGCGCGGGACCACGGTGGGCTCACGGTACACTGAAGGCACCATGGCCATCGAGCCGCTCTCGCCCAAGCGCCCGTCTCCAGCTCCCGAGAGTCTACTCGGCGCAGCCGTCGCACGGCCCTCGGGACGCCGCGCATCGCCCACCGTGCCCTATACGCCGCGGGCCATGGACGCCGCGGAGAAGCGCGTCGAGCAGGAGCTGGTGCGCCATCACCCAAGCGCGGACGTGACGCTGATCGAGGCGGCGTATCGCTTCGCCCGTGAGGCACACGAGAGCCAGAAGCGCGTCAGTGGCGAGCCCTACGTCACGCATCCCATCGCCGTGGCGCAGATCCTGGCGGAGCTGGGTCTGGACGTGGCGGCCGTGCAGGCGGCGCTGCTGCACGATATCCCGGAGGACACCGACTTCTCACTGGGCGACGTGGAAGAGCGCTTCGGGGCGGAGGTGGCCCGCCTGGTGGACGGTGTCACCAAGCTCTCCAAGTTCGGCTCAGCGCGGACCCACGAGGAGCAACAGGCGGAGAACATCCGCAAGATGTTCCTGGCCATGGCGGAGGACATCCGCGTGGTGCTCATCAAGCTCGCCGACCGGCTCCACAACATGCGCACGCTGGGCGGCTTGCCCTTGGAAAAGCAGCAGCGCATCGCCCACCAGACGGCAGAGATCTACGCGCCGCTGGCCGAGCGCCTGGGTATCTGGCAGATCAAGTGGGAGCTCGAGGATCTTTCCTTCAAGGCGCTCCAGCCGGTGGCGTATCGGACGCTGGCGGCTCAGCTGGAGACTCACCGCCGCGAGCGCGAGTCGTACGTCCAGCGCTCCATGGACGTGTTGCGCGGGGCCCTCGAGGCAGCCGGCATCAAGGCTGAGATATCGGGCCGGCCGAAGCACATCCACTCCATCCACCGGAAGATGGAGCGCAAGCAGGTCGACCTCGGTGAGATCTATGACATCCACGCCGTGCGCGTGCTGGTCGACGAGCTGAAGGACACGTACGCGGCGTTGGGCGTGGTGCACTCGCTGTGGCGGCCCGTCCCCGGGCAATTCGATGACTACATCGCGATGCCCAAGAACAACTTCTACCAGAGCCTGCACACGGCTGTGGTCGCCCTCGATGGCAAGCCTCTGGAGGTGCAGATCCGCACCCACGAGATGCACCACGTCTCGGAGATCGGCATCGCCGCGCACTGGCGCTACAAGGAGGGTTCCAAGTCCGACCGGGCGTATGACGCCAAGCTGGCCTGGGTGCGCCAGCTCATGGATTGGCAGCGCGAGGTCTCGGACGCGACGGAGTTCGTAGAGGGCCTCAAGCTCGACATCTTCCAGGACCAGGTCTTCGTGTTCACGCCCAAGGGCGCCGTCAAGGACCTGCCGGCAGGCGCCACGCCCATCGACTTCGCCTACCGCATCCACACCGATGTCGGGCACTCGACCATCGGCTCCAAGGTCAACAACCGTCTGGTCCCGCTGGACTACAAGCTCCAGAACGGCGACATCGTGGAGATCGTGACCACCAAGAGCGCTCACGGGCCGTCGCGTGACTGGCTGGACAAGGTCCGTACCAACCACGCCAAGGAGAAGATCCGTCAGTGGTTCAAGCGCCAGCAGCGGGACGAGAACATCGTCCACGGCAAGGACTCTCTCGAGCGCGAGCTACGCCGTCTGGCTCGTACGTCGCTGGACAAGATCGGCGCGGACCGGTTGACGGAGATGTCCGAGGCGTATCGATACGGCTCACTGGACGACTTCTACGCCGCCGTGGGATACGGCGCGGTCAGCGCCCAGCAGGTGGTCATGAAGCTGGGCGTGGCCGACGATTCGAGCGGCGCCGTGCTGCCACCGATCACCCCGCCACCACCCGCACGCACGGGTGGCGTCCGCGTCAAGGGCGTGGGCGACCTGCTGGTTCGCTTCACCAAATGTTGCCACCCCATTCCGGGTGATCCCATCGCTGGCTTCGTGACGCGCGGTCGTGGCGTGACGGTCCACCAGCGCACCTGTCGCACGGTGGTCAATGAGCGGGATGTGGCGCGGCTCATCGAGGTCGAGTGGGAGACCGAGATGCAGCAGACCTATCCCATCGCCATCCGTATCGAGGCCTTCGACCGCACCGGGCTGCTCTCGGAGATCAGCAACGTGGTGGCGGAGAACCGTATCAACATCGTCTCGGCCCAGGTCAACGTGCAGCCAGACCATCGCGCCACTATCCAGGCCACGCTGCAGGTCACATCCGTGGCGCAACTGGCCAAGGTCATCACGCGCCTCGAGCAGCTGCGTGACGTGCACTCGGTGCAGCGCGATCTGAACTAGCGAGCCGCGCTTGGCGTCCACAATGCGCCCGTGCGTCTGCCTACCTTCGACCTGACCGACTGGCGCTCCATCCTGCTGGCACTTCTGGCCACGCGAGTGGGGCTGCTGGCGACCGGCCTGGTCGCGGCGGGGGTCATGCCACGCGGCGAGTCGTATGTCGATCTGGTAGCTGGCCTGCCGTGGCTGTCGATGTGGGTGCAGTGGGACGCCAAGTACTACGCGGACATCGCCGTGGCGGGTTACTCGTACGATCCCAACGCGACATCCACCACGGCCTTCTTTCCGCTGTACCCGTGGGTCCTCCGTCTTGGCGCGTCGCTGCTCGGGCGCGTAGATACCGAGACGGTCGCCCTCCTCGGGCTCATCGTGGCCAACCTGGCGCTCTTCGTCGCGCTGCTCTACCTGGTCGCGCTCATTCGCCACGACCTTGGTGCCTCGGTCGCCCGTCGGGCGGTGTCGTACGTGCTGGTCTTCCCGACGACCGTCTTCCTCTCGGCCGTCTACGCCGAGTCGCTCTTTCTCGCCACGGCCATGGGCAGCCTGTACCACGCGCGTCGGGGAGAGTGGTATCGGGCCGGCCTGTGCGGCCTGCTGGCTGCTCTGGCACGACCGTTCGGCATCGTGCTCGTGATACCGCTCGCCATCGAGCTCCTTCGCCAGCGCCCGCCGCTGCGCGCTGCCTTATCTCTTGCCTTGATCCCGGCCGGCACAGCCTCCTTCTTCGCCTACCTGTGGTGGCAGCTCGGAGACCCATGGCTGTACGTCAGAGCAAACCTCACGTGGGGCCGAGGCTTCGCCTGGCCGTGGGAGATCCTGCTCGAGTTCGCCCGTGAGCCTCTAGTCGTCTTTGGCTGGTACCACAGCGTCGTCGATCTTTCTTTCGTGGTAGCGATGACGGTGCTCGCTGTGTTGGCCTGGCGGCGCCTGCCCGCGAGTTACGCTGCCTTCGCCTCGGTCGGTCTGCTCTTCACGCTCTCCACGAAGGTCTGGATCTCGACCCCGCGTCACGCGCTGGCGCTGTTCCCGCTGACCATCCTGCTTGCCGTCTATGGGGAGCGGCGATGGTTTCACTGGGCGTGGCTGCTGCTCTCGACGATATTGGCGATCGGTTTCGCGGCCCGCTTCTTCAGCGGCCACTGGACCGCCTGACGCCGGACGAGCCGGCCTTGTCGGGCCGGCTGGTGTCGTGTGCCCGCCCGAGTGCTGTCGGACCGCTTGCTCGGCGGCGCGTGCCTCGACCTCAAAGGGGTTGTCGCGATAGCGATGCCCGCCCCTACGAGTCGCTGCCCGGCCGGCGCGGAGGTACCGCACGATGAAGCGCATCCCGTGCTGGCGCCACTGCTCCACGTGCTTGAGCTCGTGGGCCAGGTCGACATCGTTCAGCGGCCGCCACGAGATGATGTGTCGCCCGATGGTGATGGCCTGCCACTTCGGCAGCAAGAGGCGCTGGGCGGGACGCTTGGTCCAGGGCCAGACGTGCAGGCAGTGGTGCGCGGTCATGGCGCGATGATGCCTCGCGCCGCCGCTAAGCGTTCGGCCGGACGGCGGTGCCCCGCTAGACTCCCGACGTGCCGCGATGCCAGGCCCCACGGGGCACCCGTGACCTCCTGCCAGCCGAACGAGCCGCCTTCGCCCGACTGGAACGGATCGCGCTCGACCTTGCCACACGTTACGGCTACCAGCCCGTCGAGACGCCGCTCTTCGAGCAGAGCGAGGTCTTCGAGCGTGCCGTCGGAGCAGCCACGGACGTCGTGGAGAAGGAGCTCTTCCGCGTCCACGCTGGGCGCGGGGACTCCGAACGGGAGCGCTGGGCGCTCCGCCCCGAGCCAACGGCCGGCATCGTGCGTGCCTACGTGCAGCACGGCATGCAGAACCTGCCGCAGCCGGTCCGCCTGACGCTCACCGGCCCGATGTTCCGCTACGACCGGCCGCAGGCCGGTCGATATCGCCAGTTCTGGCAGTTCGACGTGGAGGCCATCGGTGATCCGGGTCCCGGCATCGACGCGGAGATCGTGGAGCTCGGTGCCCGCTTCTTCCGCGAGGCGGGCCTGCGGGATGTCGTGGTGCGGCTCAACTCCATCGGGGACGGCGACTGCCGACCGGCCTACGTGGAGCGCCTCAGGGCGTACTTCGCGGGGCATGCGGACCGCTTGCCCGCGCTGGAGCGCGAGCGACTGGCCGCCAATCCGCTGCGGCTTCTCGACTCGAAGGATCCGCTGATGCAAGCGCTCATCGCCGAGGCGCCCACCCTCACCGAGGACCTGTGTCCCGCCTGTGCGGGACACTTCGCTGGCGTTCGAGCACACCTTGATGCGCTGGGGGTCGAGTACCAGCTGGAGCCACGGCTGGTACGGGGCCTCGACTACTACACCCGAACCGCCTTCGAGTTCTTCCGGCCGCTGGAAGCGGGTGCGCAGCAGGCGCTGGGCGGTGGCGGCCGCTACGACGGCCTGGTGGAACTGATGGGCGGGCGGCCGACGCCCGGTGTCGGCTTCGGGCTGGGTCTCGACCGCGTGGTCCTGGCCCTTGCCGCTCAGGGTGCTGAGGCCCCGCCGGCCCTGCACGTCACCGTCGTGGTGGTCAGTGCCGACCCGGCGGATACCGTCACCCGGCTACGCGTGGCGACCGATCTCCGGGCGGCCGGCCTGGCCGCTCGCGCCGACCTCGCGCAGCGCAAGCTCTCACGCCAGTTGGAGGGTGCCGCCCGCGACGGCGCGCACTTCGCCGTGATCTGTGGCGATGAGCTGTCGCACGGCCAGGTGCAGCTCAAGGACCTGGAGGCAGGAACGCAGCGACCGGTCAACGTCGCGGACCTGGCACGCGAGCTGCTACGTGCCGAGGGCCAACACCGGCACGGCCCCGCGTGAGGCGGGGCGGATGAGGCACGAGCTGGAGCGAGACCCCGCCCTTTGGGATGCATTCGTGGCCGCGTCGGCCAACCCGAGCTACCTCCAGGTGACGGCATGGGCTGCCATCAAAGCGCCCAATGGCTGGGTTCGCTGCGCGTCGCCGTCGGTGGAGCGCACGGGCCGAAGTCGGAGCGCCAGGGCGTGCGCGTGGTGGATGCCGACGCCTCGCGACTGAACGAGTTCTACGCGATCCACACCGAGGCGATGCGCCGTGCCAGGATCTCCCCGCGGGGGGAGCAGACCGATCGCGACATGTGGGACGAACTCGCGCCTCGAGGGATGGCGCGTCTGCTCTTTGCGGAGATCGCGGCGACCGCTGCGCCAGTAGCCACCCTGTTCCTGGTCTCCTGCGGGCCTCGTGTCGTGGACCTTTATGGCGGGACGACCAAGGAGGGCGGCGACAGGCGGGCGAATCATCTTCTGAAGTGGGAGGCCTTCAAGCGCTGCCGGGAATGGGGTTTTCGCGAGTACGACCTGTGGGGTCTGCCGCGCGAGGGCATCGCCCGCTTCAAGTCCGGCTTCGGGGGCCGAGAGATCCGCTACATCGGCGCCTGGGACCTCCAGGTCGACCCAGTAGGACGGCGGATGCTATCGGCGGGCGAGCGAGGCCGCGACATGTACCGGCGCTGGCGCTACCGGGATGTACATCGGCCTGCTGACGACGGCGCGGGCATTGGCTGACCGGCAGCACCGGCCGTTCCGGAGCCCGCGGCGCCTCGGGCTAGCACTCGGCTACCATGCGCGAGCCCATGCAGACCTCCTACCGTGACTTGACCTGCGGTGACGCGCGCCCCGAACACGTCGGACGAGACGTATCCCTGGCCGGCTGGGTGCATCGACGCCGGGACCTTGGCCAGCTCATCTTTCTGGATCTGCGCGACCGCTACGGGATCACCCAGGTGGTCATCGATGCCACCGAGTCCCCTGAGGCGCATACCGTCGCCTCGACCGTCCGCTCTGAATACACCCTCCGCGTCAGTGGCAACCTCGCCGCCCGCCTGGCCGGAACGGAGAATCCGAAGCTGGCCACTGGGCAGGTGGAGCTGCGCGCGCGGGAGGTCGAGATCCTGTCGCCGGCCCGTACCACGCCGTTCCCCATCAACGAGCCCGAAGCGGACGTCGACGAGGCCCTAAGGCTCAAGTACCGCTACCTGGACCTGCGTCGCGAGGGGCTCCAGGGCCGCATCCTGATCCGCAGCCGCCTCGTCCAGGCCATCCGTGAGTCGCACCACGAAGCCGGCTTCGTGGAGATCGAGACACCGCTGCTCATCAAGTCCACGCCGGAGGGCGCTCGGGACTTCATCGTGCCCTCACGGCTCCAGCCGGGCAACGTCTATGCCCTGCCACAGAGCCCGCAACAGTTGAAGCAGCTGCTCATGGTGAGCGGCTTCGACCGCTACTTCCAGATCGCCCGCTGCATGCGTGATGAAGACCTGCGGGGCGACCGCCAGCCGGAGTTCACGCAGCTCGACCTGGAGATGAGCTTCGTCTCCGAGCCCGACGTGATGGCCTGGGTGGAGCGCATGGCCATCGACGTGAGCCGCGCGGTGGTGCCCGACCGGCCGCTCCAGCAGGACCCCTTCCCGGTGCTCACCTACCGCCAGGCGATGGACCGCTTCGGCACCGACAAGCCAGACTTGCGCTACGGCTTGGAGCTGCGCGACCTGGCCGAGGTCGCGGCGGGGGCGGGTTTCGGGGTGTTCGACGCGACGCTGGCCGATGGAGGACGGATCTTCGGCTTCGCCGCACCGGGCATGGCCGGCGCCACGCGCCGGGAGCTGGACGAGCTGACCGAGTTCGTCAAGCGCTTCGGCGCCAAAGGCCTCGTCTGGCTGGGCATCGACGAGGAGGGCACGGTCCGCTCACCCATCGCCAAGTTCCTGGCCGAGGGACGGGCTGATGCGCTGGCCGTAGCCGCTGGCGCTGAACGGGGCGATCTGGTGCTCATCGTTGCCGGCGAGGACATCCATGCTCAGGAGGTGCTGGGCCGGCTCCGTGTGGAGATAGCGTCGCGTCTTTCCTTGGCCGATCCCTCGGTCCTGGCCTACGTGTGGGTCCACCAGTTCCCGATGTACGGCTGGGACGATGAGCACGGCCGCTGGGATGCTACGCACAACCCCTTCAGCGGCGTGATGCCCGAGGACGAGGAGCTGCTGGTCACGGCGTCGGGCGACCCATTCCGACCGAGTCGGGAGGATCCGGCCGGTCGCGCGCGTGCCCTCCAGTACGACCTCGCGCTGAACGGCTGGGAGCTTGGCGGCGGCTCCGTGCGCATCCACCGTCGGGATCTGCTCTCGCGCTCCTTCGCGCTGATGGGCCACTCGGACGCGGCACAGCGCGAGAAGTTCGGGGGCATCCTGGAGGCCTTCGAGTACGGTGCGCCGCCGCACGGCGGGATCGCGCTGGGCGTGGACCGCTGGGCGGCGCTGCTCACCGACCAGACCAACATCCGCGAAGTGATGGCCTTCCCCAAGACCGCCTCGGGCAGCGACCTGATGCTCGACGCACCCTCGCCGGTCGAGCCGGCGCAGCTGGATGAGCTGGGCCTGATGCTCACGCGGGACGTTTCCATCCGACTGAGCCGCCAGATTCGTTGATGGCATGTAGGACTCCTCATCGTCACCACGTCTCACGCCGATGACCTCCTCCACGGGATAGACTCGGATGCGCGTGCGTTCGAGCGGCAGTCCGCGCAGCCGCCGCCAGACCAGATAGGGGAGGCTATCCGGTGCCTGACGCGAGTCATCCCGACCAGCTCCGCTCGGAGTCCGCGGAGCTGACAGATCGGGCCGCGCCGCCGTCCCGCTCGTCGAAGCGAGCAAGCATAGGGCCTCTAGGAAACTTGGCTGCGCTCGGCGTCCTAGTGATCGCTGCGGTGAGCCTGCTCGTGCTCTTACCGAGATCCGAGGAGACCCCGTCCACCGGGGCGATACCGTCGTCGTCGCCGCAAACCTCCCAACTGCCCTCGCTCACGGCCACGTCGAGCGCGACGCCTGAGCCCACAGGATCCGCCGCATCAACCACGCCGCCATTCGTTCGGCACGAAGGACTTCAGGCAGAACTCGCCTCCATCCCCCCCGACGCGCCTGACGCGACCATCAGCGAAGCCGAGGCGATCGCGATCGCTCTCGACCACATGAACGTCGCTAGATTCGTGGAGCCGATCATCGTGGAGCATGGTGTCGGGCTGATTCGGGGCGAGCAGACGGCAACTGTCTGGCTTGTGGTCATGCCGATCCCAGAGGCGTCGCCGTACCCTGTCGGGCCGATCTGCCCCGAAACGGGCGAGTCCTGCCATTGGATGGTGGACGACTACGCTGGCGCGCTCGTCTCGGACCAGACCGGCCAGGTCGGACGCTCGTTCACGGTCGGTCATCCTGTCAGCGATCCGCGTAGCACCGAGGCTCCCTGAGACTCGGGGCGCCGAACGCCCCGACAGGCGGACCGGCCGTCAGGCCTGTTCGTAGGGCGCCAGCGACGGTCCCTGTAGGGGTGAGTCGTCGGGATGGTCGGCCGCGGCCGCGCCCCACTCGGGCGGATGGCCACCGACCGGCTGTGCCGGACCCTCGTACGCGGGCAGCGACTCAAGGGCGGTCTCGCGACCGTGAGTGACGCCCGGGTCGCCCAGCTCAAGGAGGCGGATCGGGACGCCGGCCGCCTCGAGGTCGTCGATGAGTTCGCTGGGCATCCGGCCCGGGTCCAGCGCCTCCAGTGCCTCCTGCGCGGCCACCGGAACGAGGACGGGCCAGCCCGGCTCTCCCTGCCAGTTCGGTCGCAGAACCGCCTCCGAGTCCAGGCCATGCGCCTGGATAAGTGAGGTCACGGTCTCCGCATCCACCCAGACCATGCCCGCCGGCCAGAGGAGAGCCGCATCCGTGTCGGCCACCGTCTGGCGCGCCACGGCGATCCCGCGCAGCATCTGTCCCACCGGACCCGCCTCATCCGGAGCGGGCTCGGCGAGGACCGCCTCCGAACCGGTGAGCACCGCGGCGACTTCGCCATCCCGCTCCGCCGAGACCACCACGATGGGCACTGCGCCGCCCGCCCAGGCCGACTCGCTGATACGCCGCACGGCCGGCCGTCCGGCCGCCTCGGCCACGGCCGATTCGGCCGACGCCGCCAGCACCACGGCGGCGACGGTCACGCTGTCACCAGCACGTCTCGCGGACGAAGGCGGGCCGTACCAGGGTGCGCGACGACAGCTGCATATGTCGGCGAGGATACGTCAAAGGTTGCCCTCCGATCGCCCTGTGGGACAATGCGACTCCCCATGACGACCCTTCCGGGGCCGACCGCGCCCCTTCAGCACTCCGCCCCCGGCTCCGCCGCCACGCGTCACGACCTGCGCGACCTGGCCATCGTGGCCCACGTCGACCACGGCAAGACGACGCTGGTGGACGCGATGCTGCGCCAGACCGGCTCCTTCCGCGTCAACCAGATCGTGGCCGACCGCGTCATGGATTCGGGTGATCTGGAACGCGAGAAGGGCATCACCATCCTGGCCAAGTCGACCAGCGTGCAGCACGGCGAAGTGAAGCTGAACATCGTCGATACGCCCGGCCACGCCGACTTTGGCGGAGAGGTGGAGCGAACGCTCCTGATGGTCGATTCCGTGCTGCTTCTGGTGGATGCGGCGGAGGGCCCGCTGCCGCAGACCCGCTACGTGCTTTCCAAGGCCATGGCGCGCCACCTGCCGGTGGTCGTGGCCATCAACAAGATCGATCGCGCCGACGCGCGGCCCGAGGAGGTCCTGGACGCGGTCTACGAGCTGTTCATGGACCTGGGTGCGGACGATCGACAGATCGACTTCCCGGTGCTCTACACCAACGCCAAGGCCGGCACAGCGACGACCGACCTGGCCGTGCCCGGCGAGGACCTGCGCCCGTTGCTGGACACGCTGGTGCAGCACACCCCCGCCCCCACCTACGAGCCGGGCCACCCGCTCCAGCTGCTGGTGACCAACCTGTCGGCCAACGACTACGTCGGACGGATGGCGGTGGGCCGCATCCGTCAGGGCACGATCCGCATGGGCGGGCGCATCACCGTCGTGCGGGAGGAGCCGGAGGGTCCGGATGGCAGTGTCGAGCCGGGCCGGACCACGACCCTCAATGGGACCGTCACCAGCCTCACGACAGCGCGAGGCATCGAGCAGGACGACATCCGCGAGGCCGGTCCCGGCGAGATAGTGTCGGTGGCGGGGCTGCCGGAGGTGACCATCGGCGACACCATCACCGACCCGGCCGACCCGCGTCCACTGCCGCGCCTCGAGCTGGACGAGCCCACGCTGCGCATGACCTTCGGTGTCAACACCTCGCCGCTGTCGGGCCGCGACGGAAACCTGCTGACCAGCCGTCAGCTCAAGGCGCGGCTCGATCGCGAGGTATTGGGCAACGTGTCGATCGAGGTCCGCCCGACGGAGTCCCCCGAGACCTTCGACGTCCGGGGTCGAGGCGAGCTCCAGCTGGCGGTCCTCATCGAGCAGATGCGCCGCGAGGGCTTCGAGCTCCAGGTCTCGCGGCCTGAGGTGCTGCTGCGCACGCTCGATGGCAAGGTCCAGGAGCCCTACGAGCGCGTGACCATCGATATCCCGCCCGACTTCATCGGACCAGTCAGCCAGTCGCTGGCGGCGCGGAAGGCGCGGATGGAACAGATGACCACCGACGCGGACGGCCGAGTGCGCATGGAGTTCCTGATGCCCACGCGCGGCCTGGTCGGCTATCGCGGACAGATGCTCACCGAGACGCGTGGCACCGGGCTGCTGCATCAGATCGGCGAAGGGTATGGGCCGTGGGCGGGCGAGGTCGACCACCGGACTTCGGGGGTCCTGGTGAGCGATCGGACCGGCGTTTCGAACGCCTACGGCCTGTTCAATCTCCAGGAGCGGGCGACCATGTTGATCGGTGCCGGGGAGGAGGTCTACGAGGGCATGATCGTGGGCGAGAACACGCGGCCGGGCGACATGGACGTCAACCCGACCAAGGAGAAGAAGCTCACCAACATCCGCACTCACTCGCATGACGAGGGTCTGCGGCTGACGCCGCCACCGCCCATCACTCTAGAGTCGGCCATCGAGTTCATCTCCGCCGACGAGCTGGTGGAGGTGACGCCCAAGTCGATCCGCCTGCGCAAGCGCCTGCTGTCGCTCCACGACCGCCGCCGCGACCGAGGCAAGGACGACGATCTACGCCGGGCCGCCGAGCGCGAGGCGGCCGTCACGGGCTGAGGTGATGAGACGCTTCTCATCTAGCGCTCACGTTCAGTTCATCTCCCGCCACAGGATGGCCACTGACAAGGCATCAGCGCGAGACGGGAGATGGATATGAAGACGATTCCAGCGGGGCCGCGTGGCCGTGATCCTGGCAGCATTCGGCCTCCTGATGGTGGCCGGGCCGGTCTCGGCCGATGAGCGGACATGTCGAGGCACCATCGGTGCGGCGACAGTTGACGGTCTGCGCGTGCCGCAGGGTGCCACCTGCACCCTTCAGGGCACGACCGTAAAGGGGACCATCGCGTCCGCGTCGTGGGCAACGTCCAGGGCGAGAATGCCCAGAAGGTCGTCGTGGCCGAGGGTTCCCGCGTGGGCGGCAGCGTCCAGGTCAAGCAGGGCGAACAGGCGAAGGTCATCGACAGCCGCGTGATCGGTGACATCCAGTTCGATGACAACGGCAGCAAGAACGTCGCGCGGCGCAACCTCGTGGGCGGCAGCGTCCAGGCCTTCCAGAACGACGGCGGCGTGGCCATATTCGGGAACCGCATCGACGGAAACCTCCAGTGCAAGGAGAACTCGCCGTGCCCCACGGGCGGCGGCAACATCGTGGGCGGCAACAAGGAGGACCAGTGTCGGGGCTTCTGACCGGGCCCTGAAAGCCCCACCCGAGCAGCGATAAGAACGAGCTCATCGACAAGCGGCGGTCCTCCGGGGCCGCCGCTTCGGTGTACGATCGTGGCCATGATCTACCTCGATAACGCGGCTACGACGCCGCTCCGCCGCGAGGCGCTCGAGGCGATGCTGCCGCTCCTCACCGAGACCTACGGCAATGCCTCGTCGGCGCATGCCGCGGGTCGCCGCGCTCGTGCCGCCTTGGACGAAGCCCATGAGACCGTCGCGCGCTGCCTCGACGCCGAGCCGCGCGAGATCGTCTTCACCAGCGGTGGCACGGAGGCCATCAACCTGGCCGTCAAGGGCGCCGCCTGGGCAGGCAAGGCGGCGGGCAACCAGATCATCACCACGGCCGTGGAGCACCACGCCGCACTGCACACCGTCAAGCACCTGGAGAGCTTCGGCTTCGAGTCGGTCATCCTGCCGGTCGACCGGTACGGGCGCCTGGATCCCGACCAGCTCGCCGCGGCCATCACGGACCGCACCATCGTGGTCAGCCTGATGGTCGCCAATAACGAGGTCGGGACCATCCAGCCCATCGCCGAGCTGGTGCGCGCCGTACGTCGCCACCGGGGCATCCTCATCCATCTCGATGCCGTGCAGTCCGCGCCCTACGTGGCCATCGATGTCAAGGCGCTGGATGTCGACCTTGTCTCGTTGGGAGCGCATAAGTTCGAGGGGCCCAAGGGCATGGGTGCGCTGTGGATGCGCCACGGCACGACCATCCTGCCGCAGCAGCAGGGTGGCTCGCAGGAGCGCTACCGCCGGGCCGGGACCGAGAACGTGGCCGGTGCCGTGGGTCTGGCATGTGCCTTCGAACTCTGCACAGCCGAACGCCCGGAGACGGCGCGCCGGCTGCGGCGCCAGCGTGACCGCATCCGAGATGCCGTCACGGCGGTACCCGGCGTCGAGATCACGGGGCACCCACGGGATCGCCTGCCGGGCCACCTCTCTCTCATCGCCCGTGACACCGATGGTGAGTCGGTCTCCCTGGCGCTCGACCTGGAAGGCATCTGCACCTCGACCGGTTCTGCCTGTACCACCGGCTCCACGGAGCCCTCCCACGTCCTGTCGGCCATGGGCTATCCGGACGAGGAGGCCCGCGGCGCCCTGCGCATCAGCCTGGGACGGCAGACCACTGACGAAGAGGTCGAGCGCGCCAGCACGGTCATCCCGGCCACGATCGCACGCATGCGCGCCGCTGCAGCGGCGGTGACCGCCGATCCGCTGGGGCAGGCCGGCGCTGCATGATCATCCCCGTAGTCGCCATCGCGGGCACAGCGTTCGTGTCCGCGATCCTCGGCCTCAGGGTCGTGGGGCTGCCGCTCCTTTCGATGGAGGCCGGCGTGGTGGCCATCCTGGGGGTGGCCATCTTGTGCGGTCTGTACCGACCGACACTCGCCATGCTCCCGGCGGCGGGCCTGGCCGCTGTAGCCGGCGTGGCTGCGGCGTGGCTAGTCGTGCTGTCGGTCGATCCACGCGACGCAGGCGAGAACATCCTGATCTCCTGGTTCCTCATGGGCGTGATGACCGCCGGTGCGGCTGCCGCCGGACGGCTCGTGGCCGCACCGACCGCACGACAGCGGAAGCCGTCGGCATCCCGATGAGGGAGCGGATCTTGGTGGCCATGTCGGGCGGTGTGGATTCGTCCGTCGCTGCGGCGCTGGTGCGCGAGTCAGGCGCGGAGGCGGTGGGCGTCTGGATGCGGCTGCACGACGTGGCCGACTCGTACAGCGAGTTCAAGAAGAGCTGCTGTTCGCTGGACGCGGCGGATGATGCGCGGCGTGTGGCCGCCCAGCTGGACATCCCCTTCTACGTGCTGAACCTGGAGCGGGAGTTCACGGCGGGCGTGATGGAGCCCTTCCTGAACGCCTACCTGGCTGGCCGCACCCCAAGCCCCTGCATCGACTGCAACACCTTCGTCAAGTTCGGTGCCTTGCTGGGCCAGGCGCGGCGCATGTACGACTGCGACGCGGTGGCGACGGGGCACTACGCACGGGTCGACGCGCTGGAAGATGCTGACGAGCCCGATGGCAGGCGCTACCGACTCTTGCGCGGCCGGGATACGGACAAGGACCAGAGCTACTTCCTCTACGGCCTGCGCCAGGATCAGCTGGCCCACGTCCGCTTCCCGCTGGGCGACCTGGCCAAGCCGGAGGTTCGCGACGTGGCCCGCCGATACCGCCTGGTGACCGCCGAGAAGCCGGAGAGCCAGGAGATCTGCTTCGTGCCCAGCGGCGACTACCGCGAAGCGCTGCGCGAGCGCGCCGGCTGGCAGGAGACGCCGGGACCGCTGGTGGATGTCGACGGCAGCGTCGTGGGCCAGCACCGGGGCGCGGCTGCCTACACCGTCGGTCAGCGGCAGGGTCTTGGCGTGGCGCTCGGTGAGCGGCGCTACGTCTCGTCCATCGACGCGCCCGCCAACATCGTGACCCTGGCACGCAAGGAGGATCTGAGCTTGCGCTCGTTCGAGGTGGAGGGCGTCTCGTTCGTGGCCGGCCGCCCGCCGAGTGACGCTGATGCCGACGCGTTTCGGGCAGAGGTTCGCATCCGACACCGCGCCGAGCCCGTGCCCGGCGTGGTGCGCCGCGCCGCTGCCTCCCAGCCGGATCGTGCCGGCGCGTGGCACGCAGATCTGGACCGGCCCGCCTGGGCCCCTGCGCCAGGACAGGCCGCCGTCTTCTACCGCGGTGACGAGGTCATCGGGGGGGGCCGCATCGGTTCGCGCGCCGGCGCAGACCCGGTCGCCACCTCCTCCAGCGCCGGCTCGACCGTTCACGCGTGACCGTGCCTGACATCGGCACCGCGCCGGTGTTGTCGGTGGTCGTGGGCGTTTTTCACACGGCCTTGTACGTGCTGTTGCGCGGCCGCATCGGTGCGCGGCTGCCTCTGGCGCTGCTCGCGGCGATCCTCGGCGCATTCGCCGGCCAGGCACTCGGTGCGCGGCTGGGTGACCCGTTGCGACTGGGCGACTATTCCCTCATCGGGGCCTCCGTGGTGGCCTGGATGGGCATCCTCATCGTCGCCGTGGCGAGCACCCTGGGTCCTACCCGACAGGGTGGGTGATCCCCTGAGCGAAGGAGCCAGCCCATGACTGCAGAGACGTTCAACCTTATCGCCGCGATCTGCCTGGTCGTCCTGGCACTGGCGGTCGTGGGCATCGCCTGGTCGGTGATCCGGACGGGGACCGAAGCACGCCGTCTGATGACCACGCTTCAGACGGAGCTACCCCAGACCCTTCAGCAGGCACGTGTCACGGCTGCCTCGGTGGAGTCCCTGACGACCGAACTGGCACCGCGCCTGGAGCGACTGGACCGGCTGGTGGACGAGGCGGAGGAGACGCTGGTCGCACTGCGCGCGACCATCGCCGCCGCCGATTCGATCGTGCGCGGTCCGGCGGATGTGATGGATGGCGCCAAGCGCACCGCAGAAAGCGTGGGCAAGGGACTGCTGTCGGGCGCCGACCGGCTTCGCCGACGGATGGTCCACGAGAACGACGCCTGACGCTTGGCGACGCCGCGACCTGCGGCGAGAGGGGCTGGGTTCGCTACACTCGGGATGTGCCCGATCCGTCACCCCGGGCGGTCCAGCGCGACCCTCGGATCACACCACTGCCCGCTGCCCAGATCCGCCAGCGCTTCCTCGACTTCTTCGCCGAGCGAGGCCATACGGTGGTGCCCAGTGCCAGCCTCGTGCCGGCCGGCGACCAGACGCTGCTGTTTGCCAACAGTGGCATGGTCCAGTTCAAGGACGTCCTGCGCGGGGTGGAGACCCGCTCCTACAAGAGGGCCGTGGACGCGCAGCGCGTCCTGCGTGTAGCCGGCAAGCACAACGACTTCGAGGAGGTCGGCCGCACACCCCGTCACCACACCTTCTTCGAGATGCTGGGCAACTGGAGCTTCGGCGACTACTTCAAGCGCGAGGCCATCCATTGGGCCTGGGAGCTGCTGACCGTGGAGTTCGGCATCCCCGGTGACCGGCTGGCAGCCACGACCTATTCGGATGACCAGGAAGCCTTCGCCGTCTGGCGCGACGAGATCGGCCTGCCGCCCGAGCGTATGGCTCGCTGGGGTGACGTCGACCAGGGTGATGACAAGAATTTCTGGCGCATGGCCGACACGGGGCCCTGCGGCCCCTGCAGCGAGATCCACTTCGACCGCGGGGCGGAGTTCAGCGAGGGACCCCACTGCGTCCCCGACCACTCGGAGACCTGTCCGCGCTGGCTCGAGATCTGGAACCTGGTGTTCATGGAGTTCGACCAGCAGCTCGATGGCCCGCGCGTCGCGCTGCCGTTCAAGAGCGTGGACACAGGACTGGGTCTGGAGCGGCTCGCCAGCGTCCTCCAGCAGGTCCCCACCAACTACGACACGGACCTCTTCACGCCGATCCATGACCGCATGCGCGACCTGCTTGGGCACGATCCTGAAGCGTTCGAGCAGGAGCGTTTCAGCTACCAGGTCATCGCCGACCACTCGCGCGCCGCGGCCTTCCTCATCGCCGATGGCGTGCTACCGGCCAACGAAGGCCGCGGCTACGTGCTGCGGCGCATCATCCGTCGCGCCGTGCGCCACGGCCGGCTGCTGGGACGCCGTGAGCCCTTCCTGGCCCAGACAGCGGGAGTCGTCATCGATTCGATGCGGGAGGCGTATCCCATCGTCGATGAGCGGCGCGAGACCATCCTGGGCACCATCACGCGCGAGGAGACGCAGTTCGCGCGGACGCTGGATGCCGGCACGGTGAACCTGGAAGAGGCGCTCATCCCGCTGACATCCGCCGAACGGGCCATCGGCACGCGTGCGGAGGATCTCCCGGACGCCGCGCCGATGCTGCCCGGCGAAACGGCCTTCCGCCTCCACGACACCTTCGGCTTCCCCATCGACCTGACCATCGAGCTGGCCGCTGAGTACGGCGTGCGCGTGGACCGCTTCGGCTTCGACGAGGCACTGGCCGAGCAGCGCGATCGCAGCCGCTCCGGCAAGAAGGCCGATCTGGCTCGCCAGGCGGGCCGCACCTCGCTCTACGACGGGGTCGCGCGGCGCGTGGGCGACAGCGCGTTCCTGGGCTACGAGACGACCAGCGCGAAGGCACGCGTGGTGGCGATCCTTCGGGACGCCACCGAGTACGACGAGCTGGAGGCCAAAGCGGAGATCGAGCTACGGGCAGAGGCTGCGGCCGAAGCGGAGATCGTGCTCGAGTCCACGCCCTTCTATGCCGAGGGCGGCGGGCAGGTGGGCGATCAGGGCGTGCTCTCGGCAAGCGATAGCGACGAGCCGCTATTCACGGTGACCGACACCCAGCGGCCAGTGGGTGGCCTCATCGTTCACCGTGGGCTGCTGCACGGCCGTATCGCCATCGGCCAGACGGTCACCGCCCGGGTCGATCCGGAGCGGCGTGCCAACACCATGCGCAATCACACCGGAACGCACGTGCTGCACCGTGCCCTGCGCAACACGGTGGGCGAGGCGGCGCGCCAGGCTGGCTCGCTCGTCACGCCCGACTCTCTGCGCTTCGACTACCCGGGCGACCGGGCACTGAGCGACGAGGAGAAACGCGCCATCGAGGCTGAGGTGCGTCGCGTCATCCGTGACGACAGGGCCGTCGAGCCACACTTGATGACCATGGCCCAGGCGGTCGCCGCTGGCGCCGACGCGTTCTTTGATGAGAAGTACGGTGAAGAGGTACGCGTCGTCTTCGTGGACGGCTACAGCCGCGAGCTGTGCGGCGGCACGCACTGTCGCGCCACGGGCCAGATCGGCGGTTTCTTCATCACCGGTGAGCGCTCCATCGGCTCTGGCATGCGGCGTATCGAGGCGGTCACCGGCGAAGCGGCCGAGCGCCTGGTCGAGGAGCGCTTCGCGTTGTTGGAACGCGTCACGGCGGCGGCTGGCGCGCGCAGTGCGGAAGTGCTTCCGGAGCGCGTGACCGAACTCCAGGCACGCGTCAAGGACTTGGAGAAGCGCATCCGGGCGGGCGCCGTGGCCGGCGGTCCCGTGCGACCCGCTGAGCTGGTCAGCAGCGCCATCTCGGTCGATGGCATCCGCTTCCTGCCCTACGCCGCACCGTTCGAGTCGATGGATCACCTGAAGGGGTACGCCAAGGATCTGCGCAGCGCGCTGGGCAGCGGCGTCATCGCGCTGGCCCTCGAGGCCGACGAGCCGCAGCTCTTCGTGACGGTCTCCGACGATCTCGTGCAGCGCGGCGTCTCAGCGGGCGTGCTGGTGCAGAGCGGCGCGCCGGTCATCGAGGGTCGTGGCGGCGGTCGTCCGGAGATGGCCCAGGCTCGCGGCCGCCGTCGCGACCGCCTGCCCTCCGCCCTGGAGGCGATCCGCCAAACGTTGGCGGCGCAGCTCGGCGGGAAGGTCGACCCGCCGTCACGCGATCCGGCAGGCTAGGCGTCGATGGCGTTCTGGCGCCGCTTCCTCCAGCGCGAAGAGACCGACTCACTGGCCGCCTGCACCGCACTGGACGTGGGCACGGAGTTCGCGAAGGCGCTGGTCTTCGAGATCGAGCAAGGTCGCCAGGGCGTCGTACGCGGCGTCGGGCGCAAGCGTCAGGGGCTCTCTCACATGCAGTCGGGCACCGTGGCCGACATCGCTGCCGTCGTGGACAACTGCCAGGTGGCGCTCCAGGAAGCGGAGGAGATGGCCGGCTTCCGGTCCAGCCAAGTGGTCATCGGCATCGCCGGCGAGCTGGTCAAGGGCTTCACCATCAGCCATGACCAGGAACGCAAGCGCCCCGACCAGCCCATCACCGATCAGGAGCTCCAGCGTCTCATCGATTCGGTCCAGCGCGAGGCGCTGCACGAGGCGGAACGCGCCATCACCTGGGAGACCGGCCTGCCCAACGTAGAGATCCGACTGGTCCATGCCGCTGTCACAGGTGCCACCATCGACGGCTACGTGGTCACCAACCCGGTCGGATTCCAAGGGCGCCACGTGCGTATCAGCATCTTCAACGCCTTCGCGCCGTTGGTGCACCTCGGCGCGCTCCAGTCCGTGGCCAGTCAGCTGGACCTGGAACTGCTGGCTATCGTGGCCGAGCCGTACGCCGTGGCGCGCTGCCTCGGCGGCGACCAGGTCCAGCAGGCTGGCGCGCTCTTCATCGACGTGGGGGGCGGGACCACGGACGTGGCCCTCGTGCGCAGTGGCGGCGTGGAGGGCACGCGCATGTTCGCACTGGGCGGCCGAGCCTTCACGAAGTCCCTGGCTGACCGCCTGGAGCTGCCCTTCGGTCGTGCCGAGGAGCTGAAGGTCGATTTCGCGAAGGGCGTGGCCATCGACCGCGTTCAAGAGGTGGCCGGCATCATCGACGAGGACGTGGCCGTCTGGGCAGCGGGCATCGAGCTCGTGCTGGAGGAGTTCGGCCGCGACGCGCTGCTGCCGGGCCGCATCTACCTGTGCGGCGGCGGCTCGCGGCTGCCCCAGATCGCTGCCGCGCTGCGCGACCCATCGTTCGCCAAGGACCTGCCCTTCGCTCGACCGCCCGTCATCGACGCCATCGAGCCCGGCCAGGTCGAGGCTATCCGGGACGAGACCGGGCTGTTGGTCGATGTTCAGGACATACCACCCCTGGGGCTGGCCTTCCAGGCCATCGAGATGGCGGCCCCCGAGGCCCCTCTTGATGCCGCGCTCCGGAAGGTCCTGCGGGTGATGCGCGTCTAGGGCAGACTCCGGGAACTCATGACGGTCTGCTATCTGGACGCTGACGACGAGATCACCGATGCGGTCGCCCGTCTCCGCACCACGAGCGACCGGCACTTCATCCTCGTCCTGCCAGCCGGCTCTCGAGTCGCCACCAGCCGCATCAACTTCCGACTCCTGGCGCGTGAGGGTCAGGAGCGCAAGGTGGTGGTGGGCATGGTCTCGGGCGAGTCCGGCGTGCGCTCGCTGGCGATCTCCGCCGGGATGCCCGCCTATGCCACGGTCGAGGAGGCCGAGCCCGCCCTCGCGCGGCGTGCGGAGGGGCAGGCGGAGGAGCAGGCGGGCCACGCGGCGAGCCCTGATTCGCCGCCATACGGCGATGAGCCACCTCCATTCGCGAGTGCTGGGCCACCTGGCGCCAGTGCCCGCGATACCGGCCTTGCGGCGACCCGCATCGTGCCGCGCTCGGGCGCCAGCGTGGGTGTCGTGCGAGGACGGGCCGAGACTCGCGCCGCAGTGCCCATGGGGCGAGGTCACGACACCGAGCCGCGCGCGGACCGCTGGGATCGTGAGCCCGCTGGGGCGCGCCCGCGCAGGCGTGGCAGGGGCATCACCGGCTGGCTGGTACGGCTGGCCGTCCTGGCTGCACTGGTGGGTGGCGGGCTCTACGCCGCCTATCTGTATCTGCCCAACGTCTCCATCAGCCTCACGCCCATGACGCGTACGGCGGGACCGCTGACCGTGGAGGTCACCGCCGACCCGGCCGTCGCCGTGGCTGACCCCGAAGCCGCCGTCGTGCCTGCGGAGCGGATCGACGTGCCCCTCAGCGCCACCGATCGGTTCCCTGCCACGGGCAGTGAGATCTCGCAGGTCCGTGCCAGCGGAGCGGTTCGCTTCACCAGTGAGAACACCCTCTTCGAGGTGCCCATCCCGGAAGGCACTCGTCTCACCACTTCGACGGGGGCGGCGTTCGAGACGACGCAGGGCGTGACCATCCCGCAGGCCTCATTCCAGAGCGGCCCCTCGACAGCGGAGGCAGCCATCCGCGCCATCGAGCCCGGGCCGGCCGGGAACGTGGAGGCCGCCACCATCACCGGCTTGCCCGGGCCCATCACCGCCCAGCTGGTTCGGGTCACCAATCCGCAGCCGACGTCCGGCGGACGACGCGAGGAGACGCGCGTCGTCACGCGAGCCGACTACGACGCCGCTGTGGTGGCCCTGGGAGCGATCATGGATGAGCAGCTGGCCGCAGCACTCTCCGATCCGGAGATGACGCCGCGCGGCCTGCGCCTCTTCCCGGAGACCGCCGTCCGGGATGGGCTGACCACGGACCTGGCAGCGGGCGACCTGGTGGATCAGCCGCTGGATGAGTTCTCCCTCTCAGCCGAGAGCCGCGGCACGGTCCTGGCCGTTGATGAGAGTGCCGTGGCCGAGGTCGGTGCGGACCGGCTGGCGGACGCGATGCCGCCCGGAACACGGCTCTTCCCTGACTCGGTGCAGTCGACGGTGGGCGAACCGCGGCTAGTCGGCAGCGCGATCCTGTACGAGGTCGAGGCGGTGGGCGAGCACTATCAGCCGGTGGATCGCGCGGCAGTAGTGGCCGCCATCCGGGGTCGGACGGTTTCCGAGGCGCGCGCCATACTGGGCGACTACGGCAGCGTCTCGATCACGCCCTGGCCGAACTTCATCGACGCCGTCCCAGATGATGCGCGGCGGATCAACCTGACCGTCCTCGAGCCCCAGCAGAGGAGCCCGTGAAGACCATGCCCTCTCCAGACGGCCCAGCTTCAGCGGCCGGCTCTTCGCCGACCGGCGGCGGGTGTCTCCTTGGCGTGGATCTGGGAAGTCGTCGCTTGGGCGTGGCTTTGGCCGACCCGCGCACTGGCAGCGCACGTCCCTTGGTCACGCTGCGGCGGCAGGACGCAGAGCACGAGGGGGCAGTGCTGGCTCGACTCGTGGCTGAGCACGGTGTCACGGAGCTGGTGGTGGGCCTCCCGCTGCACATGTCCGGCGACGAGGGCGTGCAAGCGCTGCAGACGCGAGCCTGGGCCGAGGCCATGGCGGAGCGGCTGGGCCTGCCGCTCAGCCTGCGCGACGAAAGGCTGAGCAGCGTGGCGGCTGAAGAGCGCATGCCTCGGTTGCGGCGTGGCTCGTCAGGCGCACCGCCGGGCGATCGTCGGCGGGAGGCGCACCGTGCGCGCATCGATCGCGAAGCGGCCGCCGGCATCCTGCAGGCGGAACTCGACGCTCGCCTTGCGGTCGAGGGATGACCGTGCAGGGGAGGGGTCGTCTGCCTCGCAACGGGGGGGACCGCCGTCGCAGTGTGCGCGCCTACGGCGTCGATCCGGCGGACATCAGGAGCGGGAGCTACCGGCCGCCGCGGAAAGGCGGTACGTGGAAGGGACTGGTGCTCATCGCGGTGCTGGCCACCGTCGTGCTGGGCGGTGCCTTCGTCTTCGCCGGTCCTGCCCTGCGCGGCTTCGCCCGCGACATGGTGCAGGACAACCCGCAGGCGATGCGCTTCGGTCTGTTCGGGGACATCGTCCGGGAGGAGCTGGGCGACGATCTCCGGGAGCCGGCGAGCAGTGACGCCACGCCAGTCGAGTTCATCGTCTCGGACGGTGCCAGCGTGGCGCGCATCGGGCGTGATCTGGAGGAGCAGGGGCTGCTCACGAATCAGCTCGCCTTCCAGTACATCGTCATCACGCGGGATGTGGAGAGCGATCTGCAGACGGGCACGTTCACGCTGACGGAAACGATGACCCCGGAGGAGATCGTCGAGCGGCTCCAGAGCCCCCCCGATCCACCGCCGGCGCGCCTGACCGTGGCGCTGCGCGAGGGCCTGCGCATCGAGCAGATCGTCGCTCAGCTCGTGGATTCGCAGCCCGCGGAGATCGATCCGGATGCGTTCTACGCCCTCGTCACCGAGCCGACGGAAGAGCTGCGCGCAGAGTACGAGTGGATGTCGAACATCCCGCAGGGCCGCAGCCTGGAGGGCTTCCTGGGCGCGGGCGTCTTCGAGATCGACGCCGACACTTCCGCCGATGGTTTCGTGCGGGTCCTGCTCGACGACTGGGAACGAAGCATCGGGGCGCTCTACATCAGCCCGGCCGCCGATGCCGGCCTCGACTTCTACGAACTCATGACCTTGGCCTCCATCGTCGAGAAGGAGGCGGTTCTGGACGAGGAGCGGGCGCGGATCGCGGGTGTCTACCAGAATCGGCTCGACGGCAAGTTGGACGGCAATCGACTGCTCAACGCGGATCCCACCGTCATCTATGCCAACGACACCATGCAGCTGCGAGGGCTGGAGCTGACCGAGTGGCCGGGCTTCGCCTTCTGGGGGCTCACCGGCGCGGCGTCACTGAACGACTTCACGGTGCCCGAGGATCTGCAGGGATATCAGAGCTATCAGGTGCAGGGATTGCCCCCCGGGCCGATCTCATCACCCACTGCCCGAACCGTGCAAGCGACCCTGGAGCCCGAGACGGAGACAGATCTGCTCTTCTTCGTGGCCTGCGGCGAAGGCACGCATCGGTTCGCGACCGACCTGGGGCAACACAATGCCAACGTCACGGAGTGTCGCGGCGGATGAGCGAGCCGGCGATCTCGGATCACTCGGTCGAGCCGCCCAGCGCGGTCGACGTAGGGCGCTGGTCGGAGGCCGATCGCGCGGCTCGTCTGCAGCGCGTGGCACGCCTCCGGGAGCGCATGGAACGCGAAGGGGTCGATGTCTATTACGGTGTCCGACGCGAGAACACACGCTACCTGACCGGGTTCGCGCTGGGCGACGGCGAGGAGAAAGTGGCCGGCGTATCCGGGCAGTTCCTCGTCTCCATCGATGAAGTGGTCGTCCTCGCAGATTCGCGTTACACGCTCCAGGCGCGCGAAGAGTGTCCGGAGGCACGAGTCGAACAGGTCTACAACGATCTCCCCGCCCGCTGGCCAGAGCTGGTGGGAGGCTTGCGCCCGGCTGGCGGCGACGCGAACGGCGTCCGACGGGTGGCCATCGAGGCCGGCTTCGTCAGCCACGCCACATGGACGCGTCTGGCGGCCGCGGACCCGGAAGTGGAGTTGCTTCCCGTCGAGGGCTGGGTGGAGGATCTGCGACAGACCAAGGAACCGGCTGAGCTGGAACGCGTGGCGGCTGCCTGCGCAGTGGCTGATGCGGCCTTGGAGCGCCTGCTCCCGGCCATCCGGCCCGGTGTCACGGAGCATGAGCTGGCGCTCCAGCTCGAATGGGAGATGCGCACCAACGGCGCCGAGGCGCTGGCCTTCGACGTGGCCTGCCTGGCCGGCGAGCGAGCCGCCCTGCCACATGGCTCGCCCACGGATCGAGCGGTGCGCAGCGGCGAGGTCCTGCTCTTCGACTTCGGGGCGCAGGTCGCCGGATATCGCTCGGACATGACGCGCACGCTCTTCGTGGGCGAGCCGGCCGAGCGTGACCTGGCCATCTACCAGCTGGTGGCCGGAGCACAGGAGGCGGCCTTCGAAGCGTTGGGCCAGGCGGTGGAGGCGAGGGAGCGGCCCGTGAACAGGGCCGTGGATGCGGCCGCACGCGACCACATCGCGGCGGCCGGCCACGGCGACCACTTCGGCCACGGCCTGGGTCACGGCATCGGCCTGGCCACGCACGAGGCGCCGTCACTCGGCCGGCTGGCCGCCGAAGCGCCGCTGCCCAGCCCCACGGTCTTTTCCGTGGAACCGGGCATCTATCTGGACGACGTGACCGGCGTGCGCATCGAGGACCTGGTCCTCTTCGACGCCGAGGCACGCCGCCTGGAGCGCCTGACGCGCTTCCCGCGCGGCGTCACCGTGGTAGGGGAGTAGTCGCTGGCGGCTCTCGGGCCACCTCGACCTGGGTCCTGACTGAAGTACCCGGCTCGCGACCTGGGACTCGCCGCGCATCGAGTTGGTGCCTCGGCGCGCGCTTGAGATGGCCCGACGACCAGTCAGAAGTGCCGATTCCGGCACTTTCCAGGGGAACCGTGGCCACCGACCGCACCTGAAGTGCCGCGAACGGAACTTCTGTCAGGAGCGACTCATGTCGTGCCCTTTGTCGGCGAGCGCTCTCCCGCAGAGGGCTCTTGTCATGGGCTCTCGGGGCGAGGGGTCGTGGGCGGCGAACTCATCGCGGGCGGAGCAGGACGGGGCGGATCCTCGTGGACGACCTCCTCGCGGCCGATGTCCACGATCACCTCGGCCAGGACGATGGGCGGATCGACGAACTCGTCCGTGACCAGCTCGACGCTCGCGCACCAGCCAGGCCCTGCCGGGCAGGGCACGCCGACGATGGACCGAGCGAACGTACCCCCCCAAGAACCGACCTCTGTGCCTTCCAAGGCGATCCGGCTCGCCTCGTCCTCTTCCCAGGCGCTGAGCGTCGCCTCTTCCTCATCGATCACCGTGACGATATCTAGGGACATCGCCTCGCCCTTGTCCAGTCTGAGCAGTGCCAGGAACGTGCGACCGTCACCGTAGTCGTGGAACTCGATGGACGCGCGGTCGGCCTCGACATCGACCGATGCTCGGCTGGCGTGACCGTAGCCGCGCTGCTGTGTGACGCGTTCTGCTCGGGTGGCGTGTCGGCCGGTCCGGTCGCGATGGAGCCCAGGATGGTCACTCCGGCGACCAGCGCGACCACGAGAGCGGCCGCGATGGGCGCCGAGAAGATGCTCCAGCGGGACGGCCCCGGACGCAGGACCTGCGTTGCGGTCGCCGCGGCGATCAGCCGTTCGCGGTCCTCGACGGACAGGCGTGCTCCGGTGGCCCGGCGTTCCAGCTGCCGTGCCAGGACGTCGTCGTCCAGCCGTTCGGGCGCTCCGCTCATCGTTCCTGCTCCAGCGACCGTTCCAGCGCGGCCCGCGCCGTATGCAGCCGCGACTTGACCGTCCCTACCGGGACCTCCAGCTCTGCCGCGATGTCGGTCAGGCCCATTCCGTCAAGGTGGTGAGCGACCAGCAGGGCTCGCTGCTCGACCGGCAGCCGTCCGAAGGCGCGGTCGAAAGCGTGTGCGTCGCGATCGATGTATCCGGCGCCCCGTAACTGCCCACGGCCGAACGGTCGTCCTCCGCGTCCATGGGGATCTCGCGCACGGTCTGCCGGTGGCGCAGGGACATCCGGCAGGCGTTGGTGGTGATGCGCCCCAGCCAGGCGGCGAACCTTTCCGGTTCACGAAGACGTGGCAGGCCGCGCCAGGCAGCGATGAACGTTTCCTGGGTGGCGTCCTGGGCGTCGGCAGCATTGACGAGGATGGCTTGGGCGGTTCGGTACACAGCATCGACCTTCTGCCGGACGAGCATCTCGAAGGCATCGCGATCGCCTGCCTGAGCACGCTCGACGAGCGACCGCTCCATCTACCCTCCCGCGGCTGTCCTACCTGGATCGATGCGCCTGATGGCCGCTTGGTTCACTCCTTTGGCAGGCCGAGCGGATGATGTCACCCGGCCGTGCCATGGGCTCCGGTAGAATCGGCCGCCAGCGGGCCTTGCCATTCCTCGGCCGGCCCGGCCGACGCCACCCAGGAGAAGCCCCGACCCATGGTCTCCACCGGCGACCTTCGCAAGGGCATCGCCATCGAGCTCGACGGCGAGCTCTGGCAGGTCCTTGACTACCACCACATCAAGATGGGCCGCGGCTCGGCGCAGATCCGCATCAAGCTCAAGAACATCAAGCGCGGGCAGACCGTCGAGCGCAGCTTCCAGGCCGGTGAGAAGTGGCCGCGGGCGTTCCTGGACAAGCGGCCCGTCCAGTTCCTCTACCGCGACGGCGACGACTTCCACTTCATGGACAACGAGTCCTATGAGCAGTTCTCGATCTCAGCGCAGCAGCTCGATGTGGCCGTGGGCTACATCAAGGAGGGCATGACGCTGGACCGCACCACTCACGAGGGCGAGACGATCGGCGTGGAGCTGCCCATCACCGTGGAGCTGCGGGTCACCGAGACGGAACCCGGCTTCGCGGGTGACACCCAGAGCGGCGCGAAGAAGCCCGCCACGTTGGAGACGGGCCTGGTCGTGCAGGTGCCCATCTTCGTGGCCGAGGGCGATGTCATCCGCATCGACACGCGCACCGGCGAGTACCAGACGCGGGTCTGAGTCAGTGAGGCGCCCGCGTCCGGACGAGGAACCGCCGCTCACCTTCGATGAGTTCCTGGCGCGCGGGGCTGTGAAGCCGCCCGGGCCGCCTGCGAGCCCGTCAGCCCTCGACGGATCGCCGCCCAGCCGCCCAGCCGCACAGCCGGGGCCGCGCATCCTGGCCGTGGGCGACCTCACCCGGATCGTGCGCGACACGTTGCGAGACGCGCCGCGCCTCCGTGACCTGTGGGTGGAGGGCGAGGTCGGTCAGGTCAGTGTCTCCTCGGCGGGACACTGCTACTTCACCATGAAGGACGAGCGAGCACAACTGCGTTGCATGATCTTCCGCGACGACCGGCTGGCCATCCCCTTCGAGCCGCGGACGGGACTCCGGCTCGTGGCACACGGCCGCCTGGATGTCTTCGAGCCGCAGGGCACCTACCAGCTCTACGTCGACAGCATCCAGCCGGCGGGCTTCGGGGACCTGGCGCTCCGCTTCGAGGCGCTCAAGGCACAGCTCGCGGCTGAGGGTCTGTTCGACGCCAAGCGCAAACGGCCGCTACCGCAGTGGCCGCGAACCATCGGTATCGCCACGAGCCTGTCGGGCGCTGTCCTCCAGGACATGCGCAAGGTGCTCGCTCGACGCTGGCCCATGGCGCGAGTCATCGTCTCGTCCTGCCAGGTCCAGGGCGCCGGCGCATCGTCCAGCATCGTGGCCGCCTTGCGGCGACTGGGCCGGTGGACGGATCCCCAGAGCGGCCGCGCGACCGATGTGGTCATCGTGGCCCGCGGTGGCGGCTCCCTGGAGGACCTTTGGCCGTTCAACGAGGAGGCCGTGGTCAGGGCCATCGCCGCGCATCCCTGCCCGGTGGTGGTGGGCGTGGGCCACGAGACGGACGTCACCCTGGCCGAGTTCGCCGCCGATGTCCGTGCCGCCACACCATCCGTGGCGGCCGAGCTGGCGGTGCCCTCGCGCGATGATCAAAGCGCGGGGTTGCGGGTCCTGGGCGGCCGCCTGACCGGCAGCGCGCAGCGTGCCATCGCCGATCCGCGCCGTCGACTGGACGCTGAACGACGAGCGTTGGACGGGCTGCACCCGCGGGCCTACCTGGACGCCGAGCGCGAGCGCATCGGGCTGCTTTTGGATCGTGCCACGCGCGCAGCGCAGGGCCGACTCGAGGTGGAGAGCGGCCGGCTGGCTCGGGCCGACGATCGCCTGCCCATGTTGCTGAGCGGGCGGCTGATGCGGGCGCGCAGTGACCTTGCGCGCCAGGTGGCGGCCCTCTCCGCGCTAGGCCCGTTCGCCACGCTGGAGCGGGGCTACGCCATCGTCAGGGACGGCGACGGACGGATCGTGCGCGACGCCGCTCGGCTGGCACCAGCCGACCCGCTCACGGTACGGCTGGCGCGCGGCGAGGTGGACGTTCGCGTCGAGCACGTGGCAGACTCGCGCTCGTGACCGATACCTCCCCGGAGACCGCTCCTGACCCGCAGGTCGCGGCCCTCGCGGCCATGCCCTTCGACAAGGCGCTGGCTGAGCTGCAGAGCGTCGTCGGCCGGCTGGAGACCGGGGGCCTTCCGCTGGAGGGTTCGATAGAGCTTTACGAGCGCGGCGTAGCCCTGCACGAGCACTGCGCACGACTTCTAAAAGGCGCCGAGCTTCGTGTTCAGCGCCTGGTCGAGCAGACTGGCGGCGCCCTGCGCACGGTGGATCTCTCGCCGGACGATGGCGAGGTCGTCTGAGCGGCTAGAATCGGGCAGGCTCATCGAAACGGGTGCTGCGCGCGAATCGGGAGCAGAGGCTCGTTCGTCCCACGGACAGAGGCGAGAGCCCGCAACAGGGAGTCCTGCGTGTCCGTTCTGGAAACCCTCTCGGGTCCGGCCGACCTGCGCCGTCTGGATGAGCCGGAGCTGCATGAGCTCTGCCGTGATCTGCGGTCGACCATCATCTCCACGGTCGCTCGGACCGGCGGCCATCTGGGCAGCTCGCTCGGCGTGGTGGAACTGACCGTCGCGCTGCACCGCATCCTCGACTCGCCGCGCGACCGCCTGGTGTGGGACACGGGTCATCAGGCCTATGCGCACAAGCTCCTCACCGGACGCCTCGAGCGCTTCGGGACCCTGCGTCAGATCGGCGGCGTGGGCGGTTTTCCCCGTCGGAGCGAGAGCGAGCACGACGTGTTCGACGGCGGCCATGCCGGCACCGGGCTGTCCATCGCGGAGGGGCTGGCGCTGGCGCGCGATCAACGTAGCGGTTCGGAGCGCGTGGCGGTCATCGTCGGTGACGCCGCGCTGATGAGTGGCTTGGCGCTGGAGGCGCTCAACGATATCGGTCACCGGCAGACGCGCATGCTCATCGTGCTCAATGACAATGAGATGAGCATCTCGCCCACGGTCGGTGCCATCAGCACCTACCTCAGCCGCATCAAGCTCTCGCGCACGTGGCGCGGCTCCAAGCGCGCTTACGACGATCTGGTGGCGCGACTGCCGGTCATCGGGCCGAGCACCCTTGAGTGGTCCCGCCGGCTGCGCCGCTCGGTGGTCAACCTCGCCCAACCTGGCCAGCTCTTCGAGGAACTGGGCATCACCTACATCGGCCCGTTGCCCGGCCACGACCTGCGCGCGCTCGACACGACTCTCCGGCGCACGCTCAACGCGCTCGAAGGTCCGGTGATCGTGCATGTCCGGACGCGCAAGGGTCGTGGCTATCGACCGGCGGAGGCCGACATGATCGGCTTCCACGGCGCCGCCCTGCCGCCCATGGCCATGCTGGAGGCCGCGTCCGGCGGAGGGGCGGTAGCGGTCAACGGCGCGGCCAACGACGGCGATGCCACGCCCTCCGTGACACAGGCAGCGGCGGCACGAAGCAAGCCGCCCAACTACACGGCGGTGCTGGCCGCGGAGCTCATCGCCATAGGACAGGACGATCCCCGCGTGGTGGCCATCACGGCCGGCATGCCCACCGGCACCGGCCTCTCAAAGTTCCAGGCGGCCTTTCCTGATCGCTTCTATGACGTGGGCATCGCCGAGCAGCACGCCATCACGATGGCCACGGGTCTGGCCCTGGGTGGGCGGCGTCCGTTCGTGGCCCTGTACTCCACGTTCCTGCAACGCGCCTTCGACCAGGTCGTGCACGACGTCTGTCAGAACGACCAGCCGGTGGTCATCGGCGTCGATCGAGCGGGCTTGGTGGGCGAGGACGGCACCAGCCACCAGGGCATGTTCACCATCCCCGCGCAGCGACAGCTGCCCAATCTCATCGTGGCCTCCCCATCGGACGAGCAGGAAGCGCGGCGACTGCTGCGTACGGCTTTCGGCCAGGACCATCCCTTCGCCCTGCACTACCCGCGCGACGCGGGCTTCGACCTGCCGGCCGTCGAGCCGGAACCGATCCCGGTGGGCACCGGCGAGGTCCTGCGCGAGGGTTCGGAGATCGTGCTGATCGGCTTCGGGCCGATCGTGAGGCGCGCCCTGGAAGTCGCTGACCGGCTGACCGAGGAGAGCTGGTCGGTGGCCGTCGTGAATGCCCGCTTCGCGAAGCCGCTGGATACCGAGCTCATCGTGGCACAGGCACGCGGCAAGAAGTTGGTGGTGACGCTCGAGGAGAGCGTGGTGGTGGGCGGCTTCGGCTCCGCGGTGCTGGAGGCGCTGGCCGAAGCGGGTCTCGCCGACGCGGCTTTGCGCGCGGTCCCGGTCCGGCTCATCGGTCTGCCTGGCGACCGTTTCGTCGACCATGGCTCGGTGGTCGATCTGCGACGCCTCACGCGGCTCGACGCGGATGGTCTCATGGCGCAGGTCAACGAGACGCTGGATGAGATGGGGGCGCGGCCGGCGCGGGCACGCCAGGTCGAGGCACGCTCAGCCTGAGCCCCGGCGGTCGGGCGACAGCACGCGTCGATCGGGTTCGTCTCGACCAGTTGCTCGTCGAACGCGGCCTCGCCGAAACGCGTTCCCGAGCCCAAGCACTGTTGCTGGCCGGACGCGTACGGGTCGGCACTGCGGGCGCAGAGCGCACGGACCGCAAGCCGGGAGAGCAGGTCGCTCACGACCTGGCGATCTCTCTCATTGAACGGGCCCCGTTCGTGTCACGCGGCGGCGAGAAGCTGTGCGGCGCGCTGGAGACGTTGGGGATCGACCCGACGGGCCGTGCCTGCCTGGACGTGGGTGCCTCGACCGGTGGTTTCACCGACTGCCTCCTGCAGCGAGGCGCCCGCCGTGTCTATGCTCTGGACGTGGGTCGCGGACAGCTGGCCGAGTCACTGCGCGCAGATCCGCGTGTGGTCTCCCTGGAGCGGACCCACGTTCGTCGGCTCCTGCCCGACGATCCAGAGACCGTGCCGCTCCCTGAGCAGGTCAGCCTGGCCGTCATCGATGTCTCGTTCATCTCCCTTACCCGCGTGCTCGGCGCGGTGCTCAGCGCCGTGGAGCCGCGTGGCACCATCGTGGCCATGGTCAAACCGCAGTTCGAGGCCGGCCCCAAGGACGCTCCCAAGGGCGTGGTGCGCGACCCGGCGGTCCGCAGCGCGGCCGTGGCCCGCGTGCGCCATCACGCCCGGGAGCTGAGGCTCAGCGTGGAGGGCGAGGTGGAGTCGAGCCTCGTGGGGCCGTCGGGCAACCATGAGATCTTCCTGCACCTGAGCGTGCCTGGAGGTGCCGCATGACCCGCCTGGGACTGGCCTTCAATCCCACCAATCCTGCCGCGCTGCGTCTGCGCGATCAGGCTCTGGAATGGTGCAGCGAGCACAGCGTCCCTGCCTGGGCGGCGCCTTCCGGGGAGGTCGAGACGCTGGTGGCCAAGTTGCCGGCCACGGACGCCCTCGTCGTGCTAGGCGGAGACGGCACGTTCCTGCGTGCGGCTCGCGCGGTGGCAGCCGTGGACGTGCCCATCCTGGGCATCAACTCGGGCACGGTGGGCTTTCTCTCCAAGGCGGAGCCCGATGCGCTCGCGGAGGTGCTGCAAGCCCTCGTGGCGGGTGACTACACGCTGGAGCCACGGATGACCATCGAGGCGCGTCTCTTGCCGGAGGGCCTGGGCGAGAGCGCCGAGTCCCACGTCGCACTCAATGAGGCGGCCGTGGTCCGTGGCTCACAGGCGCGTGTCGTCCGGCTGGAGGTCTCCATCGATGGCTCGCATCTGGCCACCTACATCTGCGACGGCCTGGTGGTGGCCACGCCGACCGGCTCGACGGGCTACTCCTTCAGCGCCGGCGGTCCCATCCTCGACCCCACCAGCCGCAATCTGGTGGTGACCACCATCGCGGCCTACCTCTCGGCCATCCGTTCCATCGTGGTCAGCCCCGACCATCGGGTGCTGGTGCGGGTCATCGAGGCGTACGACTCACTGGTCTCCATCGACGGACGGGAGGACTTCCCCCTGAAGGTTGGTGACGCGGTGGAGATCCAAGCTCGAGAACGGCCCATCCGTTTCGTCCAGCCGCGCGGCGCGCCGCCCTTCTGGGAGCTGCTGCGCCTCAAGGCGGAACTGCTGCCGTCCTGACGTGAAAGACACGACCCGATTCGCCGCAGCGGTCGAGACGTACCTGGACCACCTTCGTGTCGAGCGAGGGCTGGCCTCCGCGACCATCCGCGCCTACGACACGGACCTCCGCGGCTTCAGCAGCTGGCTGGGGGAGCGTGACTGGCGGTCGGGTCCGGAGGCAGCGCTGGAGTACCTCGCCGAGCTGGGCCGGCCGCCGCGGCCGTTGCGCCCCGCCTCTCATCGGCGCAAGGCGGCCTGCATCCGGGCGTTCTACCGCTTCTGCTACGGCGAGGAGCTTCTGGACCGGGACATCGCGTCGCTGCTGGACCTGCCTCGCGCCGGACGGACGCTGCCCGACACGCTCGACCGTGAGGAGGTGAACGCCCTTCTGGACGCCATACCGCTGGACGGTCCCCTGGCCGGCCGCGATCGTGCGCTGCTGGAGCTGCTCTACGCCTCAGGCCTGCGCATCAGCGAGGCCCTCGGCCTGGACCGGCAGGATCTATCCATCGACTCGGCCTCGGTCCGCGTCATCGGCAAGGGTGACCGTGAGCGGCTCGTGCCCGTGGGGGACGTGGCGATGGCAGCGCTGGAGCGCTACCTGGAGGAGTTCCGCCCCGCCTGGTTGGAGCTCGCCCAGAAGCGAGCCACACGACCGGACGCGATCACGCGCGGCGGACCCATCTTCCTCTCGTCGCGCGGCCGTCGCCTGGCTCGGATGGACGCCTGGCGCATCATCCGCCGGGCTGCGCTGCTGGCAGGCTTGACCAGCCATGTCACGCCCCACACCTTGCGGCATAGTTTCGCCACGCACCTGTTGGAGGGGGGAGCCGACCTGCGCGTGGTCCAGGAGTTGCTCGGGCATGCGAGCATCACCACGACGCAGCTGTACACGCATCTCACGGGCGAGAGGATCAGACAGGTCTACGCGCGGGCGCACCCCCGGGCGTAGCGAGGGAGGAAAGACCGAAGATGGGCTACACCGATTCGCTCCTGGCCGACGGCGAGGTCGTGGCCCGCCGGAGCCGCCAGCATTGGCTGGCACTCCTGCTCGAAAGCCGTGCGGCCATCGCCGTCTGGGTCCTGGCCGCTGTCCTCTTCATCGCCTCGGCATTCTTCCGATTCGACGACCCGAACGTCAGCAACGTGGTGGGCATCATCGTGCTGGTGCTGGTCGTCCTCGGTCTGCTCATCTTCGCCTACCGCTGGCTGCAGTGGATCAACCAGTCCTACCTCATCACGAACCGGCGCATCCTGAAAGTGGAGGGCATCGTCAACAAGCGTTCGGCCGACAGCTCGCTGGAGAAGATCAACGACCTCCGGCTTGAGGAGAATCTCGTCGGTCGGATGCTGGGCTATGGCGACCTCGACATCATCACTGCCGCAGACACGGCCATCGACCGGTTCCGGATGCTGAGCGATGCAAAGGAGTTCAAGCGCGTCATGCTCGATCAGAAGCATCGCCTCGAGTCGGGTGAGGACATACGGATGCCCGGGCCGCCGCTCATGGCCTCCCAGCCAGCGCGCGGATACGAACGCTCCGATGAGGCATCACCTGGACCAGAAGCGGCCCAGACGCCGGCTTGGCAGACGACCCCGCAAGAGCCAGCCTGGCAGACGGCTCCGCAAGATCCCGCCGTACCCACTAGCACGCCCTCCTACGCTGCGGCCGCAGCCGAGGAAGGGGGCGGTGCGACCTGGCAGCCGTCGGCCGCCGCCGAGGAGGGGGATGACGAGACCCGCAGCGTCCCGACGGACCATGAAGTGAGCGCGGGCGGAAGGGAGTCGGCCGCCGCCGAGACGATGAGCACCGGCTTGCCCGCTGACACCACACCGGCGAACACCGCAGCGGCGGCTACCCGAAACGCGGATACGGGAGGCGCCGCCTCCGAGACCGGCGATGCCCAGCGGATCACCCAGACGCTGGCGCGCCTTGCGGATCTTCGGGACCGTGGCGCCATCACGAGCGAGGAGTACGAGGCCAAGAAGGCCGAATTGCTGTCCCGCCTGTAGGCTCACGCCGTGCCCGAACAGATCGTCTATGCGCTCATCGCCGGCGTCATCATGGTCCTCGTGGGCTTTCCCATCCACGAGTTCATGCACGCTTTCACGGCCTATCGGCTAGGTGACTCGACGGCGCGCTGGCAAGGGCGCCTGACGCTCGATCCGCGCAAGCACTTCGATCCGCTGGGGGGAGGCATGCTCTTCCTATCCGCCGTGTTGAGTGGTGGCCGCTTCTTCTTCGGCTGGGCGAAACCGACGCCCGTCAACCCCATGAACCTGGCCGGTGGGCGACGGGGCGAGGCGCTGGTGGCCGCGGCCGGCCCGCTCTCCAATCTGGTCATGGCCGCGGTGGTGGCCGTGCCGCTGCGCCTGCTCACCGCCAGCCCACTCATCGATGACATCGTGGCCAGCTGGCCAGCGGCACTCTTCTACAACGTGTTGATCACCTTCGTGGTGCTCAATCTGCTTTTGTTCATCTTCAACCTCTTCCCCCTCCCGCCGCTCGATGGCTGGCGCGTGCTCCTCTCCCTGGTCCCGCCGCACATCGCCTACCAGCTGCGAAGCGTGGAGCAGTACGCCTTTCTGGGTCTCTTCCTCGTGTTCTTCGCCGGGGCCTCGATCATCAGTCCCATCCTGAACTTCCTCCTCGACGTGATCCTGGGCACTGAAGCGGGCCTCATCGGGGGACTCTTCTAGGCGATGGGCGGATGGTGGGCCGGCAAGGTTCGCCAGTTCCGGCGGCACCTCCTCGGTCGCGTGGCGCCGGCCGAGCGCAAGGCACTGGTGGGCTGGTTGACAGCTTCCCAGCTGGCCCTGTTCGAAGGCATGCATCGGGCCGACCAGCGCCACGGCCTCGATGTCCTCGCGTCACTGCGCGCAGGGGGGCACGACGACCGGGAGCTGCTCCTTGCCGGGCTGCTGCACGACGCCGGAAAGGGACCCGGCGTGGGCCTGTGGCATCGCGTGGCATGGTCACTCGGGGAGCGCTACGGAGCGCTGGTCACGCGCGGTGCGCAGCGGCTGCCGGGGTTCAGGGTCGCCTTCGAGCGGATCGGCCAGCACGCCGACCGCTCCGCCACGATGGCGCGGGCAGCGGGGTGCACGCCGCGGACAGTGGAACTGATCCGCAACCAGGCGAGGCCGCTCGATGCGCTGCAGGGCGAAGCTCTGCGTCTTGCCGACGAAGCGAACTGACATGACGACCACCGGCCTGGTCGAGCTGAGGGAGTCGGGTGTCGTGCCGCGCGGCAACGCTTCCGTGAGCGTGGATGCCAGTGCTCGACCCGACCGCGGCACGCACGTCCGTCTGGAGACCTTCGATGGACCGCTGGCGCTGCTGCTCTCGCTCATCGAGCAGCGGCAGTTGGACGTGCTGGAGGTACCGCTGGGCGAGCTGGCCGGTGCCTATCTCGAGGCCCTCTCCGAACTCCGCGATGCACGACTGCCGCATCTGAGCGCCTTCATCAGCGTCTGCTCGCAACTCATCCTCATCAAGAGCCGCGCCATCCTGCCGCGTCCGCCGGCCATGGCGGCGCAAGACACTGACGTTGACCATGACCCAGAAGCCGAGCTGCGCGCCAGGCTCGTCCTCTACAAGCGCTACCGGGACGCGGCGGATGGCCTGGCCCTGCGGCTCAAGGGCGACCTCTCGATGGCGCACCGCGAAGCAGGCGTGGCACAAGCCGCCGGGCTGGCCGGAGCACGGCCAGCCGAGGCCACACCGCTGGATCCGACCCTCCTGGCCGCAGCGCTCTCGGCATCGCTGCGACTGGTACCGCCCCCGGCAGCGCCAGCGGAGGTCATGCCGCGTATGGTGACGCTCGCCGAACGCTCCGCCATCATCCGCAGCGCACTGCGTCGGGCGCCCGTGTTCGTCCTGCAGGATCTGCTCCACGAGGTACGCGATCGGGTGGTGGTGGCGGTCACCTTCCTGGCCATGCTGGAACTGGTCAAGACGCGCGAGCTCTCCGTCGAGCAGGCCCAGCCGTGGGGCCCCATCATCTGCCGCGTCGTGGTCGCTCCTGCCCGCGCGGATGCAGCCGAGTGACCGACGACGAGACGGGCCCGGGCCCTGCTGCCACCAGCGGCGAGCTCTCCCTGGTGGCCTTGGAAGCGCTCCTCTTCGTGGCCGAGCGGCCGCTCTCGCGGCGTGAGATCGCGACCTTGTCCGGCGCACCGCCCGAGATGATCGATGCCCGTCTGGGGGACCTGGAGGTCCAGCTGCGCGAGCGCGGCATCCGCCTCCTCACGGCCGGTGACCGCGTGCAGCTCTCGACGGCGCCGGAGGCCGGAGCACTCATCGCTCGGTATGTGGGCATGGACGGCGTGCGGCTGTCGCCTGCCTCGTTGGAGACCCTCGCCATCGTGGCCTACCGCCAGCCCGTCACGCGCGGCGCGATCGAGCGCATCCGAGGCGTGGACTCGGACCACGTCCTGCGCAGCCTGCTGCACCGCCGCCTGGTGCTGGAGCATGGCCGTGCCGAGTCGGCCGGACGGCCCATCCTGTACGGCACCGGCTTCGACTTCCTGGAGCGCTTCGGGCTCACCTCGCTGGACGACCTGCCGCCCCTGGAGGTCGATGTGGCGGCCCGCCTCGCAGAGGAGGGCGGCGGCGAGCTGTCCGCCCCTGAGGACCTGGAACCCGTCGATGGGGGGCGCGATGGCTGAGGGCGCACGCATCCAGAAGGTCCTCGCCGAGGCGGGAGTCGCCTCCCGCCGCGCGAGCGAGGTCCTGGTGGCAGCCGGCCGGGTGCTGGTCGATGGCGTGCCCGCCGTGGTCGGTCAGCGAGTGGATCCCGCGGTGCAACGCATCACCGTGGATGGTCGGGTGGTGGGTGAGCGGGCGCCGTCTGTCTACCTCGCGCTCAACAAGCCACACGGCGTGACCAGCACCGTGGCCGACCGCCACGCTGAGACGACCGTCGTCGATCTGCTGCCCGCGGAGACGCGACGGACCTACGGGCGCATCTATCCGGTCGGCCGGCTCGATCGCGACTCGGAGGGGCTGCTCTTGCTCACCAATGATGGAGCCTGGGCGCAACGGCTCATCCATCCCAGCCATGAGGTGGAGCGTGAATACGCCATCGGTGTCCGCCACCTGCTGGATGGATCTCAGGGAAACGCGCTGGCCGAAGGCATCGAGCTGGAGGAAGGCACTGCCCGCCTGACGGGCATGCGTCTCGCCACGGAGATCGAGACGCGACGGCTGGAGATCCTCATGGGCCGCTCGGAGGAGCCGCTCGTGTGGTACCGCGCGGTCCTGCGCCAAGGCTGGCGGCGCCAGCTGCGACGGATGTTCACGGCCGTCGGGATGCCCGTACAGCGACTCATCCGCGTACGCATCGGGACACTGCGCCTGGGTGATCTGCCGCCGGGCAGGATCCGCGATCTGAGCGCCGCCGAGCGGGGACGCTTGGTGGCGCAAGAGGAAGCTGCCACCGTCTCAGCGCCGATCGGCGGCGACCTGGTGGTCAGCCTGGACGGGCCGGGCTCGAGCGGCAAGAGCAGCGTCGGTGCCGGCGCCGCCCTCGCCCTGGGTTATCGCTTCTGCGACACGGGCGTCCTGTATCGCGCGCTGACCTGGTTGGCCCTGGAACGAGGCACCGATGCCGACGATCCCGATGCCCTCGTGGCGCTTACGCCGGAGCTCGATCTGGCGCCTGACACGGCCGGCCGGCTGCGCCGCATCCGCGTAGGCGGCGAGGACGTCACGGAGCGGCTGCACTCCGCCGCGGTCGACGGCGAAGTCAGCCGCGTGGCCCGACACGCGGCCGTCCGGGAGGCGTTGTTGCCGGTGCAGCGATCGCTGGCGGACGGCGGCCGCATCATCATGGCCGGCCGCGACATCGGCACCGTCGTGTTGCCCGAGGCGGATCTCAAGCTCTTCATCGACGTGTCCCTTGACGAGCGTGCCCGGCGCCGAGCCCTGGAGCGGGGACTCGACCCGCAGGGCGTGGCGGCGGCGTCCGTCACGGCGGAACTGGCTCGGCGCGACGAGGTCGACAGCACCCGCCCGACGGCTCCGCTGCGACGGCCGCACGACGCCGTCATCATCCGCAGTGACGGCAACACGCTTCAGCAGACCATCGAGGCGGTCATCGAGGCGGTACGAGCAGCGGAGGAACAGCGAGGGTGAGTGAAGGCACGGATGTGGTCGCCGACGGGCGGCCCAGCCCAAGGGCGGTCTGACCCTGTACACCCGCCTGGTGGCGTTCCTTGCCCGCTTGCTGGTCTCCGCCGTGGGGCGCGTCCGCGTGGAGAACGCCATGGACCGGCCGCCTCAGGGGCCGCTCATCATCGTGGCCAACCACATCAGCATCATGGACCCGCCGCTGGTCGGTGGCTGGCTGGCGCCGCTGCTCGGGCGGCGGCCGCGGTTCCTGGCCAAGGCCTCACTCTTCGTGGGACCCATGGGTGCCTTCTTGCGTTCGCAGGGAGTCATCCCCGTCAAGGCGGGCGGTAGTGACGTGCAAGCGTTCCGCGCGGCCAAGGCGGTGCTGGCGGGTGGCGGCATCGTGGTCATCTTCCCGGAGGGCACGCGCAGCGTCGACGGGCAGCTTCAGGAGGCACGTCCCGGCGTGGCCCTGTTGGCGGCGCGCAGTGGTGTGCCCATCCTGGCGGTGGGCATCTCCAACACGGATGTGCTGCTGGGGCGAGGCAAGCGGCTGCCGCGCCTAGGCACGCGCGTGACGATGCGGGTGGGTCAGCCCTTCACCCTCACGGCCGATCCCTCGTTCTCGCGTCGTGAGGCGTTGGCTGCTGCGAACGAGGAGCTGATGCGACGCATCGCGGCGCTGGTCGAGGAGCGGCACCGCGGCAGGTTCGCAGGACCGGCCTGACCGCCGCACCACGTCCCGGTGCGATAATGGGAAGGTGATGAGAAGCGTCGAAGAAGTGGTGATCGCGCGCCGGACAGGGTTCTGCTACGGCGTCCGCGAAGCGATCGACTACGCCAAGCTGGCCGCCGCCGAGGGCAAGTCGACCCACACCCTGGGCCAGGTGGTGCACAACGAAGGGGTCATCGCGGAGCTCCAGCAAGAGGGCATCCGCACGGTCGATACGCTCGATGACGTGACTCAGGGCGCTGCAGTAGTCATCCGGGCGCACGGCGTCACGCCGGAGGTCATGCTGCGCGCCGTTGACAAGGGTCTGGAGGTCATCGACGGGACCTGCACCTGGGTCATCCAGGAGCAGAAGGAGCTGGCCAAGCTGGTGGAAGAGGGCTACACCATCGTCCTGCTGGGCACGCCCAAGCATCCCGAAGTGGTGGGCCTGCTGGGCTTCGCGCCGGACGCCATCGTGGTCGATGAGGAGGAGGACTGGGAGCGCATCCCTCGCAAGAAGCGCATGGCGCTCATCAGCCAGAGCACGCAGCCGCCCTGGAAGTTCGAGCGACTGGCGGCCCACCTGGTCAGCCGCGCGCATGAGCTCAAGATCGTCAACACCGTCTGCCCCGTCACCATCCGGCGCCAGCAGGACACCATGGAGCTGGCCGAACGGGTCGAGCTGATGGTCGTGGTCGGTGGTCGGAACAGCGCCAACACCAAGGAGCTGACGCGCCTGTGCGCCATCGCCGGCAAGCCGGTGGTGCAGATCGAGGGAGCTTCCGACCTGGTCGACCCGGCCGCCTTCGAGGGCACGCGGGTGGTCGGCGTGACGGGCGGTACCTCTACGCCCATCGAGGACCTGGAGCGTGTCGCGGAGCGCGTCTACGAACTGGCCGGGGCTGAGGATCGCTCGGGAAGGGCCGAGGAGCTGGCTCACCAGGCGGTCACGGCCGTAGCTGACCCGGCATATCGCAGCACGTCCATCGGACGGGTGCGAGGCGCACGAGCCACGACACCGGCGACCCACGCGGCTGCCGGGAACCCCTGAGTGTCTCCCCGCGGTACCGCGCGCCGGCCGTTTCGCTCCGACATGCGGGACGTGCCCATGGAAGGCTTGCCCATCGTGGCCGTGGTGGGCCGGCCGAACGTGGGCAAGAGCACCCTTTTCAACCGCATCGTGGGTGGTCGCACGGCCATCGTGGAGGATCGGGCGCGGACCACCCGCGACCGCCTCTATGCCCCGGCCGAGTGGAATGCTCGGCGCTTCGTGGTGGTCGACACCGGAGGGCTGGAGCGGCGTCCGGGCGACGCCATCGAGGAGAAGGTCCAGGATCAGGCTCGCCTGGCCATCGCCGAGGCCGACCTGATCGTCTTCGTGGTCGACGCAGCCTCCGGCGAGACTCCCTCTGATGCTGAAGCGGCCGACATCCTGCGCCTGGCCAGCGCGCCCGTCCTGGTGGCCATCAACAAGGCTGACAACGAGCGTCGGGAGCTGGAGGGCGCCGAGTTCCACCGCCTCGGCTGGGACGAGACCTACGCCATCTCCGCGCTGCATGGTCGCGGCGTGGCCGACCTGCTCGATGCCGTGATCTGGGCGCTGCCGCCCGAGTCGGAGTCGGAGGTCGAGCGCAAGCGCCTGGAAGAGGAGCGCCTGGAAGAGGCCGAGTGGGCAGCCATGGGCGTGGAGGCGCCCACGCCGCCGTCCGTCGCCGAGGGTGATGGCGAGGCTGCGACCGACACAGGGAGCCCTCTCCCAGCTTCGGCCCGGGTAGCCATCGTGGGCCGGCCCAACGTGGGCAAGTCGTCACTGCTCAACTCCCTGCTCGGGGAGGAGCGGGTCATCGTCAGCGACATCCCGGGTACCACCCGCGACGCTATCGACACCACATTGATCTGGGAGGGTCGGGACGTCCGCCTGGTGGACACGGCCGGCATCCGGCGTCGCGGCAAGGTCGCCTCGGGACCCGCCTACGAGCGATTCTCGGCGCTGCGCGCCATCCGCGCCATCGGCCGGGCCGACGTGGCCATCCTGGTGCTGGACGCGGGCGACGGGCTCACCGCGCAGGACGCGCACGTGGCGGGGTACGTCATCGATGAGGGCGTGGGCCTGGTCATCGCCATCAACAAGTGGGACCTCGTGGAGAAGGACCAGGACACCTTCGACGAGTACGTGGGACGGGTCCGTCGTGATGCGCCGTTCCTCCAGTTCGCACCGGTCGTAGCCATCAGCGCGCTGACCGGGCTGCGGGTGAGCCGCGCACTGACTTCGGCGCTGATCATCGCCGACGAGCGTCGCCGGCGGGTCACCACGCCGGCCCTCAACAAGGTCATCACCGAAGCCGCCTACCGCCAGCCCGCGCCGCCCGTCAAGGGCAAGCGACCGCGCTTCTACTACGCCACACAGGCGGCCATCGAGCCGCCCACCTTCGTCCTCTTCGCCTCCGAAGCGGGCTCCGTGCACTTCAGCTATCAGCGCTACCTGGAGAACCGCATCCGGGAGGCGTTCGGCTTCTCTGGGACGCCCATCAAGCTCATCTTCCGGGAGCGGTCGCGCATCGAGATGGAGCTCAAGCGCGGCAAGCGTGCCGGTGGCAAGCGGCCACCCAAGGTAAGGGGCAAGACCACCGCCCGGCGCAGTTCGGCGGAGCGCTCTCGGCGTTGAGCGGCGCCGCTCGCGCCGTGGTGGGCGCCGGGACCTGGGGCACCACTCTGGCCCTCCTGCTGGCACGCTCAGGCCCCGTCACGCTCGTTGCCCGAGACAAGGGCCAGGCCTCAGCGCTGGCCGAGACGCGGGAGAACGCTCGCTACCTGCCCGGGGTGATGCTGCCCGTGGAGATCGAGGTCGTGACCGAGCTGGAGGCGCTGAGCGATGCCCATGACCTGGTGATCCTGGCCGTCCCCTCGGGGGCGATGCGTGAGGTGTGCGCGGCAGCGGCGACGTCGATGACGGCCGATGCCGTGTTGCTCTCAGTGGCCAAGGGCATCGAGCGAGGTTCGCTGCGGCGGATGACCCAGGTGGTGGTCGAGGAGATCCCTTCGGCTGCCGGTCGTGTGGCGGCCATGTCCGGACCGAATCTTGCCCTGGAGGTCGCCCGCGGCCTGCCGGCCAGCTCGGTCATCGGCGCCGAGGATGAAGCCGTCAGCGACCGTGTCATCGCTATCCTGGCCTCGCGATCCTTTCGGCTCTACCGCAACCGCGACGTCATCGGCGTGGAGCTCTGCGGCGCACTGAAGAACATCATCGCCATCGCGGCCGGTGCGACGGACCGACTCGGCTTCGGCGACAACGGCAAGGCCGGCCTTATCACCCGCGGCCTGGCCGAGATGACGCGCCTGGGCGTGGCGGCGGGGGCCAATCCTCTGACCTTCGCCGGTCTGGCCGGCATCGGCGATGTGCTGGCCACGTGCTCATCGAGCCTGTCGCGCAACCACCAGCTGGGGGTGGAGCTGGCGGAAGGGCGTCGCTGGACGGATATCGAAGGGAACCTGCCCGGGGTGGCCGAGGGCGCCTACACGGTGGAGGCGGCGCTGGCCATGGCTGCGCAGCTGGGCGTGGAGATGCCCATCGCCCAGGAGGTCCACAACGCGTTGTTCGAGGGCAAGAGCGTACAGCGCTGCCTCATCGACCTGCTCTCGCGCGAGTCGAAGGACGAGCTGGCCGGCTTCGAGAGCTGGCTGCGCGAGCGGGCGCTGGCGGCGCTGTCGAAGGACTGAAGGGCCGAGCGGCCCGACGGAGTTTGCTAGACTGGCCGTCCTCGGTCGGGGCGTAGCGCAGTCTGGTAGCGCACTTGAATGGGGTTCAAGAGGTCGAAGGTTCGAATCCTTTCGCCCCGACCAATCTCCCCCTCGTGAACGTAACCCCTTCGGGCCGCCGGAGGGGTTCGCGGTATCCGGCCGTACCCTCAGCCGTACCCTCACAGCCCGCGTCAAGCGTCCGCGGAGCGCGGTAGTGGGTCAGTTTGACGGGGCGAGGGCTGGTCCTCGCCCCGAGAAGGACTGT
>JBBJNS010000051.1:0-14228 GCA_037720745.1 Candidatus Limnocylindrales bacterium
TGGGCCAGATGCGGACGTTCTTCGAGAGCGCGCCACCCAGCGATCTCGCCGGCCCCTGCCAATCGCCCAACAAGGTGATCGTCCTCCGCTTCGATGAGATGGAGACACCCTTCGCGATGCTCGCCTGGGACCGGGCGTTGATGATGGACACGTTCGACCCGGAGCAGGCCCTGACCTTCTACGAACAGTGGGTCGACGACGAGCAGCTGAGCGAGCGGGGACTCTGCTGAGGTGACGTCCAGCGTCCGTGTCGCGTCCTCGGTCTCCCAGCCGATCGGGACGTCGATGCGTGCGCTGGTCAAGGACGCGCCAGGGCCAGGTGCTGCCATGCGGGAGCTGCCCGTGCCCGTGCCAGGCCCCGGTGAGGTGCTGGTGCGCGTCGAGGCCGCCAGCGTCTGCGGCACGGATCTGCACATCGAACGCTGGGATCCGTGGGCGCAGGAGAACTTCGGGCCGCCGCCCATGACCTTCGGCCATGAGATGGCTGGCGTGGTGGTGGGCCACGGACCGGGCGCTGGCCGCATCGCCGTCGGTGAGCTGGTGGCGGCCGAGACCCACGTGGTCGACGGCACCTGCTACCAGTGCCGCACCGGGCGCGGCCATGTCTGCCAGAACATGCGCATCCTGGGCGTGCACATGCCGGGGAGCTTCGCTCAGTACGCGGTGATCCCGGAGTCCAACGCCTGGCTGGTGGAGGGCTATCCGGCGGAGATCGCCGCGCTGCAGGAGCCGTTGGGCAATGCCGTGCACGCGGCCTTCGTGGAGGAGATCGCCGGGCTGTCCGTGGCGGTGCTGGGCTGCGGACCCATCGGCGTGATGGCCATCGCGGTCTGCCGCCAGGCCGGCGCCGGCCGTATCTTCGCCACGGACATGAACCCTGAGCGCCTAGAGATGGCGCGGCGCATGGGCGCGGACGTGACCATCGATGCTTCCGACGATGTCGCGGGCCGCATCCGCGCCGAGACCGGGGGCGATGGCGTGGACGTGGTGCTGGAGATGTCCGGTGCCGAGCCGGCCCTCCACCAGGGCCTGGCGGCGGTGACCAACGGGGGCCGTATCTCACTGCTTGGCACGCACACGCGCCCGGCCTCGATCGATCTCTCGGCGGAGGTCATCTTCAAGGGCCTGCGCATCTACGGCATCACCGGACGCCGCCTTTACGAGACGTGGTACCGGACGACCGCACTGCTGGAGGAGGGACTCGACCTCTCACCCGTCATCACCCATCGACTGCCGCTCTCACGCTACGCCGAGGCGTTCGAGCTGGTCGCCTCTGGTCACGCCGGCAAGGTCGTGCTGCTGCCTCAGGAGGAGTAACGCCGTGAATAGCGAGGCCTCCCGGAACGTCGCCACAGACGCCGAGCGAACGGATCCGCTGGGCTACCTGGCCGAGGAGATCCGCAGCCTCCAGGAGCAGTCGCTATACCGGCCGCTGGCCGTGATGGAGGGCCGCCAGGCGCCCCAGACGACGATGGATGGCCGGCCGGTCATCAGCCTCTCCTCCAACAACTACCTGGGGCTGGCCACGCACCCTCACCTCGTGGCTGCCGCCGTAAAGGCGGTCCAGGAGCTGGGCGTGGGCAGCGGCGCCGTGCGCACCATCGCCGGCACGATGGCGCTCCACGAGGAGCTGGAGCGCCGCTTGGCGAAGTTCAAGCACACGGAGGCGACGCTCGTCTTCGGGTCCGGCTTCACGGCCAACAGCGGCGTCATCCCGACCATCACCACGGATGCCGACCTGATCGTCTCCGACGAGCTCAACCACGCCTCGATCATCGACGGGGTGCGGCTATCGAAGGCCTCACGCGCGGTCTATCCGCACAAGGATGTCGAGGGCCTGGAGTCGGTCCTGCGAGAGGCGCGCGACAAGGGTGGTCCGCGCGGGGCGCATCGCGCCATCCTGGTCATCACCGACGGGGTCTTCAGCATGGACGGCGACATCGCTCCGCTGCCCGGCATCTGCGAGGTGGCCGAGCGCTACGAGGCCATCGTGATGGTCGACGACGCGCACGGCTCCGGCGTGCTGGGCCGCGATGGGCGCGGTACGGTGGACCACTTCGATATGAATGGCCGGGTCGACATCCAGGTCGGCACGCTCTCCAAGGCCATCGGCGTGCTGGGTGGCTACGTGGCTGGGCGCCAGCACCTGCGGGATTTCCTGGTCCAACGCGCGCGGCCCTTCCTCTTCTCCACTTCCCATCCGCCGGCCGTGGCGGCCGCCTGCCTGGCCGCCCTGGACGTGCTGGAGATGGAGCCCGAGCGCATCGAACGACTGTGGAAGAACACGCGCTTCTTCAAGAGCGGCCTGGCGGCGCTGGGCTTCGACACGGGCATCAGCGAGACGCCCATCACCCCCATCATCGTGGGCCGGGCAGAGACCGCCCAGCGCATGACGCGGGCGCTGTTCGAGCGGGGCATCTTCGCCACGTCCGTGGTCTTCCCCACCGTGGCGCTGGATAAGGCGCGGTTGCGGACGATCGTCTCCAGCGAACACACGCGTGAGCAGCTCGACACGTGCCTGGAAGCCTTCGACCAGGTGGGCCGCGAGCTGCGCGTCATCTGACGGCGTGGGCAACGGCCGGCTGTAGTCGTATGCTACGACCATGTTGACCGTTCCTCAGGCCGCCCGCCGAGTCGGCAAGAACCCGGAGACCGTCCGGCGCTGGATCCGCGAGGGCAAGCTGCGCTCGACCCGGATCGGGACCCAGCACCTCATCGATGAGGACGATCTCGCAGCCGTGACCCATCCGGACACGCTGCCGATGCCGGCAGGGTGGCGAAAGACGTTCTGGGGCGGGCCGATGCCGGACTGGGTAGCCATCCTCCGCCAGGACCGGGAGGACCATTGATCGTGCTCGTCGTCGACGCCAGTGCGGCACTCTCGATCGCCTCGAGCGGCGCGGCAGCAGGGAACGGACCCATGATCGCGCCCCCGCTCCTCTGGTCTGAGGTCGCGTCCGCCGTGAATCGAGCGGCATGGCGAGGTGACCTGACAAGACCTGTCGCGTCGGAGCTGCTCCAGGCCTTCCTTCGGCTGCCGATCGAGCGTCACATCCCGGACGACCTCTACCGACTCGCCACGGAGATCGCCACTGGTCTCGGCTGGGCCAAGACCTATGACGCTGAGTACGTCGCCCTCGCACGGCTGGAAGGGTGCAGCCTCCTCACCGCGGATGGACGGCTCAAGCGCGGAGCGGGACATCTGGTCGAGATCATCGGTCCGACCCGATCGTGACGGAGCTGCGAGCGCGTTGGGTCTGCCTCGATGTGGGCGAGACGCTCATTGATGAGACGCGGCTCTGGAGCCTGTGGGCGGACGTGCTGGGGATCCCACGGCTCACCTTTATGAGTGCCTTCGGTGCGGTCATCGCGCGCGGCGGCGAGCATCGCGGCGTATTCGACCTGGTGGCACGGCCAGACTGGCAAGAGCTGATGCCGCGCGTCCAGGCGGAGTACGGCGGATTCCAGCTGACGGACCTATACCCCGACGCGCTGCGCTCGCTGGAGGCGCTGCGGGAGGCCGGCTACCGCATCGCGATCGTGGCCAATCAACCCATCGTGCGCACGGCCGAGCTGCGCGCCATCGGCGTCACGGCCGAGGTCGTGGCGATGAGCGACGAGCTGGGCGTCTGGAAGCCTGATCCCGCCTTCTTCGCCACGGCCCTGGCGCTCATGGAGGAACCCGATCCCTCCGCCGTCATCTACGTCGGTGACCGCATCGACAACGATGTCCTGCCCGCCGCAGCGGCGGGCATGCGTGCCGTCTGGTTGCGACGCGGCCCGTGGGGCGTCATCGAGCGCACTGCGCCAGCGCAGGCGGCCCTGGTGATCGACTCGCTGGACGAGCTCGTGAAGCGGATCGCCGAGTGCTGGACACCCTCGGGTGGCTGAAGCCGCTCCCGGCACGGAGGATCCATCGACGCTGCGGCTGACCATCGTCGGCTGTGCTCCAGCCTACGCCCTGCGCCCCGGCCACGCCGCGTCGTGCTACCTCGTGGAGTCGCGCGACGAGGGCATCCTGTTGGACATGGGCCAGGGTGCCTTTGCCACTTTGGGCGCCTACCGCGAACCGTTGACCCTGCGCGCCGTCGTGGTGAGCCACCTCCATCCCGATCACATGATCGATCTGGTGCCCCTCCGCCACTACCTGCGCTACGGCCTGGACCGACCTCGATCCGTCGCTCTCCATGGTCCGGCTCAGCTTCGGGCTCGGATCGGCGCGCTGATGGGCGAGGCGGGCTTCCTGGACGATCTGCCGGGCCACGATCTGAAGCCGGGCACCATCGAGCTGGGCGCTCTGCGAGTGGAGGCGCGGCCGGTGACCCACGCCCTGAACAGCTTCGGCTTCCGCGTCACTCGGGCAGAGGCACCAGAGGAGGCGCCGGGACTCGTTTACTCGGGCGACTGCGGCCGGCCGGAGGACATCCTGGTGCTGGTCCGACCAGGTGACACGATGCTGTGCGAGGCGTCCTGGGGTTCATCGGAGACGGTCGCGGAGGAAGCGGCACACCTCACCGCGCGGCAGGCGGCGGAAGTGGCGCGCGACGGAGGGGCCGCCCGCTTGGTCCTCACGCACATCCTGGACGCGCACGACCCAGAAGGTGCCGCCGTGCTGGCCCGGACGGTCTTCGCCGGTATCGTCGAGCTTGCCACGCCGGGCCTGGTGGTCGACCTCGGCTGATGAGGGAGCCGCTGCTGTGAGCCGCTGCGGTAACCTGCCCCGATGCCTGACCACGAGATGCCCCTCCGCAGCCTCATCCGTGAGGCAGTGCGCGGGGCGTGGCAGCGTGCCGAGGCGGACGGGGCGTTGCCTGGGCTGCCGGACGGCGCCGATGTCCCGCCCGTGGAGCTGACCCGGCCGCAGAACCCTGAGCACGGCGACCTGGCCACGAACCTGGCCATGAAGCTGGCCCGGCCGTTGCGACGTCCGCCCATGCAGATCGCCGCAGCCCTCGTCGACGCGCTGCGCGCGGGATGGTCGATGGGCGAGTCGGGTCCCGTCCTCAGCGCCGACGTGGCGCCCCCCGGTTTCATCAACCTGCGACTCGCGCCTGCCGCGCTCGAGAACGCCTTGGACGGCGTCCGGCGCGCCGGCGCGCACTTCGGTCGGCTAGTCGTCCCGGACCCACAGAGCACCAACGTCGAGTTCCTCTCTGCCAATCCCACCGGCCCCTTGACCGTCGGCAACGCTCGCGGCGCATTCGTGGGAGACCTGCTCTCCCGCGTGCTTGAGGCGGCCGGGCACAGGGTCACGCGCGAGTACTACTTCAACGATACGAACCGTCAGATCGTGATGCTGGGTGCGTCCATCGCAGCTCACCGCACGAACCAGTCCATCCCGCAGGACGGTTATCACGGCGAGTACGTGCGTGAGCTGGCACAGGAGCTTCCCGAGGAGATCTGGGGCCGCGCCATCGAGGCTGGCGCGGAACGCGACGCGATCATCGGCGCGTGGGCAGGACAGCAGGTCCGCTCGGGCATAGAGGCCAGCCTGGAAGCGCTCGGTGTTCGCTTCGATGTCTGGAAGACGGAGGGCTCGCTGCACACGGAGGGCTGGGTCGAGAGAGCCATCGACCGGCTGCGCGACGGCGGCCACATCTACGAGCAGGACGGTGCGCTGTGGTTCCGCTCCACCGCCTTCGGCGATGACAAGGATCGCGTCATCCGTCGCTCGGACGCCAGTTCGACCTACTTCGCTGCTGACATCGGCTATGTGACCGAGAAGTTCAGCCGTGGCTTCGACACGCTGATCTACATCTGGGGTGCGGACCATCACGGGACCGTGGCCCGCAACCGCAACGCCGCGGAAGCGATGGGCTACGACCGCGAGGCGGTCCGCATGCTGCTCATCGCCTGGGTCCACTTCATCCGAGACGGCCAGGACATCTCCATGTCCAAGCGAGCGGGCGATTTCATCACCCTCGACGAGCTGCTGGCGGAGGTGGGCGTCGACGCAGCGCGCTGGTACTTCGCGTCACGGGCGCGCACCACCGGCATCGACTTCGACATCGAGGCGGCCAAGGACCCCACGGCGGCCAACCCAGTGCACTACGTGCGCTATGCACACGCGCGCATCTGTTCCATCCTGCGCAAGGGAGAAGACCTCGGTCTCCGACCGGCCGACTCCTTGAGGGGCATGTTGGCCGACGACGCGGCCGCCCTGAGCCTGGCCAAGCAGGTCCTGCGGCTGCCCGAGGTGGTCGAGGACGCCGCGGCCGCCGAGGAGACGCAGGGCACGACGGCCTACGCCACCGAGCTGGCCACCGCGCTGCACGCCTACTATCGAGATCGCCGCGTGGTCGATCCGGACGATCCCGAGACTTCCGCCGCCCGCCTGGCGCTGATGGATGCCGCCAGGGTCTCGCTGGCCTCGACGCTCGCCCTCTTGGGCATCTCCGCTCCCCAGTCGATGTAGCAGCGACCACGAACTCGCCGGCTCAGCTCTCGGGCAGCGCCGCCCGTACGTCCTCCAGGGTCGCCTCGTCGCTGGCCACCAGGACCAGCACCGGTGCGTCCAGACCGCTGGCCACCGTCGACGCCTCGACCTCGTGAGGGAAGCGCAGGTCGTCCATGGCCGCCTCGGTCGCGGCAGAGAATCCGTCTGCATCGGGGGCGCTGTCCCAGGCCGTCTGCCAGACCACAGCCCACGTCCCGTCGGGCCCGTCCAGACTGACCAGCCGGTCGCCAGCCCAGCCCGCGGCGGCCTCTGCGTTGGGCAGCGCCGGCAGGACGCCCGGCACGCTCGGCGCCGGGGCAGACTGCCCGTCAGCGACCAGCACCCCGATGAGCATCTCGCCCAGCGTCTGCTCGTACCTCTCCCTCCAACCCGCGCCCAGCGTCGTCGTGAGGTCAGGCAGCTCGACGAGGACGGGATCCTCACGGTCCAGGTACTTCTCGGGATGCATGATCTGCTCCGACGAGACAGGCCGATCGCCGAAGGCCGCATCCACCGCCGCGTAGCCGCCGTCGGCGCGGATGGCCATCACGAAAGCCCAACCGTCGGTGTACGGGAACTCGAGCTGCCGTCGCAGCACCGGCGGCATCGACTCGAGCAGCTCCTGGTCGGCCGGTGTGAGCGCCTCCTGAAGGCCGAGGATCTCCTCGAAGGTCAGGTTGGCCACGGCCCAGTCGACCATCACCGCCACGGCGTCGCCCTCGATGAGGCCCAGCACACCCAGCGCCCGATCGCCCTCGGCAGGGTCGGTCACCTGAGTGCCCTCAAGGTCGAAGTGCTGGTCCTGGAGGGCGTGCACGTACTCATGGGCGACCACGATGGCGTCCGATGAACCGAACTCGGCGCCTTCTCCGCGCTGGACCACGGTGAAGCTTCCGGTGCGGGTGTCGTAGAAGGCCGCCACCTGGCTGCCGTACAGGTCGAGCACCAGCTCCTCCAGGTCCGCCTCAGGTTCCAGCAGTCCGAGCCGCTTGAGGAGGTCCTCCTCGGCGCTGACTTCCTCGGGCGGGTTGTCCGCGGCGAAGAGGTCGCGCAGCTCTTCCTCGAAGCGCTCTGCCGTGATGAAGCGGAAGGGCACCTCCTGTCGGGGCTCCAGTCCCCTGATGGCGGGCACCTGCTCGATGATCTCGCGGATGCGCGCCTCGACCGCGGGGTCGATGGGCAGGTCTCCGCTGGGCAGGTCTCCGCTGGGCGCGGGACCGACCGTGGCCGTGACTGGCGGGGAGACGCTGCCGGATGGTGCCGAGGCGTCCGCCTGGGAGGGTCCGGGCGAGGGCGACATCGGCCCGCTGGCGGCCGGATCCGCGCCGCCGCGCGGCAGCAGGATGAAGAGGCCCGCCACCAGGACGACGAGCACGGCTATGCCCGCCAACACGCGGGGGACAGGCGAACCACGCCGAGGTGGCGGCGGAGGAGTAGCTCCGCCAACACTGGGAAATGCTCCCGGCGTGGCATACGGTCGCGTCTCATCTGCTTCGGGCGACGCGCTCCTCGGCCGCGGCTCTTCGGTCACGCAGGCATCCTGCCAGAAGGTGTGCGTTTCTTCACCGTCTCCCCTCTGGTGCCTTCATGGAGGCGGACTACATTGATGACGCGGAACAAAAGCCTCGCTTCTGTTCCCTCTCCCTCCCTCGGAACGAGGGGCGCCGATTGGGCAGGCGCCCCTCGTTCATTTTGTGTGGCACGATGCCTGCCATGGAGATCACCTGGTACGGCGACAGCTGCCTGCGCCTCAAGGGACGCGAGGGTGTGGTGGCCGCTGATGCCTATCGATCCGTGGTCGGCCCCACCGGGCGTGGCCTGACGGCCGACATCGTCACCTACAGCCATCCCGATGATGCTCCACCACCTGCGCGCGGCAAGGCGGCGGGTCTGAACGGCCATGCCGCGGGACTGCTGAGGCCGACCAGCCTGGATCCCGCCTTCATCCTGGACGGGCCCGGCGAGTTCGAGGTCCACGAGGTCCTCATCAACGGCGTGCGCACGTTCCGTGACGACGAAAAGGGCAAGCAACGCGGGCTCAACACGTGCTTCGTGTACGAGCTCGATGGTCTGCACGTGGTGCACTTGGGCGACATCGGCCACCTTTTGGACGAGGACGGCCTGGGCGACATCGGCTCGGTCGATGTGGTCTGCGTGCCCATCGGTTCGTCGCTCACGGCGGCCAAGGCCGCGGAGGTCGCCACGCAGGTGGACGCGCGACTCATCGTGCCCATGCTCATCGGCGAGGGAGAGGCGGCGCGCAGCGCCCTGGAGCGATTCATGCACGAGATGAGCGTTCAGCATCCGACACCGGTACCCAGACTGAGCGTCACCATCTCCACGGTCCCCAGCGAGACCACGGTGGTGGTCCTGGAGTCCCGCACCAGGGTGTGACCCATGGCGCACGTCCGTCGCCTCCTTGCCATCATCGCCCTGCCGGCACACACGGTGGACGCCATCTGGTCACGTCTCCTGCCCGCTCTGCGGCGTGTGCCCGCCTCACTGCTGATCGTGGCGCTCCTGGTCTTCGCGGCGGTGCAGGAGATCGAGCGTGCCGATGCCGCCGATGCGGCGCGACCCCAGCCGGTGGAGAGTTCCGTGGCTGCGCTGGTCGAGGCGCGTGGCCAGTTCTGGGTAAGCGTTACGGCACTCATCTCGGGACCCCTCGCGGACAGCGACATCTACCAGGAGGGTCGCTCGGTCCACTACCGGCCCATAGACGAGCCTCATGACCGCCAAGGTCGAGGCTTCGGGGAGCAGGCACCGCCTGCCTTTCTCGACATCCCGCAGGGCGATGGCGTCCTGCGCCACCTCTACGTGCTGCGTGACCCGGCCGATCCCAGCAAAGCCTTGGTGGCTCTCTCGTCGAGCGCTGACGAGGCGGTCGCCGCCGGCACAGGGCCCGTGCAGGTGACGGGCGTGATGGCGGCCCACCGCACACGTATGGAGGTGATCCTCGACGAGCAGGCGGTGGCAGCGGCTCTGGCTGGCACTTCGCACTCGGATGAGCGGTATCTGGCACTCGGTGCCGGAGTGACGTTCCGCGATGAGACTTACGAAGGAGCCGTCGCGCCTGCCTTGGCGGCGGCCATGCTCTTCATCAGCTGGCTGGCGGCACGGCTATCCCGACCGATGGCGCCCTCTGCCGGGCCTTACGATGCCGTCGCGGCTGGATGGTGAGTCGATCACGACGGTGCCACTCTTGACCACGGACCGCACCAGGTCTGCGCCCAGCCAGTAGGGCAGGAGCTGGTGGCGCGGCACGTCCCAGACCACGAGGTCGCCGGCGCGGCCCACTTCCAGCGCCCCGTGCGTCTCGCCCAGCCCGACCGCGTGTGCCGCATTGATGGTCGCTGCGACCAGCGCCTCGGCGGCGGTCATGCCGAGCTGGACGGTGGCCATGGCCATCGCCATCTGGAGGTTGGGCGCGGGCGACGTGCCGGGGTTGAAGTCCGTGCCGAGGGCGACCGGGACGCCGGCATCGATGAGCTCACGCGCCGGCGCATGGTGACTGGCCATGAGGTAGTAGGTGGTGGCCGGCAGGAGGGTGGCGACGACCGGTCGACCGTCCTCCGCAGCCCTCGCCAAGGACGCGATGCCGTCCACTGAGATGGCCGCCAGATGGTCGGCGGAGACCGCGCCCATCTCTGCCGCCAGCGCGGCACCGCCCGAGTCGTGCAGCTCATCGGCGTGGAGCCGCGCGGCGAGCCCGTGCGCACGGGCCGCCTCGAGGATGCGGCGGGAGCGTGCCGCGTCGAACACGCCGCGCTCGCAGAAGACGTCGCAAAAGCGTGCGATGCCCTGCTCGGCCACAGCTGGCAGCTGCCGCTCCACGACATCCCGGACGTAGTCGTCGACTCGCCCCGCGAACTCGGGCGGGACAGCGTGCGCCCCCAGGAAGGTGGGCACGAGCTCAAGGGGACCCTCCGCGCCGAGCTGCCGGTAGACCTCCAGCAGCCGCAGCTCCGTCTCGACGTCCAACCCATAGCCGGATTTCACCTCGGCCGTGGTCACGCCGTGGCGCAGCATCTCGTAGCTCCACCGACGGGCGTGGGCAAGGAGTGCCTGGGAGGTCGCCGCGCGCGTACTCTCGACCGTGGAGAGGATGCCGCCGCCGGCAGCCAGGATGCCCAGGTAGCCGGCCCCCGCCTGGCGCAGACCAAGCTCTGCCTCGCGCGTGCCGGCAAAGGCGAGATGCGTGTGGGCGTCTACGAGGCCCGGCGTGACGGTCGCGCCGCGAGCGTCGATCCGCTTGAGATCGTCGGGATGGAGCCCCAGGCCAGCGATCCCTGAGAGCACGTCCCGCTCCAGGCCGACGGCCGCGATCCGACCGTCGAGTACCGCCACCGCCAGGGGGCCGGCCTCATCGGCGCGCAGCACCGCTGCATCGCCCTGGCCCGATCCGCGGCGCAGCCCGCCGGCGAGGGTGGCCACCTCCGCCGCTCCCACCACGAGCAGGTCGGCCGGCCGCCCGTCAGGCGTCGCTGCCGCCCTCCGCCCTGGCCAGCCGCAGTTCCAGCGCCTTGGTGGGCTCGAAGTCACGGATACACAGCCAGTCCGCGGCCCCGGTGATGCGTTCCTCATCCGTCCCTTCGGACGGGATAGCGGCATGGTCGGCCACCGCCAGCAGAGCGGCCAGGGGTGCCAGGCCGATGAGCTCCGACTCGCGCAGCTCGACGCCCTCGGCTGCGGCCAGGTCCCGGACCCGCTCCCAGACCCGCCATAGGGGCGTCACGGCGTGGTCCAGCAGGTTCATCGACACCTGCGCGCAGCGCAGGTCCTCCAGGTACAGTCCCAGGGCCTGCACGCGCGGAAGGCCGCCGCCCTTCTCGCGCACGGCGCCGGCGATGCGTTTGGCCAGCGCCACGTCGTCTGACGCCAGGTTGATGTTGTAGGCGATGAGGAAGGGCCGCGCGCCCACCGCCACGGCGCCCCCGGTGGCATGCAACCGACTCGGTCCGAAGTCGGGAGCTCGCTCGGGATCCTCCGCGATGAGCGACTTCAGTCCCTCGTACTGCGGCCGTCGGACGTCAGCCAGGATGCGCCGCTCAGGCCGGGTGGCGGCCATGGCGTAGAGGTAGACCGGCAGCTCGAAGCGCTCGGCGATGCGCTGCGCGAACCCTCCGGCCAGCGCCACGGCCTCATCGAGGGACGTATCGCCGAGTGGCACGAAGGGGATCACGTCCACGGCGCCCATGCGCGGATGCTGCCCGGTGTGGCGCTCCATGTCGATGGTCTTCAGCGCGATGGCCACCATTCGCTCCATCGCATCGGCCACCTCACGTGGTGGACCCGCGAAGGTCAGCACCGTGCGATTGTGGTCAGTGTCGGAGCTGCGGTCCAGGAGGTGCGTGCCGGGCGTCTCCGCGATGGCGCCTGCGAGCGCGTCGATGACGTCGGTCCGGCGGCCCTCACTGAAGTTGGGAACGCACTCGATGAGTCGTCGCACGCGGGCTAGTGTACGGGCGGTTCGAGCGGCTCCAACGCCCCGAGCCGCTCGGCCTCGGCAGTGACGCCCGCCAGGGGCTGACCATCGACCCCGGGCTCCTCCCTTCCGTTGACGGACGCTCCCGAGGCGGCCATGCCCGCCGAGGGAGCAAAGGCGACGGTCTCGACATCACGCAGACGCAGCTCGACCCGATCGCCGATGGCCAGTCTGCGGACCTGGCCGCCGGCCTCCACCCAGACGCGCTGCCCGTCCCCAGCGCGCACCTCGAGGAGGATCTCCGAGCCCGAGAACTGCCGGGCGATGACCGTCCACGCTTCGGTCGAGGCAGGCCCGTCGGGTGCCTCGCGGACCAGGAAGTGTTCCGGGCGCAGCAGTGCCAGCGCACGTCCCTGCGGGCGTCGCTCCGGCCGGCCGATGAGCGTCACGGGGCCGAAGCGGGTGACTGCCATGCCGTTCCGGCAGTCGGCTGGAAGCAGGTTGGCGACGCCCACGAAGGTGGCCACGAAGGGGGTGCGCGGCTCGGCATAGATGACTTCCGGTGCAGCGACCTGCTCGATGCGGCCGCGCGCCATGACCGCCACGCCATCGGCGATGGTCAGAGCCTCCCCTTGATCGTGTGTCACGAAGATGGCGCTCTGGCGGGCGTCGCGCAGTATCTGGCGCACCTCCGCCCGCAACTGCGTGCGCAGGGCCTGGTCCAGGTTGGAGAAGGGCTCGTCCAGGAGGATGACGTCAGGCCGCGGCGCCAGCGCACGGGCGATGGCGACACGCTGCTGCATGCCCCCTGAGAGCTCGTGCGGCATACGGCGCTCATCGGCCCGCAGGCCCACCAGCTCCAGCAGCTCGTCAACGCGCACGTGCCGATCCGGGTCGCTACCGATGCCATAAGCCACGTTGTCGCGCACCGAGAGATGCGGGAACAACGCGAAGTCCTGGAAGACGACTCCCACGCGACGCCGTTCGGGCGGCACGCTGGCGTTGGATGAAGCGACGCGCCGCCCGCCCACCTCGACCGTGCCTGCATCCGGACGTTCGAAACCAGCGATCACGCGCAGGGCGGTCGTCTTGCCGCAGCCTGACGGACCGAGCAGTGCCAGCATGGAGCCCGAGGGGAGCTCGAGGTCGAAGCGGTCGAGCGCCATGACGCGTCCGAAGCGCTTCTCCAGTCCGGCCACTCGCACGGCCGGGCCGGAGTCGCGCACGGGGCCGGAGTCTCGCCCCGCGCCCGGGTCGATCACGCTGAGCGCTCCCCGTCGCGCAGCAGGAGGGACACCGACGCGAGTGAGATGAGCATGAGCACGGCGGCCGGCGCCGCGGCGCGCGCGAAGAAGCCCTCGTTGGCGGCGCCCCAGACCTGCGTGGCCAGGGTGCCGAATCCGGTCGGCGCGACGAGCAGCGTCAAGGGCAGCTCCTTGATGGTGCTGAGGAAGACGAGCGCCGCTCCGGCCAAGAGGCCGGGCCGCAGCAGCGGCAGGGTGATGGTACGCAAGACCTCGAATGGTGACCGGCCCAGTGAGCGAGCGGCCTCGGGCAAGCGCGGTCCGATGAGCATCAGCGCGCTGCGCGTCGTGCCGCTGGCCTGCGGGAGGAAGCGCAGCGCGTAGGCCAGCACCAGCAGGGCCAGCGTCTGGTACAGGAAGGGCACGACGTTCAGGCTGAAGAAGACGAGCGCCAGGGCCAGCGCGATGCCGGGCACGGCGTAGGCGCCGTACAGCACCCGCTCCGCGATGGAGGACAGTCGCCCGGGATAGCGGACCACCAGAAAGGCGACCGGTAGGGCCAGCAGGACGGCCACCGTGGCCGCCGCGCCGCCGGCCACGAGCGAGTCATGGACCGGATCTGCCAGCAGGCGCAGCGGTTCGCCCTGCTCTAGGCCGCGCACCAGCCAGTAGGCGATGGTGCCCGCTGGCAGGACGAGGGCGAGTCCCGCCACCGCCGCGCAGAAGACCAGCGCAGCCCAGCGCCACCGCCCCAGCGGGATGACGCGCGCCACTCGCCGAGCGCCATGCGGCACCTGAAGAGACGCGCGCCGCCGGACTCGTGCCTCCGCCCAGACCAGCGCAAAGGCTGCCAGGACGAGAAGCAATGCCAGTGCCGCCGCTCCGGAGCGATCGAAGGAGGAGCGGTACTGCACATGGATGGCTCGCGCGAACGAGTCGAAGCGCAGGATGGAGACCGCCCCGAAGTCGGAGATGGCGTACAGGGCAGCCAGCAGGGCGCCGGTGCCCATGGCCGGCGCCAGCATCGGCAGGGTCACGCGGCGGAAGGCCGTGGTGAAGCCGTCGCCCAGCGACCGAGCCGCCTCCTCCAGCGCCGGATCCGCTCGCATGAGGGTGGCTCGCG
>JBBJNS010000052.1:0-14164 GCA_037720745.1 Candidatus Limnocylindrales bacterium
ATGGGCCCGATGGTGGCTGACTCGTTGAGCGTGGGGAGCACGGCGCTGATGGTCAGGCCCTGCTTCTCCTTGAGTGCCACTAGGCGCTTCAGGTCCGAGAACTCGCCGTGGTGGAAGCTCGACTCAGCGAACCAGCGATCGACCCGCGCGGTGATGCTGCGCCCGGCTTCAGCCGCCCGGTCAGCGGCCTCCAGGGTCTCGGCCTGGGCGGCGCGCTTCTCGAACACGGAGCGCGTGGGCTGCTCGCGCGTCTTGACCACGATGACGGTGGGTCGTGCCTCCTGCGCGATGGTCTCCGGCAGGGCACCGAAGAGGGCACCGCCCGTGGGGTCATGCGGCAGCGCCGCGGTGGCGCCCATGATCACCAGTTGCGCGCCCTCCGACTCGCGCAGGATGGTGGCCCGCACGTCCGATCCCTCGACCAGCCTGGCGCGGCCACGTTCGCTGGCATGGAGATGCACGAAGGCGGTCAGGGCGCGCTCGGCCTGCGAGCGGACGGTGGGCGAGATGTCCGGTGGCACCACGTGCAACACCGACACGTCGGCATCGAAGGAGTGACCCAGCGCCTCGGCGAAGTGGAGCGCCAGCTCCGCGTGGGGACCGCCACGTACGGCGCTGAGGATGTGCTGCACGGAACCGACGCCGCGCTGCTTGACCACCGCCATGTCACAGGGTGCGTCGCGCACGACCTCATCGATGGTGGGGCTGAAGACAGCATCTGGCAAGCCACGCCTGCCACCCGGCTTGCCCGCCCAGCCGAAGAGGATGAGATCCGCCTCTTCCTCGGCGGCCAGCTCCACGATGCCCTCCGCCGCGCGACGCCCGATGCGCACGACGGTGCGCAGCTCCACGCCAGGCGGCGCGAACTCCAGGACGCGCTGGAGCAGGCGGCGCGCCTGACGTGCTTTGGTGGCACCCTCGGAGAGCGGCATTCCCTCAGGCACTTCCACGATGCCCAGGGCGGTCAGCGTGCCGCCCTGTTCCATCAGCGCAGAGCCGATGCGGATGAGGTCGGCCGCGGTGCGCGGGTTGGCCAAGGGGATGAGGATGCGAGAGGGCGAGCGGCGTCGGGCCATCAGCGCTTCGCTCCCGACTCGGACCGCCGCTTGCCACCGGGGGCGGCGACCTTGCTTCCAGCGCGCGACTTCCGGCTCTTGCCCGCCTCCTTGCCTCCCTTGCCTGCCTTGCCGTCGCGCGACGCTGCCTCCAGCGCACGCCAGCGTTCGACCAGGTAGGGCTTGCCCAGCTCGAAGGCTCGCGCCTGACGTTCCACGAAGGCCTCGGCCTGGTCGGTCGTCAGCTCGCGGGTCTCGATGATGAGGCTGGCCACGCGTCCGAAGTAGAGCGGGATGAGCGAGGCCACCATGCGGTCCATGGGCTGCAGCTTCCGGCGAGCGGCCAGGGCACAGTCGTAGATGATGCGGGTCCAGGTCTCGTCGGGGAAGCTGAAGCGCGAGTCCTCGACGGTGGCCGGCGTGTCGGCGCGGCTGGCCATCTCTACGGCCTCGCTGGCCTCCTCGGCCAGGTGGTCGACGGCGGCAAGTTGCTCCGGTGCGAGGACGCTGGCCCAGGTGTCGCGCACCGTCAGGCGGCCCTTGGCGAACTCCTCCAGTAGCCGTTGGGTATTCACCTCGAGGGGCGGCGGGTCGATGATCCGCTCGAAGCCGTAGACCGGGATGTCGTGCGAACCCTTGACATCCAGCCAGCGCGCGGCGTGGCGTTCGGTGAGCCGGAGGATGGTGCTCACGACCTGGCTGAACATCGGCCCCAGGTCGGAGCCCGGGTCCTTGGGATCGTGCACCTTGGCGCCCAGGCGGGTCTGGCACACCGCGAAGCCACCCGCGATGGCGCTGTGCGTCATCCAGATATCGATACCGAACTTGCTGGTGTCCGGCGTCCAGTCGTCCTGCTGGAGGTAGTGGCGGATGAGGTCGCCGCTGACGCCGAAGTCGCCGCCGATGGGCTGCCGGATACGCAGCCCATAGAGCGCCCGGGTGAGGGGATAGGTCACCGTGTTCGTGATCGTGCCGTCGTACTTGTAGCGGCTGTAGAGCGGCGCCACGTAGTCGAAGCCGCCCTTCAGGATGGGCCCGGCCAGCAGCTCGATCCATTCCGGCACGATGCTGCGCAGGTCGGAGTCGACCACGACCAGCGCCTGCACACCCAGCGCGTCGGCGATCTGGAAGATGGTGCGCAGCGCGGCACCCTTGCCCCCGACCCCCTCGATCTCGGGGTAGGTCAGGCTGATGCGCTGGAGCTTGTTGGTGGGCCGGACGAGCAGGATCTTCTCGATGTAGTCGGGCGGTTCCGTGTCGACCACCACACGCTGGGTGCCGTCGGGCGAACCGGCGTCAGCGTTGACCACGACAGGGCGGAGATCGGGGAAGTACTGCACGAGACCGGCCTGCGCGGCGCGCACGACGTAGCCGATGGTGCTGGCGTTCTTGAAGCTCGGGATGCCGACCATGATGTCGGCCTTGCCGAGTCCGTCGATCTCGTCCCGCAGCGCCTTGGGCAGGGTGGCTTGGGGCATCCCGGCCAGCCTAACGAAGATGGGCAGGCCGTGCAGCGGTGGTCAGCCGCGTGGCGACCAGGGACGCGCGATGGGCCGTGGCTCCTCCGCCATCTCCAAGAGTGCCGCGTCCTCCGGCTGGGGGAGGGGGTGCGCCGTGTCCAGCGGCCGGGTCAGGATGTGCAGCGTCCGGTCCCGGGGCTTCCATCCTGCTGCGGTCCATGCCGTTACAGCGGCTGTGTCCAGGATGGGCGGGTCGACGTCGGGCAGGCGCACGCGCGGCACGCCCGGACGGCCGCCGCTCATTGCCTTGAGCAGCTCCAGGGCGGCGTGGCCGTCGCCGATGAGTAGCGCGGGGGAGGCGGGCAAGGATGGGTCCTCATCGCCCCAGCCCTCGTCGCGCGCGATGGCCAGTGCCCAGGCAACAGCGTCCGATCCGCCGCCTGCCGTGCTGGCGTTTGCATCCGGCCAGACGCTCACCTGACCGCGGCAGACATGGCCGCGGAAACGCTCCTCGGTCAACTCCTGGAGTGCCCAGGCGCGGCGCTCATAGAGGCCGTTGCCGCGTCGCAGCGTGTCGTCAGCCGCGATCCGCGCCCACCAGCCGTTCGCGTCGGCTTCCGTGAGGATGGCGGGGCTGCCCGACGTGGATGAGTCGTCGCTGGGCGGCGGGATCGCTTCGTCCTCATCGTCCACGCCATACCAGCGCCACTCGCCCAGTAGCGAGAAGCCGTGGCGACCACCCAGGCGGTGGGAACCCTCGTTGTCCTGGCTGGTCGCGTAGCGCACCACGCGCACGCCGTGCGCTGCCGCCCAACGCAGTTCCGCGACCTGGAAGTCGGTCGCCACGTTCATGCCACGGACGCGCGGATCGACGCGGATGCCCTCCAGCCACGTCTCGTCAGCCGAAAGCATCGCCAGCCGCGCCACGGCGATGGCCTGATCAGCCTGGAGCGGCGCGCCATCCGCACCGATGGCGTCCTGGCCGCCGGCCGTGGCCACCAGCAGGACGCCATCAGCCGCGGCCAGCCAGCGGTCCCACACCTGCGGTATGTAGTCCGAGTCGTCCCATGTGCGCGAGGCGAAGGAGAGCACCGCCTGCTTGTCGTCCGCGCGGGCACGGCGGACTCTGATGGGCCAGCTGCGGCGGCCAGGGCGGTCGAGCCGTGACGGCTCGCTCAAGCGGCGTTCAACGCTTGTGCTGCAGGCGCGTGATGGCCGTCCAGTCCCGAGCGTAGCCGCCCGGTGTATAGCGTCCGTTGGCGGCTTTCATCATCGCGCCCTTGAACCCGGCGCCTTTCCACGACGCCACCCACGGATCGATGGGCGGCCGCGTGTAGGGCGAGACCCGCACCAGTTCGGTCTGTTGGACGAGGCTCTCCAGGATGCGCTTGCGCTCGAGAAGTGGCAGGTCGAAGAGCGGCTGACCATCCACCTGGAGCAGATCCAACGCCACGAAGGCCAGCACCTGATCGGGATGGGCGTCCTTGCGTTCCACGTCGATGCCAGCGTCGCGCGGCATGAAGATGCTGCCTCGGCCGATGGCCGCCTGGTGGATGATGGCCGCGCCCTCACCGCCACGTGTGGCCTGGATGGTCAGGATGCCATCGATGACGGCATCGAAAGCCATGAGGCAGCGGCCGATCTCGTCGCTCAGCTCGGGCTCGCGCGCCGTGACGTCGTGACCGTCCGAGTCGATCAGCGTGAGGCGCCGGGGCGGTCCGTCCGGAGCGGCCTCGAAGTGGAGCATGGTGCGCGTGCCGGTCCAGAGGGGCTCCACGATAGGATCGGAGATGCTCGGTGCACGGCGGGTGAGCATGGGCACCTGCGGGCGCCACTCGAGAGGGTCGGCGGGGATCGCCTCAGCGTTCTGGGCTGCCATGGGCCGATGGTAGGGCAGCCGGTGAAGTGGCGCGGAGCAGCTCCCACGCGGAGCCGATCATCTCCTCGAGGGTGCCCCGCTGCGATCGCCAGTCCAGGCGTTGCGCCGCGCGCTCGTTCGAGGCCACGAGTGTGGGCGGGTCCCCCGCGCGCCGAGCGCCCAGCGAGTGCGGCACCGGCTGGCCCACCACGGCCTCCGCCGCACGCATCACTTCCTTGACGCTGAAGCCCGAGCCCGAGCCCAGGTTGCACACGTCCAGTCCCGGCTCGAGCGAGGCGGTCATCTCCAGCGCGGCCAGGTGCGCGTCGGCCAGGTCCAGCACGTGGATGTAGTCGCGGACGGCCGTGCCGTCGGGGGTCGGATAGTCGGTCCCGAAGACGGTCAATGGCGGACCATCTCGGTAGGCCGCCAGCAGGTTGGGGATGAGGTGCGTCTCGGGGTCGTGCCGCTCGCCACGACTCGGGCTGGCGCCGGCCACGTTGAAGTAGCGCAGGGCCATCGCCCGCAGGCCGTATGCCTGGCCATATGACCGCATGGCGCCCTCGAAGGCCAGCTTGGTGGCGCCGTAGGGGTTGATCGGGGCGGTCCGCGCACTCTCGTAGACGGGCGTTTCGGTGGGGACGCCGTACACGGAAGCGGTGGAGCTGAAGACGAGCCGCTCCACGCCTGCCTTGCGCATGGAGTCCAGCAGGGCCACGCCACCGACCACGTTCTCGCGGTAGTAGAGTGCCGGTTCGGCCACTGACTCGCCGACCAGCGAGCGGGCGCCGCAGTGGAGCACCGCATCGATCTTGCGGTCGCGCAAGAGGCCCGCCACCAGTGGCCCATCGCCGAAGCTGCCCACGACCAGCTCCGCGCCCTGCGGCACGGACTCCTCGTGCCCTGTGACAAGAGAGTCGAGGACGACCACCTGATGCCCGGCGGGAAGGAGCCGCTCGACGGTGATGGCGCCGATGTAGCCGGCGCCGCCGGTCACGAGGATGCGCATGCCGCCATGCTAGTCGAGCCCGACTTGATAAGTCCGGGCGGGTCGAAAAGCTGTTGTGGCACGCCGCTGATGCTGGGTTCCAGCATCGGTAGATGACGGGAACCAGGCTCTGACGGACGGTCCGTGCCGGCTGTGGCTGGCGCGCGACCTGGGGAACTAGCACATGTCCAGCCGGCGATCGGTGCCTCGGCACCATGCAGCCTTCAGCCAGCTTGTCGATTCGTCACGATGAGCGAACAGCGACGCTCGCGACGCAGGGTCGCCCGACTTCGAGAGCCCTCACCGCGCGAGATGGAGGGCGCCTTCCTCATCCTCTCGCCTGCCTTCGCGTCCGATGTAGCTTCTCGCGGTGCCTCGGGCGTAGGTCGGGGTCCTACTGGCCGAGTAGGCGTCAACCAGGCCCTTCCTGTTCGTTGATCGTGACAGATCGACGGTCTCTGCGGCCCCGGTCAGCGGCCCAAGATGCGGCGGAGGAGGCCGCGCCGATCGGTTCCAGTGGCCGGCTCGCTGCGTGGAGCGCGCTCGCTGCTCGAGTCGCGCTCGCTGCTCGAGTCGCGCTCATCGTCCGGCGCAGGCTGGGCACCCCTTCGTCCGTCCCGGCCGGGACGCCCTCGGAGCAGCTCGGCCGTGCGAGCCTCCATGGCCGCCGCCGCCGCGTTCTCCGGGTCGATGCGCAGGGCACGTGCCGCCTGGACGTGCGCTTCCTCCATCTCGCCGCGTTCCACCGCCACGCGTGCCAGGCCCATGACCGCGATGGCGTTGCGCGGGTCATGTTCCACGGTGCGCCGGTAGACGGCCTCGGCCTGGTCGAGCATGCCCATCAGCAGCAGGCGTTCGGCATGGAGCAGCGGCTCGATCATCGCTCAGCAGCCCAGGCGCGGGCATCGGTGAGGAGCCGCTCCGGCGTGTTGCGCTGCGGATCGGAGATGACCGACTCGAGCAAGCGCTCCAGGGTGTGGCCAAGCCACGGCCCGGGCTCACGACCCACCGCGGCCAGGACGGCGTGCCCGTCGACCGCCAGGTCCGCCACGTCGAGCGGCACTCCTCGACGCCGCTGCTCGGCGATGCGCTCGCGCAGTTCCGCCACGCCGCCTTCGCCCGGCGGCTGACCACTGCCCACGTTGTCGGCCTCCCTGAGCCGGAGCAGCTCGTCAACCAGGTCGGGACCCACTCGGCGCATGAAGCGGCGCACTGCCGAGTCGCCCCAGGCCGGCACGTAGCTCCACATGTGGTGGCGTATCAGCCGGCTCACGTGCCGCACGTCGGGACCACCGAAACCGAGGTGCGTGAGGAAGGACTGCGCGATGCGGGCGCCGGCCTCCTCGTGTCCCAGGAAGTGGCCGTCGGCCGCCGTTTCCGGCTTGCCAGTGTCGTGCAGCAGCGCCGCCAGCTTGCCCATCCTGTCGTCCGGCGCCAGAGCCGCGGCCGCGTCCAGGGTGCCCAGGCTGTGGTCCCATAGGTCCTGGCCGGGGATCTTGGCCTGAGGCACGCCGCGCTGCGCAGCCAGCTCCGGGAAGAGCGGTGCCAGGAGGCCCGTGCGTTCCAGGATCCGGAACGCAGCGGAGGGCGGCACGACGTCCAGCATCCGCCGCAACTCGCGACCGATCCGCTCCCTGGCGAGATAGGTCACGTCGCCGGCGCGGGCGGTCATGGCGGCCTCCGTGTCGCGCTCGATGGTGAGACCCACCTGGGCCGCGATGCGTGCCGCCCGTACCAGCCGCAACGCATCCTCGCTGAAACGCAGCGCCGGATCGCCCACCGCACGCAGCAGCCGGGCCTCCAGGTCGCCCCGCCCGCCGGTGGGATCGACCCAGCCGGCCTCCTCCGCGTGCGCCGCCTTCCCCCAGGCGATGGCGTTGACCGTGAAGTCGCGTCGCGCCAGATCCTCCTCCACCGAATCGGTGAAGGTGACCGTGTCGGGCCGGCGATGGTCCCCGTAGGAGTGGTCGCGGCGGAACGTGGTGATCTCGACGCCGCCGGCCAGGACGGTCCCGAAGCGGTTCTCGTATGTGCTGCCCGGAAAGAGTGCCAGCACCACCTCGGGATGCGCATCGGTGGCCAGGTCCCAGACCGGGTCGTGCGGCGTGCCGCTAAGCAGCGCATCGCGCACCCCGCCGCCCACCAGGTAGCCGGCGTGGCACTCGGACCAGAGCCGCTCTAGGGCGCCCATGGCCTCGGGCGGCACGGGAAAGGACGGACGTGACATGGAAGGCGCTGTCCGTGACATCAGGGCGCCGCCGCGCCGCTCCTCAGTTCCGCCCCAGGAACAGGTAGTCGCGCCACGCCTCGTTGCGCGGGTCGGTCAGGTACGGCGTGAACTGGGTGTACACGTCGCAGCGCGGCTCGAAGGGCGGCCGATGAAGGCGCATGCGGGCCTCCTCCAGAAGCTTGCCGCCCTTGCGGTGATTGCAGGTCTTGCAGGCGGCCACCAGGTTGTCCCAGGAGTGACTGCCCCCGCGGTGGCGCGGCACGATGTGGTCGAGTGTCAGGTCGTGCGTCTGGACGCCGCAGTACTGGCAGGTGTGGAGGTCGCGCGAGAAGATCTCCCGCCGCGAGAGGCGCACGCGCGGTCGCGGGCGTTTGACGTGGTACTGCAGGCGGATGACGCTGGGGGCACGGAAGACCTGCCGCGCGGAGCGCACGTCGTGATGGTCGTACTGGATCACCTCCGCCTTCTCACCGAAGAGGAGTCGGAACGCCCTGCGCACGTCGCACACGTTGAGGGGTTCGTAATTCGAGTTGAGCAGGAGTACGACGCTGTCCACGATCCCCTTGAGCCGGCCGGGACTCGGCCGCGCATCGTGCGGCATCGTATCAGGGGAACGGGGCGCATCCACCGAGCGGCCAGGACCCGTGGCGTACGTGGGCGTCTCCCCGACCGCCTCCCGGTCCGGTTCCTATCCGATGGGGCGATCCGTGGCGCTGCCGGTCAGGGGATCCCAGCCTCCCGCCTGCCCGACCTTGCTCCCCAGCGCGCGACCCAGTGCCTCGCTGATGTAGCGCGCGGCTTCCAGCACTCCGGCCAGGCGCACGCCATGCTCGATGCCCATGCCGTCAAGGAGATAGACCAGGTCCTCCGTAGCGAGGTTGCCCGCCGCACCCGGCGCGTAGGGACAGCCGCCCGCGCCGCCGGCCGACGCGTCGAAGCAGCTCACGCCGCGGGCCAGGCCGGCCATCACGTTGGCCAGGGCGGTCCCTCGCGTATCGTGGAAGTGATAGGCCAGCTGGCCGAGTGGCACGCCGGCTTCGAGGTGTCGCTCCGTGAGGCGTGTCACCTGCGAGGGCACGCCCACCCCGATGGTGTCGCCCAGGCAGATCTCATCGGCACCCAGCTCCATCAGTCGCAGCGAGACCTCCACCACGCGGTCTGGTTCGACGCGGCCGGTGAAGGGGCAGCCGAAGGCTGTCGAAACATAGGCCCGTGTCCACATGCCCTGCTGGACGGCGCGCGCCAGCACGGGTCGGAAGGCCTCGAGCGAGGCGGCCACGCTCATTCCGATGTTGCGTTCCGTGAAGGCGTCGCTGGCCGCTGTGAAGACGGCGATGGCACTCGCGCCGGCGGCCTCGGCGCGGTCCATGCCGCGCATGTTGGGGACCAGCACGGGGTAGCGCACGCCCGGCGCGGGCGGCAGCAGCGCCATCAGCTCAGCGGCATCGGCCAGCTGCGGGATGGCTCGAGGCGAGACGAAGCTGGTGACCTCGATCTCGCGCAGTCCGGCTGCCACCAATCGCTCGACGTAGCCCGCCTTCGTCTCGGTTGGGACAGAGCGCGGCTCGTTCTGCAAGCCGTCGCGCGGCCCTACCTCGTAGATGCGCACGCCCACGGGAAACGCCATGGCTACTCCAGCTCTACCAGCGGGTCGCCGCGCTGCATTTGCTGACCGGCCTCGACCAGCACGCGCGAGACCGTGGCCGCGGCGGGAGCCGTCACAGCGTTCTCCATCTTCATGGCCTCGAGCACGACCAGCACCTGGCCCGCCTGCACGTCGTCGCCATCGGCCACGCGCACGGCGATGACCTGGCCGGGCATGGGCGCCACCACGGCCGCCACCGCGCCGTGTTCCCGTTGCGCCCGTCCTGCCGAGTCATCGACGGTGGGTGCCGAGGCCTGGCCGCCGCGGTATGCCCGTCCCTCGATGTCCAGGACCACCGAGCGGTCGGCGCCGTCTCCGCCGATGGCGATCCACGGGACGCCCACCGCCGCGCCGGCCTCGACCGAGAGCGTGCGCTCGTGGGGGCCCAGCCGGATACGGATGGTCGGTCCCGCGTTGAGACGGAACCCGTTTCGTACTGCGCTCGCGGCGTCGGGTACCTCGGCCGGCAGGGAGTCACCGGACACGGCGGCCATGGCGCGAGCGGCCCGGGTATCCAGCGCCGTGGTGTCGGCCGGACGCCACGTTGCCTCGATGGTGTCCGTGCGCGCTCGGCCGGCACGCACCCCCGCATCGTCCAGAAGCCGGCGCAGGAAGCCGCGGTTGGTGGTCACGCCCAGGGTCACCGTGGCGTCCAGCGCTCGACGAAGGCGCTCCAGCGCGTCGTCCCGATCGCGACCATGGGCCACGATCTTGGCCAGCAACGGGTCATAGCGCGTGCCCACCTGGTCGCCCGCTCCCACCCCAGCATCTACCCGTACACCGTCCACTTCCGGCCAGCGCACATGCTCGATGAGTCCGGCGGCGGGAAGGAACCCTTCCCAGGGATCCTCGGCGTAGAGGCGTGCCTCCATGGCGTGGCCTTGGAACGTCACGTCCTCCTGCGCGAAGCCGAGGGCCTCACCACTCGCGATGCGCAACTGGTCGACCACCAGGTCGCGACCGGTCACCAGCTCCGTGACGGGATGCTCCACCTGGAGCCGCGCGTTTACCTCCAGGAAGTAGAAGTCACCGGCGTCGTCCAGCAGGAACTCGGCGGTGCCGGCGCCCTCGTACGCCGCGCTCCGACAGAGGCGCAGGGCGGCCTCGCCCAGGCGCGTACGCAGGTCGGCGTCGACCGTCGGCGAGGGCGCTTCCTCGACGACCTTCTGGTGCCGACGCTGAAGGGAACAGTCGCGTTCGCCCAGATGGACGCCGTTCCCGTGGCTGTCTAGCAGGAGTTGGACTTCCACGTGCCGCGGTCGTTGGAGGTAGCGCTCCAGGATGAGCCGGTCATCGCCGAACGACGAGGCCGCCTCTCGCCGGGCTCGTGCCAGGATCTCCCCTAGCTCCTCCGGGCTACGCACGACGTGCATGCCCTTGCCGCCGCCACCGGCACTCGGTTTGACGAGCACCGGGTAGCCGATACGCTCCGCCTCGGAGGTCAGGCGCTCATCCGACCCGTCCGCGCCGTCGTAGCCAGGCAGGACGGGAACGCCGGCTGCGGCCGCCAAGTGCCGACCGGCGGACTTGTCGCCCAGCGCGCGCATGGCGTCGCCGCTCGGCCCCACCCAGATGAGGCCAGCTGCCGCCACGGCATCCGCGAAGTCGGCGTTCTCGGCCAGGAACCCGTAACCCGGGTGGATGGCATCGGCAGCTGCCACCTCGGCGGCGCGCAGCACGGCGGCGGCATCCAGATACGTGCCTTCCAGCGCGACCCGTTCGTCGACCTGAGCGGCCCACCACGCCTCGGCCTGATCGACCGTCACAAGCGCGACGCACTCGATGCCCATCGACCGACAAGTGCGCGCGATGCGCACGACGAGCTCACCGCGGTTGGCCACGAGCAGCCGGCGGATGGCCCGACTCAGAGGTTTTCCTCGCTGCTCGCGTCGATCCAGGCGGCCGGCCGCCGCTCCAAGAAGGCGCGCAAGCCTTCCTGCCCTTCGCCGCCAGCGCGCTGACCGGCGATGCGGCGCGCCGTGTGCCAGCGGGTGGATTCGTGGGGCAGCCCGCGCACCTCGCGAACGATGGCCTTGGCTGCGCGCGTCGCGGTAGGACCCGCGTGGAGCACATCGGCGATGGCCGATGCGACGGCTGCGTCCAGGGCGTTCTCACCCTCCACGACCTCGTGCGCCAGGCCGATGCGCAGCGCGCGCGTGGCGTCGAAGCGCCGCCCGCCGGGGAACAGGGCACGAGCGTGCGTCTCGCCGATCTTGGCGATGACGAAGGGGCTGATCACCGCCGGGAGGATGCCCAGGCGCGTCTCGGTGAAGCCGAAGCGCGCACCCGCTTCGGCGATGACCAGGTCAGCCACGGCACATAGCCCCATGCCGCCGCCCAGGGCAGCTCCCTGGACACGGGCGATGACCGGCACGGGAGCCCGGTCGATGGCATCGAACATGGTGGCCATGGCCATCGCGTCCTGCTCGTTCTGTTCCTTACTCAGACCAAGGCTGGCGCGCATCCAGGTGACATCGGCGCCGGCGCAGAAGGACGGCCCCTCGCCCGCCAGCACGATGGCTCGGAGGTCGGTCGGTCCTTCGCGCGCCAGCGCCTCGAAGGTGCGCCGCAGCTCGTCGATGAGTGACGCGTCGAAGGCGTTGTGCACCTTGGGTCGGCTGAGCACCACGTGCGCGATGGTCCCTCGCGGGCGGCTACGCTCGAGGCGCAAACGATCGCTCACGGGTCGAAGCGGTAGACGTCGCGGAGGAGCAGCCGCTCCAGGCCTGCAAGCGTCAGGTTGCGCTCGGAGACCGACTCGGGCGCCGCCTGCGACGTCACATGATCACAACCCAGCTCAGCGGCCCAGCTCATCCTCGCCGCGATGAGCGCGCGCTGGACGCCCCTGCCTCGCCAGTCGGGCAGCACGACCCCGGCGCGCAACAGGCCGACCTTGCCGTGAACGTGCAGCGTGCCCGTGCCGATGACCTGGTCGCCCGCGCGGGCGATCAGCACGTGGACGTTGCGTGTCGCCAGCAAGTCTTTCGCCAGTGATCGAGTCACGTCAGCTGGGATCGCCTCCACGCCGTCCGCGGAGATGACTCCGGCCCACTCCCGCCACTCGTCGGGGCGCAAGCGCCTGATCTCGACTCCCGCGGAGCGCGATCCCTCGGCGGCCGCATCAATCGACTCGACCGCCTCGACCGCCTCGACCGACTCGACCGACTCGACCGACTCGACCGGTGCGGCCAGGATGGCCAGCTGGGATACCGGTCGCGCGCTCTCCCAAGGCCGCTGGTGCATGGGCAGCCAGCCGCTGACCCCGTGGCGTCGGAAGTGCGCCAGGACGCGATCCAGCATGTTGGGCAGGAGGCGCAGCCCACCGACCTGGTTGAAGACGGGACCGGGCAGCTCCGGCGCGGCGCAGATCGATAGGAAGCCGTCGTCCACGATGGCCAACCGCTGGCCGCCGGCCTCCGCAGCCCTCCATAGGCGCAGGTTCGACTCCTGTTCGACGGCATCCAGTCGGTCGAGCAGGCCTGCCCGCGTCGCCAGCGAGCCCGGATCGGGCGGTCGAAGCGTGATGGGATCACCCGCGCCGACAGCTCCCGGCACGACCACCCGCGCATACACGCGGCTATCGGAGGCATGGGTCACGATCGAGATGCGACCGAAGCGACCATCGATGAAGTTGCCCCGGATGGTGCGACAGGGGGCCGTCGGGGTGGTCAGCTCGAGGACCAGTCGCTCGCCTATCTCCACGCGCGTTCCGGGCGCCTGCTCGGACCACTCGATGCCCGACGTGGTCAGATTCTCGCCTGCGCCACCCGGCCGGATGGGATGACCTTCCGCTCGCACTCGCTCGATGGCCTCCACGCCGAACAGGCAGACGGCCCGATACGGGCCACCGTGAACGGTGGGCTCGTTGTGCCGGTCGCCTTGCAGGCCCAGCTCGTCGACCCATGCCGTCTCGACCGGCAGCTTGGGCACGCCCCCGGCTGAGACATTCACCTGCACGACCCTGCCTTGCGCGACGCGTGCGGCGTCGGCCGGCTGTGCGATGGTGATGGTGCCGTCGGTCATCAGCGGATGCTACCCGGAGCGACTCGAGCGCGGCTGCGCGCCGGCATCTTCCTGCTCGGCTGCGCCACTCTTGGGACGCTCGGCTCCGGGGGCGTGGAAGTCGGTAGCACCGCCGCACCGGGATCCCCGCCGCCGCCCATGCCGGCGGCCAGCGGGACGACGGAGCCGCTGGCCACCAGATTGCCGGCGGGCAGCTACCGCTTCACCGCCGGTCAGGCCGGCGTGGTGACCATCCGCCTCTCCGGTGGCGGCGTGGCGCTCGAGAGCATGGAGCCCAACGATGGCTGGAGCCACCGGCCGGACGGATCGGATGCCGAGGGCGGTGAGATCGAGCTGCGCTTCGTGGGTCCCGACTCGGCAGGGCTGGATCTCGCGGCAGAACGCGACGACGACGGCACGCTTGACACGCGCATCGCGGAGTCGACGGTGGCGGGCGATCGACAGCGTACCGCGACCTCCGGCGACGCCGGCGCGGTGACCTTCACCATCGTGGGCGAGCAGCTGCGCGTGGATGACGCACGCGCCGAGAACCAGGCCGGCTGGCACATCGTGGAGGACGAGTTTGACGAGGAGAGCTTCAGCATCGCCTTCGCCAACGCCAGCCGCTCCACAAGCATCCGGATGTCGGCCGATCTGGGCGACGACCAGAGGCTCGAGATGGAGACCCACACGCGCATCGGTCCCGGCTACCGGGCCGAGCTTCGCGACGAGGAACCCGATCCGACCCCGACGATCACGCCGCGACCGACGGCGCGCCCCACGCCCACGGACGACGATGACGACGATCGAGATGATGACGATGACGACGATGACGACGATGACGAGCCGGAGAGTCGCGACAGCGTGGTGAGTCGCGACAGCGGAGGAAGCGCCGCCTCAGGCGACGGAGTCGGGGCGGTAAGGGC
>JBBJNS010000167.1:0-3840 GCA_037720745.1 Candidatus Limnocylindrales bacterium
AAGTTCCCTCCGCGAATGCCTCCGCCCCCGATGGCGCGATGCCGTTACCGCTGACCACGATCTCCCGCCAGCCGGGACGGTCAGGGTAGGAGGCGTCGTCGAACGTGACCTCGGTAAGACCGGTGATCGCTGCGAACGTCGCCTGGTAGGTGCACACCAGTCGAAGTGTCTCCAAGTCGGCCTGGCCCGGCGGGAATGAGAGCCCGAGCGCGGTCGGCTGGAGCGGAACGGCGTCTCCGCTGACCGTCAACGAGATATCCGAAGCCGTTGCCCGGCAGGTGGACTCCGCCCAGGTGGCGCCCTCGAGGTCGGAGACCGCGCCGTCGCGGTCGGTGTCCATGCCCTGGCGCTCTTGGACGGCCGGGAACTCCGCCATGTCCAGTACGTGGTCGATGACCGCGCCATCGGGCGAGATGGTGATGCCGTCGTACAGGTTGATGGTGAAGTTGCCCAACGGATGGGCCATGGCGGAGGCGGGTGCCAAGGCCATGAACGCGACCAGCGACAGCAGCGCTGCGAGGGCCGAACGGCGGCCACGAAGAAGCGATCGTCGACAGGAGTGGGGGTTCATCGGATGGCGTCCCATGGTAGGTGACAAAGAGAAAGCCCGGCCGGTGGCGCGACGGGTGTCGCGCTCCGGTCCGGGCCCTCCGCTTCGACTCGATCGTGTCGAGCCGGGCGAGTCAGCTCCTAGTTGGTGCTGGTCTCGTCGAGCGCCTCACACGGCGAGTTGCGGTACGTGCCGCCCTCGTAGCCGTCGTGCGGTGCCGCTGCGTACGGGAACTCGTCAAGGAAGGCCTTGTCGTTCGCGTCGCAGCCATCACCGAGCGTGTTGTTCGGCGAGTGGTTCGGCAGCTTGAAGTTCTCTTCGAGGAAGGAACCGTAGCCGTCGGCGATCGCGCGGATCTCGATGTCCACGACGTCGTCCCACAGCCGCCGGCCGTTGGGGAAGCCAGCCAGGTCGCCATCGATGACGCCTAGGCGGCTCGGGTCTTCGGTGGGCGGGATGCCCATGTTCAGGCGCAGCAGGTCGTACAGCGTGTCGCCCGTGTTGGTGGCGTTAAGGCCGGGGACGCCCTGGCCAAGGATGAGCACCAGGTCGGTGCGGTCCGTGGTGCGAGCGGGCTCGCCGCCGAGGCTGACGATGGCGTCGCCGTAGAGGGTGTTGACGATGGCCGCCAGCTCAGGATTGAGGTAGCGGTCCATGAAGTCGGCATCGTTCTCGGGACGAGAGGCGTTCCACGCGTCCTTCTCGCCGATGGGGATGATGACCTCGTTGATGAGGGGATTGCCCAGGCGCGCGACCTGAACGTAGTCGCCGCTGAGATCGGGGACGCCGGTCTCATTCAGGACGGAGGTGGCTAGCCGAGTGGTGCCGCCCCAGATGCCCACGACCGCATTGGCCGCGTCGGGCGCCGAGACTTCCATGCCATCGTTGGTCAGCATGTCGATGGGGATCTGGACCGCGATGCTCTTCACGTTGAAGGCGCTCAGGCTGTCAACGCCGTCCGCGGCCGGGAGCGGAAGGAGGTGCAGCTCGTTGAAGGGACGCAGTCCGCCCAGGTCGAAGATGGAGGCCACGTCCGCGAAGAACGGGTCGTCGCGCTGTCCGGCGAAGACGCGGACGCCGTTGTCGAGCTTGTGGATGCCGTCATCGGCGTAGCCGTCGTACTCAGGCGTCGTGCGGGGCCCGATGTTGTCCGGCGGGACGGAGAGGCCGCTGCCGATGTCCGTGCCGTTCATCAGGACCGTGTAGGTCTGCTCGACATTGGCCTGGGCGAACGGTGCGCCCTGCGGCTCGCTCTCGTCCTCGATCGGCCCGTAGCCGCTGTAGAGGAAGCTATCCGGGTTGCTGAAGGTCGTCTCGAACTCGAAGACGAACTCCACGTCCTCCACGCCGTCGCCGCTGTTGTCGACGCGCAGGAAATAGTGAGCGGTGTCATCGAACGGGTAGAAGTTGGGTCCGCCGCCCGGCTCCTGGAAAGGGATCCAGTTGCCGATGATGGTGACCGTGTCAGGCTTGTCAGGGCTGACGAAGGCGTACACGTCCGTGATGTCGGCGGTGGGATCCTTGGCGATGCCAGGAGCCTCGCGGTGGCTGGAAGCCACGGCGGCTCCCCCGACCGACGTGACCGCCATGAGCCCGACGGCTCCGAGGGTCAAAGCTTTGCGCTTGAAAGTCATGAGTGCTGGTTTCCTCGTGCGAAGGTGTGGATGGGTGCATACGAGGTAGGCGATGCGTCGGAGATGGGTCGCTCCTTTCTCTCCCTCGGGAGACTCGGTGACCGGCTACCTTGTCGTGCCGGGCCGGCATCCTTGGTTGCACTGACATCTCTGACTTCGCTGGTAGCGCTTCCTCGGATGACAGAGTCGCTTGATACAAGCGGTTGCAACAAGGCGGATCAGCGGGGCGACGGGGATCCTCAGCTCCCTGGGCTATCGTCCGCAGTATAAATATGCTTGTCAGATGTCCGGACCGGAAAGGAGGGCGGACGCGATCCGCGTTTCAACAGTGCTACAAAGGGCTGAGTCCGCGCGACTAGCCCGTCGTACGGGTTGTCGGAGCCGCCCCGACGTGATACGGGCGCCACGACGACTGCAGAGCGGGTCATCCGGCGGAGCAGAGAACGCGAAGAAAGCCACGTGACTCATCAACATGATCCCCGGTCTTCCATGCGCGTCCTGATCCTGGGCACGGTCTTGGCCGTCCTGGCCGCTGCCTGCGGGGGGTCGCCAGAGCCCGTGGCCAGTCCCGTCGCCGGAGTGGCCAACACGCCGCCACCGGCTTCTAGCCCGGCGCCCGATGCTTCGCTCGCGCCGGGCGCCACGCCGGCGCCGACGCTGTCACGGCCGCCGGTGCTCCAGCCGCCGGCATACGCCAGCCGAGTCACGGTGGCCGCGTCGGAGATCGACCTGCCGGTCGTCTCTGGCGACCTCCAGCCGCCGCCCAGCTATCCCTTCTGCGATGTGGCGGCCTACCTCACTCGTTTCGCGCAGCCGTACGAGCCCGGCGTCACCTACATCTCTGCCCACGCCCAGGAAGGCATGTTCCTGCCCCTGCTCGAGGCATCGCTGCGAAGCGATGGGCGGGAGCTGATCGGCCAGCAGGTCGATGTCTACACCGATGACGGCATGCGTTATGGCTACACCATCACAGAGGTCAATCGTCACGCTGTCGACTACACGTTCCTGGCGGACTTGCCTCGTGACCAGCGCTACCTGGTCCTTCAGACCAGCGAGGGTCCGTTCGGCACGGTCGAGAAGCTCCAGGTGCTGGCCGTGGCACTGGACGAGGAAGCCGTGGATCCGGCAGTTGCGGATCCGGAAGCCAACCCCCGCGACTGCCGCCCCGAAGAGCTGACCGGTGGGGCGACTCCCTCGCCTGAAGCTGAGGCTTCGCCCGTCATCATCAGCGCGCCCACCCCTTCATTGCCGCCGGATGGGGTTCCGACGCCCGCTCCCAGCGAACCAGTCAGCTCAGCTGCTCCCAGCGGTTCACCGGGCGCCGGTGCCACCTTCGCACCCGCACACTTCGCCAGCCGCGTGGTGGTCGAGGATCTGGAGATCGACCTGCCCGTCATCTCAGGGGATCTCCAGCCGCCGCCCAACTATCCCTTCTGCGACGTGGCGGCGTATGTGACGTTCCTGGCGCAGCCAGGGGAGCCGGGCACGACGTACATCACGGCCCACGCGCAAGAAGGCATGTTCCTGCCCATCCTTGATGCCTCGCAGCGGCGCGACGGTCAGGAGATGCTGGGCATGACGATAGACGTCTATACCAGCGATGCGCTGCGCTACCGCTACGAGATCTGGCAGGTGTGGCGGCACATCACCGACCGC
>JBBJNS010000053.1:0-14084 GCA_037720745.1 Candidatus Limnocylindrales bacterium
CGGGGATCAGCCGTCGACCGTGCCGGAACTCGCCGGTGATGCGGTCCGAGTCGGGGTCGCGGCGGAGCGGCTTGGACACGCGCCAGTGCAGCGCCGCTGCCAGCCAACCGGCGTAGCAGGCCGCCTTGGAGATGCGCACCGCTGAGCCTGGCCGCGCGAAGTCGATGCGCAGGTGTCGTGCGTTGCCCAGTTCCCCCACGAGCAGAGGGTGGTCGAAGAGCCCCGCCAGCAGCTCTCGCCACAGGCTGAGGCGCATCCAGCCGATGTCGTGAACGGAGTGGCCCGCGTCGGCCACCTCGGCCATCCCCCGCAAGCCGGCCGCGCCTTCCTCGCGAAAGGACCCCGAGTCGACCAAGAGGCCATCCGAGCTCTCGGCCAGATCCCTGAAGTGACGGCTGGCGAAGGGCGGATCGCCGGGCCACCAGAGCACCACCGGCAAGTCGTGGATGAGCAGCGGCGCCACCACCACAGCGAGATGTTGCGACAGCTCACCACCGGTCTTGACCAGGATCTCTTCCGTGCACACCTCCGCGCCGCTCACCGATGAGAGATGGCAGGCGGCGTAGATGTGGGCGTCGAAGGTGGTAGGGCCGTCCGGGTCGCCGGGAGATAGCACGATGGCTCGTGAGGGATGACGAGAAGCCAGCGCGTTGACGATGGACATGGCCCGCTCGGCGATCTCGGGACGCTGCGCGACGACCACCAGGGTCAGCACGCTGGTACGCATGCGCACCCGCACGTCGCGCCCCTCGTCGGGCGACTCGTCGCCGTGGGCATCAGCGCGTTCCGTGGCACTGGCTGGTGCCTTCTGCGATTCCCGCGCGGCGCCGCTCCAGATGCGGCCCAGCTGCTGGACCGTGTCGCTGATGCTGGTGGAACGGGCGTGCCAGCGGGTGGTGGTCGTCTCCAGCGTGGCCGGATGGTCGGCCGTGGGCACGCTCACAGCCGTCGCCAGCGCCGGCCGTCCCGCTCGATGAGACGGTCCGCCGCCTCCGGCCCCCAGGTACCTGCGTCGTAGGAGCAGATGCCCGTACCGACGCCGTCGGCGAGGGTGCCCTCCACTTCCTCCGCTGAGGGTCCGTCGCCGGCCGCTTCTGCCTCATCCCACTCCCGCCACAGGTCGATGATGGGCGAGACGATGCCCCAGGCAGCCTCGACCTCGTCGGCGCGCGTGAACAGCGAGGCGTCGCCCAGCATCGCGTCCAGGAGCAGCGTCTCGTACGCTTCGGGAGCGTCCTTCATGAAGGACGTGCCGTAGGTGAAGTCCATGTTCACGCTGCGCACGTCCAGGCCCAGTTCCGGCACCTTGGCTGCGAAGCGCAGCAGGATGCCCTCGTCAGGCTGGATGCGCATGGCCAGCAGGTTCGGCTCCGGGTTCGTGCTGGCGTCACGGAACAGCATCAGCGGCGGCTGCTTGAAGTGGATGGCGATCTCCGTGGCCCGCTTGGGCAGTCGCTTGCCGGTGCGCAGGTAGAAGGGCACGTCCGCCCAGCGCCAGTTCTGCACCTCCAGCTTCAATGCCACGAACGTCTCCACGCGGGACTCGGGCGGCACTTCCGACTCCTGCCGGTAGCCCACGACCTTGTGGTCGGCCGACCAGCCAGCGTCGTACTGGCCGCGCACCACCTGAGCCCGCACCCGGGCCGAGGTCCAGTCCGGATCGATGGCGCGCAGCACGCGCACCTTCTCGTCCCGCAGTGCGTCAGCCTCGAAGGCGATGGGCGGCTCCATGGCTACCAGGCTGAGCAGCTGGAGCATGTGGTTCTGGAGGATGTCGCGACTCGCGCCGGCCTGCTCGTAGAACTCGCCCCGACCTTCCACGCCCAGATCCTCACCCACGGTGATCTGCACGTGATCCACGTAGCGCCGGTTCCAGAGCGGTTCGAAGATGCCGTTGCCGAAGCGGAAGACCAGCAGATTGCGGACGGTCTCCTTGCCCAGGTAGTGGTCGATGCGATAGACCTGCGACTCATCGAAGACACGCATCACGGCGTCGTTCAGGTCGCGTGCCGAAGCGAGGTCGTGGCCGAAGGGCTTCTCGATGACGATGCGCGCCCAGCCTTCCTGCTGGCGGTCCAGGCGGACCTTGCCCAGGTTGCCCACGATCTCCGTATAGGCCGAGGGCGGCGTGGCCAGATAGAAGAGCCGGTTGCCGCGCGTGCCCCGTGCCGCATCGACCTGCTCCAGGCGCTCTTCCAGGACCTTGAAGTCCGAGCGGTCACCGAACTCGCCCTGCTGGTAGTGGATGCTCTCGGCGAAGTCGCTCCAGATCCCTTCTTCCAGCGGGACTCGAGAGTGCGCCACGATGGCTTCCCGCGCCATGACGCGGTAGTCGGCGTCACTCAGATCACGTCGCGAGAACCCCAGGACGGCCGACTCGGGCGGTAAGAGGCCGGCCCGTCGCAGGTTATAGATGGCGGGCAGGATCTTGCGCTGCGCAAGGTCGCCCGTGGCACCGAAGATGACCAGGATGCAGGGCTGCGGGATGCGCTCCAAGCGGGTCCCGGCACGGAGCGGGTTCTCCGCCGTGGACGGGCTCTCTGCGCGGTACACGTGCAGCGCATCGCGTGATCGTGAGGCCGGCGAGGAAGCGGCCCTGTCGGCCGCCACGCCCGGCGCCTTAGCGGCCGTCGAACTCGGTTCGGCGGCCTCGTCCGGGACGTTCGCGCGGGACTTCGCGGACTTGCCCGCAGGCACGCTCAGCCGGCCTCGTCCGTGCTCTTCACGGCATGTCCGCCGAATTGTTCACGCAGCGCGGCCAGCACCTTGGCGCCGTAGCTCTCCTCCTGCCGCGATCGGAAGCGGGCCAGCAGCGAGAGCGTGATGATGGGCGCGGGCACGTCCAGGTCCATGGCCTCCTGCACCGTCCAGCGACCCTCGCCCGAGTCAGCCACCCAGCCGCGCAGGTCAGCCAGCGCCTCGCCGTGCTGCTCGAAGGCGAGTCCGGCCAGCTCCAGCAGCCAAGAGCGGATGACCGTGCCGTGCTGCCACGCCTTGGCGATGGCTTCCAGGTCCAGCGGGTAGTCGGAGGCGTGCAGGATCTCGAAGCCCTCGGCATAGGCCTGCATCAGGCCATATTCGATGCCGTTGTGGACCATCTTGGTGTAGTGGCCTGCGCCAGGCGGCCCGCAATGGACGTAACCGCCCTCCGGCGCCAGCGCCCGGAACACGGGCTCCAGGGGTTCGACAGCCTCCCGGTCACCGCCGACCATCGTGCCGTAGCCGTTGGTCAGCCCCCAGACCCCACCCGAGATCCCGGCGTCGACGAAGTGGATGCCCTGCGCCTTGAGCATCTCGTGGCGACGCTTGGAGTCGTGGAAGTTGGCGTTGCCGCCGTCGACCAGCGTGTCGCCCGGCGAAAGCAGCTCAGCGAACTCGACCAGCGTGGCCTCCGTAGCGTCACCGGCCGGCACCATCAGCCACACGACGCGCGGCTGTGACAACTTCTCGACCACTTCCGCCGGCGTGAAGGCACCCTCCAGGCCCTCCGCCATGATCTCCTCGGTCTTGTCCTGGGACCGGTTGTAAGCCACCACCCGGTGCTCCGCCCGATGAAGGCGGCGCGCCATGTTGGCGCCCATGCGGCCGAGTCCCACGATCGCCAGGTCCACCGGTCCCTCCTTTAGCTGAGCGCGCGCTCCAGGGCCGTGCGCAGCTCGGCCAACCCGGCGTCAGGGTCGTCCGAGAGGTCGATGCGCAGCACCGGCAGGTCGTGTGATTCGAGCGACGCGAAGTCGCCCAGGGCCTGGGCATCGATCAAGACGCCGAACGTCTCGCGGCGTCCAGGGATGGGCAGGTCGTCGGGGTGCTGCGCGACCAGCTGCAGGAAGCAACCCGAAGGCGTGCCGCCCTTGTGCAACTGTCCGGTCGAGTGCAGGAAGCGTGGCCCGAAGCCCAGCGTCACGGCGCGCCCGGTGCGGTCGCGCAGGAGGCGCTGGAGATCGCGCAGCGCGGCGTCACGTTCCGGCGTGGCGGCGAGATAGGCCTGCACCGCGATGTATCCGTTCGGCCGCGCTCGGGCCAGGTGACGGCTCAGATCCGAGACCAGGTCCGCGCCAGGTTCCGAAAGGCGCAGCAGCGCGTCCCCGAAGAGGCGCAGGCGGCCCTCCTCGGCGAGCGGCGCGTCGGCCGGCACAGACCCGTTCTCAGCGAAGGCCTCCAGCACGCGTCGGGTGTTCTCCTTGGACTCCGTGACGTTGGGCTCATCGAAGGGATCGATGCCCAGCGCCGCGCCGCAGATGGCCGTGGCGAACTCCCAGCGGAAGAACTCGCCGCCCAGCCACTCGCCGTCCTCCAGACGCAGGTCGATGACCGGATGACCGGCCGCGGCCAGGACGTCGAGTGAGGCGTCCGTCTCGGTCTGCCAGGCATCGCCCGTCAGACGGCCCAGCCGCAGGAAGACCCGATCCGTGTCGTAGGCGTCGGGTCCGTCCAGCGACTCACCATCGACCGGGATGACGCCCGTACCCCCCTTGCCGGTGCTCTCCGCGATGAGCTGCTCCAGCCAAGCTCCCAAAGAGGCCAGTTCAGGCTCGATGACGAAGGTCAGCTTGTCACGGCCGTTGCGCGCCAGGGCGGCCAGTGCGGCACCCAGCCAGACGCCCGGGTTCGTGGCGTCGTTGGTGCGGCAGCGCTCCGCCATGAGGCGCGCATCGCGCAGTAGCTCATCGAGGTCCAGTCCCAGGAGGGCGGCGGGCACCAGGCCCACGTAGGTCAGGGCGCTGTAGCGGCCGCCCACGTCCGCTGGGTTAAGGAAGACACTGCGGAAGGCATCGACGTCGGGGATGGCCTCCAGGCTCTTGCCGGGGTCGGTGATGGCCACGAAGTGCTCGCCGGCACGTGACTTGGGGGCGCGACCGTGGGTCTCCTCCGCGGCCTCCCAGAAGTGCGCCAGGAAGGCGAGTGTCTCGGTAGTGGTGCCGGACTTGGAGGCGATGAGGTACAGCGTGCTGGCCGGGCCTGTCACTTGCGCGGCGCGGCGAACGGCCTCTGGATCGGTCGAGTCGAGCACGGACACCGCGATGCCGCTCTGGGACATGGGCAACGAGCGGGCGAGGACCTCCGGCGCCAGCGATGACCCGCCCATGCCACACACGAGCGCGCGCTCGAAGCCCTCGCCGGCGGCGGCGACACCGAAGGCCGTGAGCTCCGCCGCCCGTTCCGCGAATGCCTCCGGCGCGTCCAGCCAGCCCAGGCGCTGCGCGATGCGCTCCTGGACGCGCACATCGTCCGACCAGAGGGTCGTGTCGCGAGCCCAGAGACGCTCAGCCCAGCGACCCTCGACGGCGCGAGCGATGGCGTCTTCCACGGGGCCGCGAAGCGCGCTGGGAAGCCGCATGGGCAGATCGAAGGGCGCGTCCAAGAGCGGCGTTCGGGGGGCTGGCGTGGCCGATGCGTCGCTCATTCCGTCGCGCCTCTATCGCCAGGCACGCCGTGGCCGCCCGGTTCGGATGCGTGGCCCGGGACATCGCCCGGCCCGACGTGGTCAGGTGCCGGCGAGACGACCCCACGAAGGTCACCCGTGAGCACGCCGCGTGCCACCTCGACCGTACGCTCGACGGTGAAGCCGAAGCGCTCGAAGATGTCCTGCGCCGGGGCCGACGCTCCGAAGCGCTCGATGGCCATCATGGCGCCCTCCGGCCCGACCCAGCGGTCCCAGCCGAGCGACGCGCCCGCCTCGATGCTCACGCGCTTGGTGCAGTCCGGCGGCAGCACCCTGTCGCGATAGCGCGCGTCCTGCTCCTCGAAACGCTCCCAACAGGGCATCGAGACGACGCGCGTGCGGATACCCTCGGCGGACAGCTCCTCGCGAGCGGCCATGGCCAGCTGCAATTCCGAACCCGTGGCCAGCAGGACCAGATCGGGCTGCGCCGGGCTGCCTTCCTCGTCGAGGGCGTGGGCCAGGATATAGGCGCCGCGGGAGACTCCCTCGGTGGCCCGGTGCAAGGTGCCTTCCAGTGTGGGCAGCTTCTGGCGCGTGAAGGCGAGTGCCACGGGCCCATCGCGCCGCTCGATGGCCAGCCGCCACGCGGCCACGGTCTCGTTGGCATCGCCCGGGCGCAGGAACCAGAGGTTGGGCATCGCTCGGAGCGAGGCGTAATGCTCGACCGGCTGATGGGTCGGCCCGTCCTCGCCCAGGCCTACCGAGTCGTGCGTCCAGACGTAGATCACGTGGAGGCGCGACAGGCTCGCCAGACGGACGCTGCCGCGCATGTAGTCACTGAAGTTCAGGAAGGTGCCGGCATAGGGCATCAGCGCGCCGTGATAGGCGATGCCGTTGACCGCTCCGCCCATGGCGTGCTCGCGCACACCGAAGCGGAGGTTGCGGCCGGCCTCCTCGGCCTGGAACGAGCCCCCACCCTTGATGTCCGTCAAGTTGCTCTCGGAGAGATCCGCGGCACCCCCGAACAGTTCCGGCAGCGCAGCGCCCAGCACCTGAAGGGTGTCGGCCGACGCGTTGCGCGTGGCGACCGCGTCACCGACCTCGTAGCGCGGCAGGTCCGCGTCCCAGCCGTCCGGCAACGTGCCCGCCATACGGCGCTCTAACTCCCGAGCCTCGGTCGGGTATGCCTCGGCGTACGCGCTCAGGCGACCCTGCCATTCGCGCTCCAGCTCCTCGCCGCGCGGCACGGCCCCGCGGAAGGTTTCCAGCGCCGCCTCCGGGATGTGGAATGACTCGTCGGGATCCCAGCCGTAGGCCTCCTTGGTGAGGCGCACCTCGTCCGGCCCGAGCGGCGAGCCGTGTGCCTTCTGGGTCCCCTGCTTGTTGGGCGACCCGTGGCCGATCTCCGTGCGCACCGCGATGAGGCTTGGTCGGGGGTCTTCCCGGGCGGCCGTCAGGGCGGCCTCGATGCCATCCAGGTCCGTGCCGTCCTGCACGCGTCGGGTATCCCAGCCGTACGCCTCGAAGCGCTTGAGCACGTCCTCCGACCAAGCCATGCCGGTGGGGCCGTCCAGCTGGACATGGTTGTCATCCCACAGGAACACCAGCTTGCCCAGGCGCAAGTGGCCGGCCAGGCTGGCCGCCTCGGCGGTGATGCCCTCCTGGAGATCGCCGTCGGAGCAGATGCCGTACGTCCAGTGGTCCACGATCTCGTGATCGGGCCGGTTGAACTCGGCGGCCAGGCGCCGCTCCGCGATGGCCATGCCCACGGCGTTAGCGAAGCCCTGGCCCAGCGGCCCGGTGGTGGCATCGACGCCCGGTGTCAGTCCGTACTCGGGGTGTCCGGGTGTCCGTGATCCGTACTGGCGAAACTCCTTCAGCTCGTCTAGCGAAAGCTCGTAGCCGGTCAGGTGCAGCAGCGAGTAGAGCAGCATGCTGGCGTGGCCGGCGGAAAGGACGAAGCGGTCGCGATCGAACCAGTCGGGCGAGGTGGGCGCATGGCGCAGCAAGCGCGTCCACAGGACGTAGGCCATGGGCGCGGCCCCCATGGGCGCTCCCGGGTGGCCGCTGTTCGCCTTTTGGACGCCATCGATGGACAGGGTGCGGATGGTGTCGACGGCCAGTCGGTGGTCGGCAGCCTGCGTGGATCGGGCGGTGACGGTCATCTGTCGCCATGATACGGGTCGGGGGTCAACGTCTCGCCACCGAGGTCTTGCGTGTCTCTCTCAGCGGCATCACGGATGGGCATCCGGCGCGGTCGTGACGCGAAGCGCTCGGCGCGACTGGTGGTCCTGGGCGATCTGGTCCTGGACGTGGTGGCGCATGGCGACGGACCGGTGGCGCAGGCCTCCGACGTGTCGGGCACCGTCCGATTCCGACCGGGCGGCTCGGCCGCGAACACGGCACGCGCCTTCGCACGGCTGGGTGGGCGGGCCACGTTCATCGGCGCCGTGGGGCGCGATGAGTGGGCACGCCGGTTGACGCTGGCGGTGCGAGCGGAAGGCGTGACCGCCCACACGGTGCCGGTGGCACTCCCCACGGCGCGTCTCGTGGCGCTGGTCCGTCCCGACGGCGAGCGCTCCTTCGTGGTGGAGCGCGGCGCCGCGGACGCGCTGCAAGCCTCCGATGTGGATGACTCTTGGTTCCGGTCCTGCGAGGCGTTCCACCTGCCCGGTTACTCCTTGTTCACGGAACCCCTGGCGAGTGCCGCGGCGCGGGGTGCCGCCATCGCTCACGAACGTGGTGCGCTGATCTCCATCGACCTGTCCTCACGTGCGCCACTCCTGGCCATGGGTCGCCGCCGAGCGTGGCGCATCCTGGAGGAGTTGCGACCGACCATCGTCTTCGGCAACGCCGGCGAGGTGGCGGCACTCACCGGCGAGCGTCAGGAGGAGCGGCTGCTGCGCGTGGTGCCTATCGTGGTCGTCAAGGAGGGTGCCGCCGGCTGTCGCGTGCTGGCGCGCGTGGGAGCCGATGCGGACGTCCTGCGCCTGACGGTGGCCACGACCACCCTGCCGGCGCGCGATACCACGGGCGCTGGGGACTCCTTCGACGCCGGGTTCCTCCACTCCCTGCTGGCCGTGCCGAAGGCGGAAGGGGCGCTGCCACCCGATGCGGGCTCCCTGCGCCGAGCGGCGGTGGCCGGCCATCGCGCAGCGGCGGCCCTGCTTCGTTCGCCGCGCCTCGAGCTGCCCGACCGATGACGCTCGGCCTCCAGGTCCTCAGCGGGGAGGTCGCCGCGGCACTCAAGGCGGGACAGCCAGTGGTGGCGCTGGAGTCGACGCTCATCACGCATGGCCTTCCGTATCCGGCCAACCTGGAGGCAGCCGGACGCGCCGAAGCGGCCGTCCGCGCAGGGGGAGCTGTGCCGGCCACCGTGGCCATCAGTGGCGGCGCCATCCGCGTGGGCCTCGATCGTACCGGGCTGGAGAAGCTGGCTCGCGCGGAGGGTGCCTGGAAGGTGACCCGCCAGAACCTGGCTACGGCCGTGGCTCGTGAGGGCTGGTCCGGGACGACCGTATCGGCCACCATGATCGCGGCCCGACTGGCAGGCATCGAGGTCTTCGCCACCGGCGGCATCGGCGGCGTGCATCGTGGCGGCGAACGAACGATGGACGTCTCGGCCGATCTGGAAGAGCTGGCGCGAACCGCGGTAGCCGTGGTCTGCGCTGGACCCAAGTCCATCCTGGACGTGCCGCGCACCATGGAGGTGCTGGAGAGCCGCGGCGTACCCGTGGTGGGCTGGGGCACCGACGAGCTGCCCGGCTTCTTCAGCGTCGGCTCGGGCATCGCGCTGCACCAGCGAGTCGACTCGGGGCATCAGGCCGCCGATCTCGTGCGACGCCAGCGCGCGCTCGGTCTCGCCTCGGGCATCCTGTTCTGCGTGCCCATCCCGGCCGGCGCGGCACTTCCCCGGGAAGAGGCCGAGGCAGCCATCGCCCAGGCGGAGAGTGAGGCTGAGGCGGCAGGCGTCGACGGGCCGCGCAGCACCCCTTGGGTGCTGGCACGCGTGGCAGACCTGACGGCGGGTCGGTCGGTGCGAGCCAACCTCGCGCTCATCGAGAACAACGCCAGAGTGGCCGCCGAACTTGCCGCCGCCCTCGCTGCGACGCCGTAGGCAGCGCAGGCCCGTCGCGCCTCGGATCGACAGGTCCGGCCGCCTTCGCTAGGATGCAGTGCGCTCCGACGTACGGACCGGCGACGCCGCGCCTTTCAGGGTCCGGGCCGGAGCGCCGGCTGCCGTGCTGCCGTGCGGCGCCCATCCACTCGACCGTCGCGATCCCGAGGGTTCACCGTGTCCCTGTCGACCTCCCCGCTGGCCATCGACGCGCGCGACGTGCGCCGCGTCTACAAGGCCAAGCCCGCGCCCATCGTCGCCCTGGAGACCATCGACCTGGAGGTCGCGCCGGGCGAGTTCTTCGGCCTGCTCGGGCCCAACGGCGCGGGCAAGACGACGCTCATCAAGATCCTCACCACCCTGCTGCTGCCCACCTCCGGCAGCGCCCACGTCTTCGGCTTCGACGTGTCGCGTCAGCACGCGCAGATCCGTCGGATCATGAACATCGTCTCGGGCGGCGAGCAGTCGGGTTACGGCCTGCTCCAGGTCCGCGAGCAGCTCTGGATGTTCAGTCAGTTCTATGGCATCGGTGCGCGCGAGGGCTGGCGGCGCGTGGACGAGCTGATCGACCTGGTCGGTCTGCAGGAGCAGCGCGTCCAGAAGGTCTCCTCACTCTCTACCGGTCAGCGCCAGAAGCTGAACTTCGCGCGCGGCCTGCTCAACGACCCGTGGATCTTCTTCCTCGATGAGCCCACCCTCGGCCTGGACGTCTCGGCGGCCCGGGCGGTGCGCGAGCTGGTGGTCGAGTGGAAGGCGGCCGTGCCCGGGCGGACCATCCTGCTGACGTCGCACTACATGGCCGAGGTGGAGGAGCTCTGCGAGCGGCTGGCCATCGTCGATCGCGGACGCATCCTGGCCATCGGCACACCAGCGGAGCTCAAGCGGCGCGTCCAGCGCGAGTCGATCTTCGAGTTGGAGCTGGACCGACTCGATGGCGGGACAGGGGCGCTTGAAGCGCTGCCCGGCGTGGTCAGCGCCAGCGTGCCCAGCCGCCCGGATGCGGCCGAGGGGCAGCCACACCGCACGGTCATCGTGAACCTCGCCCTGGCCGACGATGCCGCCTTGGGCGGCGTGGTCTCGGCGCTGGGCGGGCTGGACGCCCACATCGTGGCCCTCAAGAAGTCGGAGCCTTCGCTGGAAGACGTCTTCATCGAGCTCGTGGGCCGCGGCTTCGAAGCGCCGGGAGAGGCGCAGGGTGCGCCACGGTGACCGCCGCGCCCTCACGCAGTCCGTACGTCCATCGGCCCAGCCTGAGTCCGCAGGATGCTGCCGAGTGGCCGGCACGTCGCGTTCTGGTAACCAATCTGCGCACCATCTGGGGCCGCGCCTATCCGCGCGTCATCGGCATGATGCGCGAGCCGTCCTGGCTCTTCTTCGAGATCCTGCTGCCATTCCTGACGACGTCTGCCTTCGTCTTCGTCTATCGAGCCCTGGCCGCGCCGCCGGAGTACGTCGGCTTCGTGGTGCTGGGCGGCGCCATGACGGCGTTCTGGCTGAACGTCATGTGGCTCATGGCGGCGCAGCTCTACTGGGAGAAGGACCAGGGCAACCTGGAGCTCTACTTCGCAGCACCGATCAGCATGATGAGCGTGCTCTTGGGCATGGCCATCGGCGGACTGCTGATGAGCTGCTTTCGCGCCGCCGTGGTGCTTCTGGTGGGTGCCGTCCTGTACGGCGTCGTCTTCGCGGTCGACCAGTGGTTCCTCTTGCTCGCGGTGTTCTTCCTGACGCTCACGGCGCTGTACGGCCTGGGCATGGTGCTGGCGACGCTCTTCCTGCTCTGGGGCCGCGAGGCGTGGCACATGACGCAGCTGCTGCAGGAGCCGGTCTATTTCGTGTCAGGCCTCAACTTCCCCGTGGCGCGCCTGGGCGTGCTGGGAGCGGCGGCCATCTCCGTCATCCCGCTGGCGGTGGGACTAGACGCCATGCGCCAGCTGGCTTTCGTCGGTTCGCCCGAGACGGAGGGCGCACTGCCGCCGGAGGTCGAGGCACTCATCCTGATCGCCATGGCTGTCTTCTTCATCGCACTGGCGCGCTTCCTGCTGGGGGTCATCGAGCGGATGGCCCGCCAGGAAGGCAAGCTCACGATGCGCGGCTCGTGAGCGGCTTGCCGGCGCGCGGCCGGCCCGTGAGTGCCTTGCCGGCGCGCGGCTCGTGAGCGCCTTGCCGGAGGTGGCTCGTTGGTCGACCGCCTCTGACCCGCACCGCACCCGCCGACAGGAGCTCGCCCAGGCATGGTTGGCGTTCCGCACCGCGGCCAAGCTGGGCTTCCAGATCGAGGCCAACTGGGCCGATCCGTTGCCCTTCCTGATCTATGCCGTGATCAAGCCGGTCTTCGGTGCCCTGATGCTCGTGTTCATGCTGGAGATCATCAGCGGCGGAGCAGCCGACCAGTCGTTCCGCGCGTTCATCGTCATCGGCTCCGCGCTGTGGTCCTTCGTGGTGGGCGGGATCGCCGGCTTCGCGCTGTCCGTGCTGGAGGATCGCGAGCGGTATCGGATGCTCAAGTACCTCTACGTGAGCCCCAACTCCATCTTGACGGTGCTCCTGGGCCGCGGCTTCTGGCGCCTGGGCATCGGCGGGTTCGGGGCGGCCGTGACGCTCATCCTGGGCGTGGTCGCGCTGGGCGTGCCGTTCGACGTGGCGCGCATCGACTGGCTCCTGCTGGCGCTGGGCATGGCTCTCGGCCTTCTCTCCATCATCTCGTTGGGGATGCTCCTGGCGGCCGTGGCCATGCAGACCCGCCAGGATTCGTGGCAGTACCCCGAGGCCGTGGCGGGTGCCATCTTCCTGGTGGTGGGAGCCGTCTTCCCGCTGGCTGTGCTGCCCGGCGCGGTCCAGGTGGTGGGCCTCATCACGCCGCTCACCTGGTGGCTGGAGATGGTGCGTCGTGCCCTGTTCCCGGACATCATCTCTGCCATCGGCGGCCCCGGCTCGCTGTACACGGAGCTCACCGGCCGTGCCGCGCCCGGCTCGGCGGAGGGCATCATCGTCTTGTTGGGGACCACCGCGCTGGTGACACTCGCCTCGCTCTGGGTCTTCCGCTGGAGCGAACTTCGGGCCAAGGAAAAGGGTCTCTTCGACCTCATCACCGGGTCCTGAGCAGCCGCACTCCACCGGCATTGCGGAGCGGCCCTGGCAGAGCGGCCGTGTTGCGCGTGGCGCATCAACGGGAGGAGGACGCTCGGGACGAGCCCGCTGAGATGCCGGACCATCGCCGCGTTCGCGGCGTCCGCCTCTGATCGTTGCGCCCAGCGGTTCGATGGGAGGGGGAGGGCACCGGCAGCGAGCGATCCGCCGGTCGAAGTGGGTGTCGCTCGAGGCCCGTCCGCTGTTTGATGCGTGGGCCGCAACACCAGTCGGGCGCAAGCCCGCCCGCTGGTTGATGGAGCGGCCCACCGCTGACCGCCCGTCGGTTCGCGCCGCACCGACCAGCCACTCACGAGAGTCAGAGGACGAGGATGCCGCTGCCTCCGGGATCCAGCCCCTGCCGCAAGGAAGCGGCGAGGACGCGGTGACCGAGGGGCAGGTCGGTGCGCAGGGATGGTTCGTACTCGCGAAGAAAACGGCGGTTGCGCTGCGTGTCCGACAGGACCAGCACCAGATGATCGACGAAGCCATCGCGCCGTTTCAGGGATAGTCGGCGTTGCAGGGCCTGCCCATCACGCGGGCCGGTCTCCGCCTCGACACCGATCCGCACACCTGCGCCGCGCGCCAACGCATCCCACGCTCGCCGGTCGCTCGGGTTCGGCAGTGGCACCTCCAGCCGCCAGTCCCAGCTCTCATGGAGGAGCGATCGGACGCGTTGCAGCAGCGCGGTCTGCGCCGCGTCGCGATGCGCGTCGGGTCCGGGAGCCGATGCCAGGCGGAGATCCAGGCCCACCCCTGCAAGCAGCGCGCCAAGATCCGCAAGATGGAGGCCTTCGTGCTGTCCAGCCTCGACCCGGGCGACCCAGCTCGGCGACCGTCCGACGATGCGTGCCAGCTCCCGTTGGCTGAGACCGGCGGCGACCCTGGCGAGGCGAGCGTCCTCGCAGACTCGGCCCAGGGCGATGCGGGCGACCCGCCGACCGCGGTCGACCGGCCGCTCGCGAACGCTCATCTCGGTATGCTGACCGCCACCTCTTATCGACCCGGCACCCGGCGCTTCACCACGCATCACCCGGCGCTTCACCACGCAGCGCCTGCCGCTTCACCCCACCTCACCCGGCGCTTCACCACGCAACCCGGCCCTACACCACGACTTGACAGACACGCCGTAGACTGCGTGATCACGGGTACGGACCACCCACGACCAGGAGGCGTGATAACGACATGCGACTGCTCAAGATGCTCGGCATCGCGCTCGGGGTGCTACTGGCGGCGATGATCATCATCCCGCTCGTCGTGCTGGCCGGGCTGTTCATCTGGCTGAAGCTCACCGAGGAGGCCGACGAGGAGGCCCTCGAGCTGGAGCAGGATGCCGCCGTCTGACCTGACCCGTCGGCGGCACGCCGCCGTCTGACCTGACCCGTCGGCGGCAAGCCGCGCAGCTACTCCCTGAGGGCATCGGGCACGCTTGCCCGTAGACTCACACGGTGGAGT
>JBBJNS010000168.1:0-3816 GCA_037720745.1 Candidatus Limnocylindrales bacterium
CGCGCCGCTTGCTGGACGAGCGACATGCCGCCGCCTGAACACGGTCAGGTCGAGCCGCGCGCCCTGGTCATCGGCTGCGGCGCGCTCGCCCGCGAGCTGGTCGAGGTGACGCGCTCGCTGCCCAACGTCGATGTCACCTGCCTCCCGCCTTCGCTGCACGATCGCCCGGGTGGCATCCCCGGCGCTGTTCGCGCGAAGATCCGGGCCGGTCGGGCGGAGGGGCGCTATGCGCGGCTCTTCGTGGCCTACGCCGACTGCGGGACCGGCGGCCTCCTAGACCGTGTGCTGGAGGAGGAGGGCGTGGAGCGGCTGCCGGGTGCCCACTGTTACGAGTCGTTCGCCGGCCGGGTCGACTTCGCCCGCCTGGCTGACGAGGAGCCCGCGACCTTCTGGCTGACCGACTTCCTGGCCCGGAATTTCGAGCGGCTGGTGATCCGCGGACTGGGCATCGACCGACACCCCGAGCTCGAAGGGATGTACTTCGGCAACTACCGGCGCCTGGTCTACCTCTCCCAGACGGACGACCCCGCTCTGCTCATCCTGGCCCGAGCCGCGGCGGGCCGGCTCGGTCTCGCCTTCGAGCATCGCCATACGGGCTACGGTGAGCTGGCGACCTCCATCGCGGCGGCCGCCCGAGTCGAGGCTGCCTGAGCGATGGCCGCGCTGACGATCATCTTCTGGCGCGACATCCCCGCCCAGGTCGTGGCCCGCGATGGACGGCGAACGAGCAAGACGGTGCTCCACCAGCGTTTCCAGATCGCCATCGACAAGGCCGCCAGCCGCGCCGGCAAGCGCGCCTACAACGACTACATCGAGGAATGGCGCAAGGTCCAGCGGGCGTGCGGCGACGACATCGAGGCTGAGGTCCGCACCGAGTCCGACCGGCTCGAATCGGAGTTCACGAAGCACCGCCTGGCGGAGCTCATCATGTCCGGGGGCGTAGCAGGTGGATCCGTGCTCGCGCCGGCCACGGAAGAGACGCCCGCCCGTTCGGCCGAGGGATGACGCACACCATCATCGCTTCGGCCACGCGCGAGGTCGTGATCGGAGACGACCGTCCCTTCGTCATCATCGGCGAGCGGATCAACCCGACCGGTCGGAAGCTACTCGCGGAAGAGATGAAGGCCGGCGACTTCTCGCGGGTGGAGCGCGACACCATCGCCCAGGTCGCGGCCGGCGCGCACATGCTCGACGTGAACGCGGGGATCCCGCTGGCCGATGAGCCGGCCATCCTGGCCAGGACCATCCAGCTCGTCCAATCGTTGACGGACGTCCCGCTCTCGATCGACAGTTCCATCGTCGAGGCGCTCGAGGCCGGTCTCGCGGTCTACCAGGGGAGGGCCCTGGTGAACTCTGTGACGGGCGAGGAAGAGCAACTCGCGCGCGTCCTGCCGCTGGTCAAGAAGTACGACGCGGCGGTCGTGGCCATCAGCAACGATGAGACGGGCATCAGCGAGGACCCCGACGTCCGATTCGCGGTCGCCAAGCGGATCGTGGAGCGCGCCGCGGACCATGGCATCCCCAGCCAGGACATCATCGTCGATCCCCTGCTGATGCCCATCGGTGCGTTGCCCACGGCCGGCCGGCAGGTCTTCCGCATCCTGGGCCGGCTGCGCGACGAGCTCAAGGTCAACTCGACGTGTGGGGCGTCCAACGTCAGCTTCGGCCTGCCCAACCGCGAGGGCATCAACGGCGCGTATCTGGCAATGGCCATGGCCAGCGGCTTGACCTCGGCCATCACCAACCCCTTGGCCGAGGGTGTCCGTCACGCGGTCATGGCCGCCGACGTCCTGCTGGGCAATGACCGCGACGCGGCTCGGTGGATCCGCACGTTCCGCGTCGCGCCCGCTGAAGGCGAGCAGGGACGGCGCATCAACCGGCGTCGGACCCTGTCGACCGGTCCCGGCTGAGTGACTCGCCCATGACGGCAGCGGCCGAGCCCCTCGTCATCTTCACCCCGTCGGGCCGGCGCGGCCGCTTCGCCGCGGGCACCATCGTGCTGGACGCGGCGCGTGCGCTGGGCGTGGACATCGACTCCGTCTGCGGCGGACGCGGCATCTGCGGCCGGTGCCAGGTCCAGCAGAGTGTGGGCAGCTTCGCCAAGCACGGCATCGAGTCCAGCGCCGATCACCTGTCGCCCTTCTCGGCCGCCGAGGTGGAGTACCGCGACGCGCGTGGCCTGGACGACGAGCGTCGCCTCTCGTGCGTCGCGCAGCTTCGCGGCGATGCCGTCATCGACGTCCCGATGGAGAGTCAGGTCTACCGCCAGGTCGTCCGCAAGGGCCTCGACATCCGCGACTTCCACATCGATCCGGTGGTACGGCTGCACTACGTCCAGGTCACTCCCCCCGAGCTCGCCTCGCCATCCGGCGACCTGGCCCGCCTCCAGTCGGCGCTGGAGGCCGAGTGGGGGCTGACCGACCTGGAAGCCGACCTTCACGTCATCCGCGCCCTTCAGCCCGCGCTGGAGGTCGGCAAGTGGGCGGTCACCGTGGCGGTCCACGACGGCCGGACCATCAGCGCGGTCTGGCCCGGCCTGCATGAGAAGGCCTACGGCGTGGCCATCGATGTCGGATCGACGACCATCGCGGGACACCTGGCCGATCTGTCCGACGGCTCCGTCCTCGCCTCCAACGGCGTGATGAACCCGCAGATCCGCTTCGGCGAGGATCTGATGAGCCGCGTCTCCTACGCGATGATGCATCCCCAGGGGGCGGCCGAGATGACCGCCGCGGTGCGTACCACGCTCAACGGTCTGCTGGCCGGGCTCGCCGCCAAGGCCGGCATCAAGCGCGACGAGATCCTGGAGCTGTCCATGGTGGGCAACCCGATCATGCACCACCTCGTGCTGGGCATCGATCCGGTCCCGCTCGGGTCCGCACCTTTCGCGCTGGCCACCGCTGGGGCGGTCCGGATCCGCGCTGCGGAGCTTGAGCTGAAGACCCATCCCGGCGCCCGCGTCTACCTCCTGCCCTGCATCGCGGGACACGTCGGCGCCGACACGGCGGGGGTCATCCTGGCCGAGGCGCCACACGTCGGCGAGGTGGTCAGCCTGGTGGTGGACGTGGGCACCAACGCGGAGATCGTCCTGGGGAACCGCGACCGTCTGCTGGCCGCCTCGAGCCCCACCGGACCGGCCTTCGAAGGGGCGCAGATCAGCAGCGGACAGCGTGCCGCGCCGGGAGCCATCGAGCGCGTCCGCATCGACCGGCAGACGCTGGAGCCCCGCTTCAGGGTCATCGGGTCGGACAGCTGGTCGGATGATGCGGCGTTCGCGGAGGCCAGCCGCGAGACGGGCGTGACGGGGATCTGTGGCTCGGGGATCGTGGAGGTCGTGGCGGAGCTCTTTCTGGCCGGTGTCATCACGCCGGATGGGGTCATCGACGGGTCCGTGGCTGCCCGCTCGTCGCGCGTCATGGCCGATGGGCGGACGTTCTCATACCTGCTGCACGACGGCTCGGCGGCCGGCCGGCCGCGCATCCTGGTGACCCAGAACGATGTGCGCGCCATCCAGCTGGCAAAGGCGGCCCTGTATGCCGGCGCCCGGCTGCTGATGGACCACCTGGCGGTCGAGAGCATCGATGAGGTCAAGCTGGCGGGCGCCTTCGGTAGCCAGATCGATCCGTTCCACGCCATGGTCCTGGGGCTCATCCCGGATTGCGACCTGGCACGCGTCAGGTCTGCCGGGAACGCGGCCGGTACCGGCGCGCTCATCGCGCTGCTGTCGCGCGCGGCGCGGACCGAGATCGAGGACGTGGTGCGCACGGTCGAGAAGATCGAGACGGCAGTCGAGCCGGACTTCCAGCAGCACTTCGT